>JAUHYM010000036.1 GCA_030426515.1 Actinomycetes bacterium
GCCATCGATCTGCGCCCGTTCACCGGCGGTGCGACGCAGCCCGCGCTCGCACTGGACCCCGCTCTGACCGGAGCGCTCATCGGGGCGGTGGTGATCGCGCTGGCGATCGCCGTCGTCGGCGGCGTGCTGAGCGCGCGGTCGACATCCATCACCGCTGTACTGCGAACAGAGGAGGACTGATGAACGCGTCCCCACCATCGACGCCCGAGATCCACTGCGAGGGGCTCGTGCGCATCTTCACCGTCGCGGATATCGAGGTGCAGGCGCTGCAGGGTCTGGACCTGCTCGTCGATCGCGGCGAGCTGGTCGCCCTGGTCGGCGCCTCGGGATCGGGCAAGTCCACGCTGCTGTCGATCCTCTCGGCACTGGATGCCCCCACAGCCGGCCGAGCGGTGGTCGCCGGGCGCGATCTCCCCGCCCTCACGTCACGTCAGCGGGTCGCCTACCGTCGTGAGGTCGTGGGATTCGTCTGGCAGCAGACCGCGCGAAACCTGCTTCCGTACCTCTCGGCCGTCGAGAACGTGCATCTGGCTCGGGCCATCGGCGGAAACCGCGGCACGTCTGCGCGCGCGCTCGAGCTCTTGGATCTGGTCGGCGTGGCAGACCACGCCGGCAAGCGGCCCGCCGAGCTCTCGGGCGGCCAGCAGCAGCGGGTCGCCATCGCGGTGGCGCTCGCCAACGACCCGCGTGTCCTGCTCGCCGACGAGCCCACCGGTGACCTGGACGAGCACACGTCGATCGACGTGCTCGAGACGTTCGAGCAGGTCAACCGGGAGCTGGGAACGACCGCGCTCATCGTCACCCACGACCCCTCCGTGTCCGAGCATGTGCAGCGCACCGTGCAGATCCGCGATGGGCGCACATCGACAGAGGTGCTGCGATGGACCCACACCGACGACGAAGGGCGGCAGCGGCGGATGGCGGAGGAGTTCGCCGTCCTCGATCGGGTCGGGCGGATGCAGCTGCCCCCCGAGTATCTGCAGCAGCTGGATCTGCGCGAACGCGTGCGGCTGCGCCTGGAGAGCGACCATATCGGCGTCTGGCCCGGAGATCGCCCCGCGGCACCGGCGGCACCCGCCGCTGACGCCGCGGAGAGCCCGGCGCCCGAGGAGGAGGCAGACCGTGGATGACATCGTGATCGAGGCCGTCGGGCTCTCCGTCGTGCACGAGACGCCGGCAGGGGAGGTGACGGCGCTGGCAGATGCGTCGCTGGAGCTCCGAACCGCGGAGTTCACGGTGCTCGTCGGGCCCTCCGGCGCGGGAAAGACAACCCTGCTGCACGTCTTGGGCGGCATCCAGGCGCCGACGACGGGCCACGTGCGCGTGCGGGGAGTGGACCTCGCCGACGCGCGCGAGAGCGAGCTCGATCGGATTCGGCGGGACGAGATCGGCTTCGTCTTCCAGTCCTTCGGGCTGATCGGGGCGCTGTCCGCGCGCGAGAACGTGGAGCTGCCGCTGCGCGTGCAGCGTGCGCCCGTTGCAGAGAGGGAGCGCACGGTCGACGCCCTGCTCGAGCGGGTCGGGCTCGCCGGGCACGCGCAGCAGCGACCGGGCGAGCTGTCGGGCGGACAGCAGCAGCGCGTCGGCATCGCCCGCGCTCTGGCGGGCGGACCGCGCATTCTGCTCGCCGACGAGCCGACCGGGCAGCTGGACTCCGCCACGGCGGCCTCGATGATCTCGCTGCTGGCCGGCATCGCGCACGACGACGGCGTGACCGTGCTCCTCTCGACCCACGATCCGTCCATCGTCGACCAGGCGGACCGCGTTCTGGAGCTGCACGACGGGGTGCTGCGTCCCGCCCGGTAGACTGGGGGCGCCCGATTCCGGGCGTTTCCCCTGCAGCAAGGACACTTCCATGGCGCGCGCCCTCCGCTCGGACCTCCGCAACGTCGCGATCGTCGCACACGTCGACCACGGCAAGACGACCCTCGTCGACGCGATGCTTCGGCAGACCGGCTCGTTCGGCGAGCACGCGCACGTCGAGGAACGCGCGATGGACTCGAACGATCTCGAGCGCGAGAAGGGCATCACGATCCTCGCCAAGAACACGGCGATCACCTACAACGGCGCGCACACCGACGAGCCCGTGACGATCAACGTGATCGACACCCCGGGCCACGCGGACTTCGGCGGCGAGGTCGAGCGCGGACTGTCGATGGTCGACGGCGTCGTGCTCCTGGTGGATGCCAGTGAAGGCCCCCTGCCGCAGACGCGTTTCGTGCTGCGCAAGGCGCTCGAGGCGAAGCTGCCGGTCATCCTCCTCGTGAACAAGACCGATCGCCCCGATGCGCGCATCGCCGAGGTCGAGGAGGAGGCGCACGATCTTCTTCTGGGACTCGCCTCCGACCTGCACGAGGACGTTCCCGACCTCGACGTGGACGCTCTGCTCGATGTCCCGGTCGTCTACGCGTCGGGGCGCGCCGGCGCGGCATCCCGGACCCGCCCCGACAACGGCGATCTTCCGGACAACGACGACCTCGAGCCGCTGTTCGAGGCGATCCTCGAGCACGTCCCGGCGCCGTCCTACGACGACGACGCTCCGCTGCAGGCCTGGGTGACGAACCTCGACTCGTCGCCGTTCCTGGGCCGCCTCGCCCTGCTGCGCGTGTTCAACGGCACGCTGAAGAAGGGCCAGACCGTCGCGTGGGTGCGCCACGACGGCACGCACACGAGCGCCCGCATCACCGAGCTTCTCAAGACCCGCGCCCTCGAGCGGTTCCCCGCGGAATCGGCCGGCCCGGGCGACATCGTCGCGATCGCCGGCATCGAGGAGATCACGATCGGCGAGACGATCGCCGACCCGGAGGACGTCCGCCCGCTGAAGGCCATTACCGTCGACGACCCCGCCATCTCGATGACGATCGGCACCAACACCTCGCCGCTCGTGGGCAAGGTGAAGGGCCACAAGCTGACGGCGCGCATGGTCAAGGACCGTCTGGACCGCGAGCTCATCGGCAACGTGTCGCTCAAGGTCGTCGACATCGGCCGACCTGACGCGTGGGAGGTCCAGGGTCGCGGCGAGCTCGCGCTGGCCATCCTCGTCGAGAACATGCGCCGCGAGGGCTTCGAGCTCACGGTCGGCAAGCCGCAGGTCGTCACCCGCAAGGGCGAGAACGGCCAGGTTCAGGAGCCGTTCGAGCACCTCACCATCGACGCGCCCGAGGAGTACCTCGGCGCGATCACCCAGCTGATGGCCGGGCGCAAGGGCCGGATGGACAGCATGGTCAACCACGGCACCGGCTGGGTGCGCATGGAGTTCATCGTCCCCTCGCGCGGCCTCATCGGGTTCCGCACCGAGTTCCTCTCGACCACGCGCGGCACCGGCATCGCCAACGCGATCTCGCACGGCTACGACGACTGGGCGGGGCACATCGTCGCGCGCCAGAACGGATCTATCGTCGCCGACCGCTCGGGTGTGGCCACACCGTTCGCGATGATGGCGCTGCAGGAGCGGATGAGCTTCTTCGTCCAGCCCACCGAAGAGGTGTACGAGGGCATGGTGGTGGGGGAGAACACCCGCTCCGAGGACATGGACGTGAACATCACCAAGGAGAAGAAGCTCACGAACATGCGCTCGTCGACGGCGGACGAGCTCGAGAAGCTCACCCCGCCCCGGCAGCTGTCACTCGAGGAGTCGCTCGAGTTCGCGCGTGACGACGAGTGCGTCGAGGTCACGCCCGAGAAGGTCCGGATACGCAAGGTCATCCTCGACCAGACCGAGCGTGCGCGGGCGACCGCACGGCTGAAGCGGCAGGACGCGAACGCCTGAGGCGTCCTTCTACCGCAGCTCTGAGATGAGCACCGCGGAGGTTCCCGCAGCGCGGGCCTCGAACACGTGCGGAGCGTCGCCGGGGTAGGAGAGGAAGTCCCCCGGGCGGAGGATCTCCGGCGCATCGGCGGGGCCGACCAGAGCCTCTCCCGAGAGCAGAACTACGTACTCGGTGGTGCCGCGCGTGTGCGGCGCCGAGTCCCGAGAGCCGCCGGGCTCGGCATGGATGAGGTAGAGGTCTCGTCGCGCCTGGGGTGGGCTGGCCGAGAGCAGGGATGCCGCGTACGGAGCCACGGCGGAGACGACCGCGGTCATCTCTGCGCCGCGGATCAGCGTCGTGCCCGGGGATGGGTCGTCGACGAAGACCGAGAACGGCACGCCGAGTGCGGTCGCGATCGCCCACAGGGTCTCGACGTTGGGATTGCCGGCGCCGCCCTCCAGCTGCGACACGGTCGCCTTGGAGACTCCCGCCCGGCGGGCCAGCTCCGACACCGACAGGCCTGCGGTCTCGCGTTCGCGGCGCAGTGCGCCGGCGATTCGTGCTCCGACACTCTCCATGCGTTCAGTATGGCAAACAGGCGTTCAGCTTGACGACCGAACCCAGGGTCGTTCAGAATGATCGTCGAGCGTTCGCTCAGATGAACAGTTGGAGGATGATGGACGAGTCGTCGGCGCCGGGGCACGCGCGCGGAGCCTGGCGTCAGGGTCTCTCCGTCGCGCTGGCGACCAGCGCCTACGGCATCTCGTTCGGAGCGCTGGCCGTCGCCTCGGGCCTCGACGTCTGGCAGACCTGTGTTCTGAGCCTGCTCATGTTCACCGGCGGCTCTCAGTTCGCGTTCATCGGCGTGATCGGCGCGGGGGGACTCGCGGCAGCGCCTGCGGCGATCGCGTCAGCTGCCCTGTTGGGTGTGCGCAACATCGCCTACGGCATGCGGATGTCGCCGGTCATCGGCGCGGGCGCGGCCACTCGAGCCGCGGCCGCGCACTTCACGATCGACGAGTCGACCGCCGTCGCGCTGGCGCAGGAGCGACGACCGGCTCAGCTCGTCGGATTCTGGGTGACCGGCATCGGGATCTACATCGGGTGGAACGCGACGACACTGGCGGGGGCTCTGCTCGGCGACGTGCTGGGCGACCCGCGGGCGTACGGGCTCGACGCGGCCGCCGCGGCGGCGTTCCTGGCCCTGCTGTGGCCGCGTCTTCGCGAGCGCCAGGCGATCGCGGTGGGCATCGCCGCCGCTGCCGTCGCGGCATTTCTCACTCCCGCCCTGATGCCGGGTGTTCCCGTGCTGGTGGCGGCCGGCGTCGCGGTGCTCGTCGGGTGGTTCAACTGGCTCGGCGCGCGCACGGCTGCGCCGCTCCGCGGGATCCTGGACGAGCCCGACGACCTGCCGGAAAGGGAGGGAATGCCGTGACTCTGTGGACGGCGATCCTGCTGGCCTCTGTGCTCTGCGTCGCGCTCAAGACCCTGGGATACCTCGTGCCCACGCGGTGGCTGGACGCGCCGCGTCCGGCGCGCATCGCGGACCTCCTCACGGTCGCCCTGCTGGCAGCCCTCGTGGCTGTGCAGACGCTCGGCGCCGGACAGGCCATCATCGTCGACGCGCGCATCCCCGCAGTGCTCGTCGCAGCCGGCCTGCTGCTGATGCGTGCTCCCTTCCTCGCCGTCGTCGCCGCGTCAGCTCTCACCGCCGCCCTTCTGCGCCTGTGGGGATGGGCGGTGTGACGGCGCCGTCGCTCACGCCGATGCCCGCGTACACTCGAACCGTGACCGGCACGCTCTCCCGCCTCGCCACCTGGGCCATCGCGCTCCTGATCGGCGCGGTCTACGGCATCGCGGGCACGATCTCGCACGCCTACGCGCTGGGATGGCTCCCTCTGGGGCTGATCCTCGCCATCCTCGGGTCCGCTGCGCTGCTGGTGGCGGTGCGTGCTCTCACGCTCGATCGCTGGGCGACCCTGGCCACCGGGCTCGGGATGACGCTCGCCGTGCTGCTGTTCAGCGGGCCGGGGCCAGGCGGTTCCGTCGTCGTCCCGCAGAGCTCCGACGGTGCGGTCAACGCCGGTCTGGTGTGGACGATCGCGGTGCCGGTCCTCGTCGCCATCGTGGTGTCATGGCCCGACACACGGTCGGC
This sequence comes from Actinomycetes bacterium, assembly GCA_030426515.1. Lineage (GTDB taxonomy): Bacteria > Actinomycetota > Actinomycetes > Actinomycetales > Microbacteriaceae > Microbacterium. Next base: position 5,905 of record JAUHYM010000036.1, read on the forward strand.
CCGCGACGCACGGACGAACTAGACTGAAGCCGTGACTTACGTGATCGCCCTTCCCTGCGTCGATGTGAAGGACCGTGCGTGCATCGACGAGTGCCCCGTCGACTGCATCTACGAAGGTGAACGGTCGCTGTACATCCACCCGGACGAGTGCGTCGACTGCGGCGCATGCGAGCCGGTGTGCCCCGTCGAGGCGATCTTCTACGAGGACGACCTTCCCGACGAGTGGCAGGACTACTACACGGCGAACGTCGAGTTCTTCGATGACGTGGGCTCGCCCGGGGGAGCAGCGAAAGTCGGGGTCATCCACAAGGACCACCCCGTCATCGAGGCTCTGCCGCCTCAGGAGCACTGACCGCCGGCTGTGGGGGTCTCCGAGCTCGCGGACTACCCGTGGGATGCCGTCGCGCCCTACGCGGAGCGCGCACGCGCCCACCCGGACGGCATCGTCGACCTGTCGATCGGGTCTCCGGTCGACCCGACGCCCGAGGTCGTCCGACGCGCGCTGAGTGATGCGACGGATGCGCACGGGTACCCGACGACCAATGGAACGCCCGCACTGCGCGAGGCGATCTGCGCGTGGTTCGCACGGCGTCGTGGCGTCACGGGGCTGACGCCCGAGAGCGTCCTGCCCACGATCGGCTCGAAGGAGCTCGTCGCGCTCCTGCCGACGCTCCTCGACCTCGGCCCCGCTGACACGGTCGTCCACCCGCGTGCGGCGTACCCCACATATGCGGTCGGCGCGACCGTCGCGGGGGCTCGCGCCGTGGCGACCGACGACCCCGACGACTGGCCCGAAGGCACCCGCCTGGTCTGGCTGAACTCCCCGGGCAACCCGGACGGTCGCGTCTGGAGCGTCGACGAGCTCCGACGAGCGCGTGACCGCGCCCGTGCACTCGGCGCGGTGATCGCCGGGGACGAGTGCTACGCCGAGCTCGGCTGGGATGCACCCTGGGACGATGCGCCGATCCCCTCCGTCCTCGACCCCGCGGTCACCGAGGGCGACCACACCGGGCTTCTGTCGGTGTACTCGCTGAGCAAGCAGTCGAACCTGGCCGGCTACCGGGCCGCGTTCCTCGCGGGTGACAGCGCCCTCATCGGGCGCCTGCTCACCGCGCGAAAGCACCTCGGGCTCATGCTCCCCGCGCCCGTGCAGCGCGCGATGGCGGCGGCACTCGGCGACGACGCGCACGTCGACGCGCAGCGCGATCTCTACCGCGGTCGACGCGCGATGCTGCGCCCCGCCCTCGAGTCTGCGGGCTTCCGCATCGATCGCAGCGAGGCAGGACTCTACCTGTGGGCGACCGAGGGGCGCGATGCGTGGGAGAGCATGGCCCGCCTGGCAGAGATAGGAATCCTCGCGGGACCCGGCGTCTTCTACGGGTCGTTCCACCCCGAGCACATTCGGCTGTCGCTCACCGCGACCGACGAGCGGATCGCGGCAGCGGCGACGAGACTGCGTCGCGATTCGTAGCCGACCTCCACCGGATTCCCAGACCTTTTGGACGTGTCCGCAGTAGGTGTGCGGGCGGGATAGGCTGTATGAGCGGCCGGTCGACGACATCCGTTCGCCGTCGCATCTGCGCCGCACCACCGTGCGTGCGCGGGAGAACGACACCCCGAACCGACCAGAATCGCGAGGAGGAGCCGTGAGCGACGCGGACACCCAGGAGAAGGCCACACTTCAGGTCGGTGATCGGACGGCGGAGCTGCCTGTGCTCCGCGGCACGGACGGAGCGCCGAGTCTCGACGTCTCCACGCTCACCCGTCAGACCGGGTACACGGCTCTCGACTATGGCTTCGTCAACACGGCCTCGACACGGTCGGCGATCACCTACATCGATGGCGACCAGGGCATCCTCCGCTATCGCGGTTACCCCATCGAGCAGCTGGCGAAGCACTCCAACTATCTCGAGGTCGCGTGGCTGCTCATCTACGGCGAGCTGCCCACCGCGAGCGAGCTGGACGCCTTCGACCACCGGGTGCGCCGCCACACGCTGCTGCACGAGGACCTGAAGCGCTTCTTCTCGGCGCTGCCGCCGACCGCCCACCCCATGTCGGTGCTCTCCGCCGCGACCGCGGCGCTGTCGACCTACTATGAGGACCAGTCCGACCCGGACAACCCCGAGCACGTCGAGCTCAACACGATCCGGCTGCTCGCCAAGCTCCCCGTGATCGCTGCATACGCGCACAAGAAGAGCATCGGTCAGGCCTTCCTCTACCCCGACAACTCGCTCAGCTTCGTCGACAACTTCCTCAAGCTCAACTTCGGTGTGCTGAGCGAGATCTACGAGCTGAATCCGGTGATGTCGCGCGCGCTGGAGCGTCTCCTGATCCTGCACGAGGACCACGAGCAGAACGCCTCGACCTCGACCGTGCGTCTGGTCGGATCGACCGGCGCGAACCAGTTCTCGTCGATCTCAGCCGGCATCAACGCCCTCTACGGCCCGCTGCACGGCGGCGCGAACGAGGCCGTTCTCGACATGCTCGCCGGCATCCGCGACTCCGGTGAGAGCGTCAGCCGGTTCGTGGAGCGGGTCAAGAACAAGGAAGCCGGCGTGAAGCTGATGGGCTTCGGGCACCGGGTCTACAAGAACTACGACCCTCGGGCCAAGCTCGTCAAGGAGTCGGCCGACGAGGTGCTGCGCGAGCTGGGCGTGCACGACCCGCTTCTCGACCTCGCGCAGGAACTCGAGCAGACGGCGCTGGAGGACGACTACTTCAAGGAGCGTCGCCTGTACCCGAACGTCGATTTCTACACCGGCGTGATCTACAAGGCGATGGGCTTCCCCACCCGGATGTTCACGCCGCTGTTCGCGATCGGCCGACTCCCCGGATGGATCGCTCACTGGCGCGAGATGCAGCAGGACCCGAAGACCAAGATCGGCCGTCCGCAGCAGCTGTACATCGGCTCGCCCGAGCGGCAGTACCCGACCGCTGACTGATCACCGGGTGGGCGCTCTCGCGGCGATGTGCCGGTGAGCGCCCCGCGGTGAGGCGCGCGCTCAGTCGTCGCCGCTCTGGCGGCGGACAACCTCGGCTGCCCAGTCGGGCACCTGCGTCGTGAGGTCGCGCGGCGGGCGCTCGTAGCCGCCGGCCGCCGGTCGCGGCGGGATCACGACGTCGTCGCGCTCCACCTCTCCGTACGGGATCTGCTGCAGAAGGTGGGCGATCATGTTCAGCCGACCGCGCCGCTTGTCTTCGTTGTCGACCTCGAACCACGGCGCTTCGGGGATGTCCGTGTGCACGAACATCGTGTCCTTCGCCCGCGAGTAGTCCTCCCACTTGGTGATGGACAGGACATCGTTGGGGCTCAGCTTCCAGCGCCGCATCGGGTCTTCCGCGCGAGAGCGGAAGCGCTTCTCCTGCTCCACATCCGAGACGCTGAACCAGTACTTGAGCACCATGATTCCGTCCTCGACGAGCATGCGCTCGAAGATGGGCGCCTGATGCAGGAACCGGTGGTACTCGGCGTTGCTGCAGTAGCCCATCACGTGCTCCACGCCGGCGCGGTTGTACCAGGACCGGTCCATGAGCACGATCTCGCCCGCGGCAGGCAGGTGGGGGATGTACCGCTGGAAGTACCACTGCGTGCGCTCGCGCTCGGTCGGTGCGGGCAGCGCGACGACGCGGGTCACGCGGGGATTCAGGTACTCGGAGACGCGCTTGATCGTCGAGCCCTTGCCGGCGGCATCCCTGCCCTCGAAGATCACGACGATGCGCGCGCCCGTCGCCTGGACCCAGGCCTGGACGTCGACCAGCTGCGCCTGAAGGCGCTTGAGCTCTGCCTCGTAGATGGCCTTCGGGACCCGTCTGCTCACGGTGTCGCCTCCTTGCGTGGTCCTGACATCGACTCTAGGCGTGCAGCGCCTCGTTGAGCGTCACTCCGACGCCGCGCCGCCGCACGGCCTCGATGGCGCCGCTGAGCGAGTTGCGCCGGAACAGGATGCCGGGCACGCCCGAGAGCTCGGCGCCCTTCACCGTCGGGCGTGCGGCATCGGCCGTCGCCGGCTCGTCGGCGAGGACGATCTTCGATCCTGCCGTGACGTAGAGGCCGGCCTCGACGACGCAGTCGTCGCCCAGCGAGATCCCGATGCCGGCGTTCGCACCCAGCAGCGCCCGGGCGCCGATCGCGACCTTGTGCGTGCCGCCGCCGGAGAGGGTCCCCATGATCGAGGCGCCGCCGCCGATGTCGGTGCCGTCGCCGACGACCACGCCCTGCGAGATCCGTCCCTCGATCATCGAGGCGCCCAGGGTGCCGGCGTTGAAGTTGACGAAGCCCTCGTGCATCACGGTCGTGCCGGGGGACAGGTGCGCACCGAGGCGGACCCGCGATGCGTCGCCGATCCGCACGCCGGCAGGCATGACGTAGTCGAGCAGTCGCGGGAACTTGTCGAGGCTCTGGATCTGGACGCCGGCACGCAGAAGCTCGGGGCGACGCCGGTCGTACTCGTCGGGATGCATGGGGCCGGCCGTGGTCCACGCGACGTTGGGCAGGTGGCCGAAGATTCCCTCGAGGTTGAGCTCGTTCGGGCGCACCAGCAGATGCGACAGGGCGTGCAGGCGCAGGTAGGCGTCGCTGGTGGATGCCGGAGCGGCGTCCAGGTCGATCTCCACACGCACGGCCTCGCTGGTCACCCCGCGACGCGGGTCGTCGACCGCGAGCCGCTCGAGCGTCTCGGCGGGCTCCCACGGGCCCGACAGCTGCGGAGCGCGCCCGACGGCGGGCTGGGGGAACCAGGTGTCGAGCACGGTGCCCTCGGCGGAGATCGTCGCGAGGCCCTCGCCCCATACCCAGCGCTGTTCAGTCATGACAACCACGCTAGACGACGTCGGGGTCGGCTCCGCACGCGCCGATAGACTCGGAGGATGCTGGCGCTCGATCTGTCCGCCTCGTCCATCGACCTCACGCAGGCGATCTGCGATGTGCCCAGCGTCTCCGACGAGGAGACCGCACTCGCCGACGCGATATGGGCGGCGCTGGAGACGGTCCCTCACCTCGACCGCTATCGGGATGGCGACACGATCGTCGCACGCACCCACCTCGGCCGCGCGCACCGCGTGGTGATCGCCGGGCACATCGACACCGTGCCGATCAATCGCAACCTGCCGACGCGGCGCGTCGACATCGACGGAGAGCCGTTCCTGTGGGGTCGCGGCACGGTCGACATGAAGGGCGGCGTGGCCGTGCAGCTCAAGCTCGCGGCCGAGCTGGTCGCGCCGCGCGCCGACATCACCTGGATGTGGTATGACCATGAGGAGGTGGATGCGGACCGCAACGGGCTGACGCGGTTGGCGCGCACGCGCCCCGACCTGTTCGAGGCCGATTTCGCCATCCTCGGCGAGCCGAGCAACGGAGCGGTCGAAGGAGGCTGCAACGGCAACCTGCGCGCGATCGTGCGCACCCATGGCGTCCGGTCTCACTCGGCGCGCGCGTGGATCGGCGAGAACGCGATCCACGCCGCGGCTCCCATCCTGCAGCGACTCTCGGACTACACGCCGCAAGAGGTTCCTGTCGAGGGCCTCGTCTACCGTGAGGGCCTGAACGCGGTGCGCATCGGCGGGGGCATCGCCGGCAACGTGATCCCCGATCTGTGCGAGGTCGAGGTGAACTACCGCTTCGCGCCGAGCGCGACCGTCGACGAGGCGGAGCAGCACGTCCGTGAGGTCTTCGACGGCTTCGAGGTCGAGTTCGTCGACCGGGCGCCGGGCGCTCGGCCGGGGCTCGATGCGCCGCTCGCGCAGGAGTTCCTTGCGGCGGTGGGCGCGCAGCCGCGCCCGAAGTACGGCTGGACGGACGTCGCCCGATTCAGCGCCATGGGGGTTCCCGCCGTGAACTACGGGCCGGGCGACCCGCATCTGGCGCACCACGACGAGGAGCGCGTACCCCTCGCCCAGATCACGGACGTCGAGCGTGGGCTGCGCGCGTGGCTGACGGCTCCCTGACCGACACCGCTCCGACCGCGTCGGGCTGGCGTGCCTGGCCCGTCGCACTGCGCATCGCGGTGCTCTACCTGAGCGCCCGCGCGGTGACCACCGGGTTTCTGCTCGTCGCGGCCGCCAGCGCGCCCGTCGGATCCCGGTTCGGCCCGCAGGCGACCATCGGCGACCTCGTGGCCGGGTGGGACGCCACCTGGTACTGGTTCACCGCGGTCAACGGGTATCCGACAGACCTGCCGCGCACGGACGCGGGTGAGGTAGCAGAGAACTCCTGGGCGTTCCTGCCGCTCTACCCGTACCTGGCCGCCGCCCTTGGCGGTCTCACGGGGTCCTGGCCCGCCGCCGCGCTCATCATCTCGCTCGTCGCGGGCTACCTCGCCTGCCTCGTGCTCCATCGGCTGCTGAGGGCTCACCTCGACGGACCGGCGTCGATGTGGGCGGTGCTCATCTTCGCCTCCGGCCCGCTCGCAGCGCTGTTCCAAGTCGCCTATGCCGAGGCGCTGTTCCTGCTGTGGCTGCTCCTCGCTCTGCTGTGCGTCGAGCTCCGCCGGTGGCCCTGGCTGTACCTGCTCATTCCCGTGATGGGATTCACCCGACCCGGGGTCCTCGCGTTCTCGCTGTTCCTCGCCCTGTACGGGGTATGGCGGTGGATGCGGCGGCGCGACGACACGCTCCCGACGCGTGAGATCGTCCACATCGTGGTCGCCGGGCTGTGGGCGGTTGCCGTCGGCTTCGCGTGGCCGGTCATCGCCGCGCTCGCCACCGGGGTGCCCGATGCGTACCTCGCGACAGAGCTCGCGTGGCGTCGCAACTGGGTGAGCGACCCGGCCGCGCACTTCCTGCCCTTCGAAGGATTCCTCGAAGGCGCGATGTTCTGGGCGGGAGAGTGGGGATGGCCGGGCTGGTTCGGCGTCCTGATGCTCGCGCTGCTGGTCGCCGGTTTCGCCGCCGCGCTGCTTTTTGAGCCGCATGTGCGGCGCCTGGGGACACCGCTGCGACTGTGGGCGTTCAGCTATGTGCTCTACCTGCTCGCGGTCTTCTTCCCGCAGTCCAGCACCTTCCGGCTGCTGCTGCCGCTTACGCCGCTGTGGGGCGCGGTGGCGGCCCCGCGGGCGGTGTGGTGGCGGGTCGTTGTGCTCGCCGGCTGTCTGGCCGCGCAGGCGTGGTGGATCTGGAACATGTATTCCCAGGCGAGCACCTACTGGCAGGTTCCGTAGGGCGCACGATTCCACTGCTCCGGGTGAGCCGGGGTAAACTTGGTCGGCAGACCCCTGACGAAAGGAAGCCGCAATGGCAGCCATGAAGCCGAGAACCGGAGACGGCCCGATGGAGGCGGTGAAAGAGGGACGCCTCATCATCGTGCGCGTCCCGCTGGAAGGCGGCGGACGCCTGGTCGTGTCGGTGAACGACGATGAAGCGAAGGAGCTTCACGACGCGCTCGGCGCCGTGGTGAGCGCAGCCTAGCGGCGAACGACGCACCAACGCATCGGAACGGCCGGACCTTCGGGTCCGGCCGTTCTCGTGTCTCCGTCCGCCGCGGTCAGTCGACGGGCGTCGTCGTCGTCAGAGACAGCAGACCCTCGCCGACCGCGCTGATCGCCGCGAGCACCGCCGGAGAGTCCTGGGTCTCCTGCAGCAGGCTCCGATACGCCGCCGTGACGGCATCCCGCTGGACGGGATCGGACACCTTCCCGTCGCCGAGCACCCGCGGCACCAGGACCGTTCCGCCCGGTCGCACCAGGCGCAGGCCGTGCTCGACGTAGTCGATCACATTCTCGGGATCGGCGTCGACGAGGACGATGTCGTAGGCGGACTCGTTCATGCGCGGCAGCACCTCGGCCGCGCGACCCGTGATGAAGCGGACCCGCGCGGTGGGAACCTTCGCGGCCTGGAACGCCTCGCGGGCCGCTCCGAGATGCTCTGGCTCCTTGTCGATCGTGGTGAGGACGCAGCGTGGGGCACCCCGACGCAGCCAGAGGCCGGACACACCGGCACCGGTGCCGATCTCGATGATGCTCTGCGCGCCGGTGGCGGCGGCCGCGACGGCGATCTGCGCGCCGACGGCGACGCTGACCGGCTCGACACCGAGCTCGAGTGACGCGGCCCGCGCGCGGGAGATGTCCGCCGGTTCGACGACGGTCTCCTGGATGAACCGCTCATTGCGTTCACGTGCGCTCATGCCCCCAAGGCTACGCGCGGCCGTGGACGGAGAAGGGCAGGCGCGACGGGTAATCTGGAGCCATGTTCTTCGGCCTCACCATCGAGAAGCTGCTGCTGATCGGTGTGATCGCCGCTCTCATCATCGGCCCCGAGCGCCTGCCACGGGTCGCGGAGAGCTTCTCGCGCTTCGTGCGGCAGGCCCGCGACTTCATGCGCGGCGCGAAGGACCGTGTGCGCGATGAGATGGGGCCGGACTTCGACGATGTCGACTGGCGCAAGCTCGACCCTCGCCAGTACGACCCGCGGCGCATCATCCGCGAGGCGCTGCTGGACGACCCGCCTGTGGCGACCGTCCGCGCCGCCAGCGCCGGCGCGGCGGCCGCGGCGACATCACCCAGCAACGCGAAGCCGCGTCTCGCCGACGGCGAAGAGCCGCCCTTCGACGCCGAGGCGACCTGAGCCTGGTCAGCGAAGCGCGACCGGGAGACGCCTGCCTGCCAGGCCTCGCCGTGCGTCGGCGACCGCGGCGGCGATGCCCGCGATCGCCTGCGCGGCCGGGTCCTCGGGTGCGCTGACCACGACCGGCGTGCCCGTGTCGCCGCCCGCGCGCAGCCCCGGGCTGAGCGGGATCGATCCCAGGAGCGGCACCGCATCGGCGTCCTGGGAGAGCTCGGCAGCCACCTGAGCGCCGCCCCCGGACCCGAACAGGTCCAGAGGCGTGCCGTCGGGCAGAGTCATCGCCGACATGTTCTCGATGACCCCGCGCACGGTCTGTCCCGTCTGGCGCGCGACCAGACCGCTGCGCACCGCGATGTCGGAGGCGGCGGCCTGCGGGGTGGTCACGACGAGAACCTCGGCATGGGGGAGAAGCTGACCGACCGAGATCGCGACGTCTCCGGTGCCCGGAGGCATGTCCAGGAGCAGGATGTCGAGGTCTCCGAAGTGCACGTCGGTGAGGAACTGCTGCACGGTTCGGTGCAGCATCGGTCCGCGCCAGGCGACGGCCGCGCGCTCCTCGCCCTCGCGCAGGAACATGCCGATCGAAATCGTCTTCACCCCGTGCGCGACGGGCGGCACGATGAGGTCGTCGATCCGCGTCGGAGAGGGTGCGCGGCCGTCCTCTCCGATCAGACCGAGCAGGCCGGGGATCGAGAATCCGTGCACGTCTGCATCGATGAGACCGACGCGCAGCCCGCGGGCGGCGAGAGCGACCGCGAGGTTGGCGGTGACCGTCGACTTCCCGACGCCGCCCTTGCCGCTGGTGACCGCGATGACACGTGTCAGTGCGTCGGCGGTGAACGGCATCTGGCGGTGCGCACGGTCCCCGCGCAGGCGTTCGGTGAGTGCGCGTCGCTCCTCGGGGGTCATCACGCCTACCTCCAGCGCGACATCGTCGATCCCGCCCGCGGACATCGCCGCAGACGTCACGTCGGCGGCGATGCGATCGGCTGCCGGGCACCCCACGATCGTCAGCACGATGTGCACGTGCGCGGTCGTTCCCTCGACCGAGACATCCCGAACCATGCCGAGCTCGCCCAGCGGCACCCGAAGCTCCGGGTCGATCACCGCATCGACGGCGCGCCGCACCCACTGCGCGGTCATGCGGGGCGCTCCTGCGCGGCGCGGCGCTCGTCCACGTCGTCCAGCAGGGCCCGAAGCTCGTGGCGCAGGTCGTCCCGTGTCAGCACCTCCGCGGACACCTCGGTCAGAGCCATCCGCAGCGCGACGATCTCACGCGCCAGGTACTCGGTGTCGGCGAGATTGCGCTCGGCACGCTGCCGGTCCTGTTCGATCTGCACGCGGTCCCGGTCGTCCTGACGGTTCTGCGCGAGGAGGATCAGCGGAGCGGCGTAGGACGCCTGCAGCGAGAGCATCAGTGTGAGGGCGGTGAACCCGTTCGCCGCACTGTCGAACCGCCATGGCACCGGAGCGAGCGTGTTCCATGCCAGCCAGGCGGCGACGAAGGCCGTCAGCAGAAGGAGGAAGACCGGCGTGCCCATGGCGCGGGCGATCCACTCCGTGAACCGGCCGAAGCGATCGCGTGATGGCTGCTGCGGGCGGGGTGCCAGCATCCCCCCGCGTCGGCGGGGCGCGTCCAGGCCGCGCGCGCTCTGCTTCGAACGGCCCGCCCGGCGATCGGCGACGCCGCCGGTCATCGTCCCACTCCCGTCGGGCGGCGGTGGTCGTCGTGGTCGTCGTGCGACCGCCAGTCGTCGGGGAGCAGATGATCGAGGACATCGTCGATGCTGACGGCGCCGACGAGCCGGTGCGCCTGGTCGGTGACGGGCAGAGACACCAGGTCGTAGCTGGCGAGCATGCGTGCGACCTCCGCGGCGCTGGCGGTGACCGACACGGGCTCGAGGC
>JAUHYM010000225.1 GCA_030426515.1 Actinomycetes bacterium
CGGCAATCGTCTTCTGACGTTCGTCCTCGTGGCCGTGGCGATCGTCACGTTCGTGCTGATCCTGCGGATGCGCCGCGCACGTCGTGACCTGTTCTGGCTGACGCTCCTGATCGGCCTGTACGTGCCGCTGCAGGCCATCATCGGCGGGATCACCGTGCTGACCAACCTGAACCCGTACGTCGTCGGACTGCACTTCCTGGCCTCCGGGGTCCTCGTCGCGATGTCCGCGGCTCTGCTGTGTCGCGTCTATGCGGAGCCGGGACCCCGCGTGCGAGCAGTACCCCGCTGGTTCGCGACGCTCGCCTGGCTCACCGCCGTCGGGGTGTCGATCACCGTCGTCGTGGGGATCCTGGTGACCGGTTCCGGCCCGCACGCCGGAGACGGCGGCGCAGCGCGCAACGGTCTCGACCCCGAGCTCATGCAGCACATCCACGCCTGGCCCGCCTACATCACGTTCGGACTGTCGGCGGTGCTGGTGTTCGCGGCGCGCCGGATGCCGCGGGCCCTGCGGATGCCACGCTGGACGCTGCTCCTGCTCGGCGTCGAGGTTCTGCAGATCGTCGTCGGCCTGTGGCAGGCGCGCACCGGGCTGCCGATTGTGCTCGTCAACATCCACATGGTGCTCTCGATGCTTCTCGTGGCGGCGATGACGGCGGTCCTCATGAATCTCTCGACCACCCCCGCATCCAGCGACCGCGCACATTCAGCAGACGCATAGGAGCCACAAAGGCAGCACGCGGATCACGGGAGGAGGATGAGTCCCACACGGCCCCTCAGGCCGACCGAACGAAGGGACATGTCATGGCCACCCAGCTCCGCACCCCCGCCACCGCCGCCGCGCCGATCCTGGACGCCCTCGGCTACGAGGCTTGGCTCGGCTACGGCTCTCCGGTCGCCGACGCGCGCTGACCCTCGTCCGTCACGTCCACGTGAAGGACGCGTGAGTCAGAACGGCAGCAGCGGATCGACCGCGATGGCCAGGAACAGCAGCGTCAGGTAGGTGATCGAGGCGTGGAACACACGCATCGGCCGCGGCTCCGTGCCGCGCACAGCGCGGCTGTAGAGCCGGTGCGACTCGTAGATGAACCAGCCCCCGAACACCAGGGATGACGCGGTGTACACGAGCCCCATGTCGGCGACGGGAATGAGCAGCAGCGAGCACGCGACCGTCGCCCACGCATACAGGATCACCTGCAGACCGACGACCGCCCCGGACCGCGTCGCACCCAGCATGGGAACGTCGACCTCATCGTACTGATCCTTGTATTTCATCGACAGCGGCCAGTAGTGCGGCGGCGTCCACAGGAAGACGAGGGTGAACAGGATCACCGGGGCCCACGAGAGCGACCCGGTCACGGCGCTCCAGCCGATGAGGACGGGGAAGCACCCCGCGATCCCACCCCACACGATGTTCTGCTCGGTCCGTCGCTTGAGGATCATCGTGTAGATGACCACATAGAAGAAGATGGCGAACGCCGACAGGCCCGCGGCCAGCCAGTTCGTCGTGGCCAGCAGCCACAGCGTCGACCCGACCGCGAGCGACCAGGCGAACACCAGCGCACCGCGGGGCGAGACCTCGCCCGTGACGAGCGGTCGGTTGACCGTGCGCTGCATGTGCGCGTCGATATCGCGGTCGAGGTACATGTTGAACGCGGCTGCCGAGCCCGCGCTGGCCGAGCCGCCGATGACGGTGGCGACGACGAGCCAGAGGTCCGGAAGACCGCCCGCCGCGAGGATCATCACCGGAACGGTGGTGACCAGCAGCAGCTCCAGCACGCGCGGCTTGGTGAGGGCCACGTAGGCGCGCACCGTGCGGCCGAGACTCCGGGAGGAGGGGTGGACGGGTGCCTCGAGCACTCTCGAATCGTCCATCGCCCCCCGCATCCAGCCGTCGTGTCGGAACCGCATCAAGTCTATGGCATGCGATCTGGCTCCCCTGCGCCGCCGGACGCACCGCTCACAGGCGGACCGCGGCCGCGGTGAGCGAGCGGTGACACGGCCGTCACGCTCCCGTGACACGCCCCGCGGCGGACCCTGCGATAGTGGCGTCACACAAGCACACACGGACGGACGCCGGCAGGGTCCGCTTCGCTATGCTGAACGCACACCCGCGTCGTTGTGTCGACTCCCCTGTGCCATCCGTATGGATCGGAGCCAGCCGCGGAGTCGCCGGACGCGAACCCCACCAATCAACGAAAGGCGGTCCCGTGTCGGAGCTGCGTTGGGACGAGGTCGACGAGCGTGCGGTGGACACCGCGCGCGTACTGGCGGCGGACGCCGTCGAGAAGGTGGGCAACGGCCACCCGGGAACGGCGATGAGCCTCGCTCCTGCCGCCTACCTGCTCTATCAGCGCGTCATGCGCCACGATCCCACCGACAAGGACTGGCTGGGCCGCGACCGCTTCATCCTGTCGGCCGGTCACTCCTCGCTCACGCAGTACGTCCAGCTGTATCTGGGCGGGTTCGGTCTCGAGCTCGATGACCTCAAGGCGCTCCGCACCTGGGGCTCGCTCACTCCGGGGCACCCCGAGTACGGCCACACCGACGGTGTCGAGATCACGACCGGTCCGCTCGGACAGGGCCTCGCCTCGTCCGTGGGCTTCGCCTACGCGTCGCGCTTCGAGCGCGGGCTGTTCGACCCGGATGCTGCCGCCGGCGAGTCGCCCTTCGACCACTTTGTGTATGTCATCGCCTCCGACGGCGACCTGCAGGAGGGCGTGACCAGCGAGGCGTCGAGCCTGGCGGGCCACCAGCAGCTGGGCAACCTGGTCGTGCTGTACGACAGCAATCAGATCTCGATCGAGGACGACACGAACGTCGCATTCACCGAGGACGTCGCCGCCCGCTACGAGGCGTACGGCTGGCACGTGCAGACGGTCGACTGGAAGAGTTCCGGCGAGTACGTCGAGGACGTGCCCGAGCTGTTCGCCGCGATCGAAGCGGCCAAGGCCGAGACGAGCAAGCCCTCGCTCATCGTCCTGAAGACGATCATCGGCTGGCCCGCACCCCACAAGCAGAACACCGGAGGCGTGCACGGCTCGAAGCTCGGCGCGGACGAACTGGCGGCGA
>JAUHYM010000037.1 GCA_030426515.1 Actinomycetes bacterium
CTGCCGCGGCCCGTCACCTCGTTGACGTGGCCGGTCGCGCGGTCAGCGCCCGGCACGAGGGCGTTGACGAGGGTGGACTTCCCCACGCCGCTGTGCCCGACGAACACGGTCGAGTGTCCGGTGAGGCTGCGACCGATCCGCTCGACGGGCATCTCTCCGCGCGCGCTGGTGAAGACCTCCAGGTCCAGGCCCGTGAAGTGCGTGAGGAAGTCCGCCGGATCGGCCAGGTCGGTCTTGGTGACGACCATGAGGGGCCGGATGCCGGCATCCAGCGCCGCGACCAGGTACCGATCGACCAGCCGAGCGCGGGGCTCCGGGTCGGCCGCGGCGACGACGATGAGCATCTGATCCGCGTTGGCGACGATGATCCGCTCCACCTGATCGGTGTCGTCGGCGGATCGGCGCAGGAGCGAGGTGCGCCCCTCGATCCCCACGATGCGAGCGAGCGTGCCGTCGGCCCCGCTCACATCGCCCACCACACGGGCGCGGTCACCGGTCACGATCGGCGTCTTGCGCAGCTCGCGTGCGCGCGCGGTGAGCACGGTGCGCTCGTCCGCGTCGTCCTCATCGACGAGCACCGTGTATCGCCCGCGGTCGACCCCGAGCACGCGCGCGATGCGGGCGTCTTCATGTGCCGGGCGTCGCTTCGTGCGCGGACGGTTGGCCTTCGGGTTCGGGCGGACGCGGACGTCCGACTCGTCGAACTCCGGTTCGTCGTCGTCGACGTCGTCCAGCCAGCTCACGATGCGACGTCGCGCACGGTGCCGGTCGAGCTGCCGCCGTCTTCCTTGGCCAGCATCAGATCCCACAGATCGGTGAACTGCGGCAAGGTCTTCGCCGTCGCGCCGATGTCGTCCACCTCCACGCCGGGCACCGCGAGCCCGATGAGCGCACCCGTGGTCGCCATCCGGTGGTCGTGGTATGCGCGCCACAGTCCGCCATGCAGCGGTCGCGGCACCACCCGAATGCCGTCGGGCAGCTCCTCGGCCTCGCCGCCCAGGGCGCGCAGTTCGCTGGCGAGAGCGGCGAGCCGGTCGGTCTCGTGTCTGCGGATGTGGCCGATGCCGTGGAAGGTGGAGGGTGTCTCAGCGAATGCGGCGAGGCCGACGAGCGTGGGGGTCAGCTCACCGGCCGCCGACAGGTCCAGATCGACCCCGTGCAGGTGGGGCCCGGCCGCCACGGTGAGAGCGCCACCTCGGCGCGAGACCCGCGCGCCCATGAGCGACAGGATGTCGGTGAGCAGCGCCCCCGGTTGGGTGGAGTGCGGGGGCCAGCCGGGAATCGACACGGTGCCGCCGGTGATGACGGCGGCGGCCAGGAACGGCGCCGCGTTGGACAGGTCGGGCTCGATGCGGACATCCTTCGCGCGGACACCGCCGGCGGCCACCACCCACTCGTTGGGGGCCGGTCGCTCGACGCGAACCCCGCGTCGGGCGAGCGCGTCGATGGTCATGTCGATGTGCGGCACGCTCGGCAGACGCTCGCCGGTGTGGATCAGGTGCAGGCCCACATCGAACCGAGGGGCGGCCAGCAGCAGCCCCGAGACGAACTGGCTCGACGCCGATGCGTCGATGGTCACCTCGCCGCCGCGGATGTGCCCGCGCCCGCGAACGGTGAACGGCAGCGACCACGAACCGCCGTCGTCGACGTCGACACCGAGGTCGCGCAGCGCGCTGATCATCTCGCCCATCGGACGGTGCAGTGCGCTCTCGTGTGCGGTGAACGAGACGTCGCCGTCCGCCAGCCCCGCCAGCGGGGTCACGAAGCGCATGACGGTGCCGGCCTGGCCGCAGTCGACGGTGCCCCCGCCGCGCAGGGCGTGGGGTGGGTTGACGATGAGGTCGTCGCCGAACGCGCTCTCGCCGGCGTCGCTGGTGATGTCGATGCCGAGCACTCCCAGGGCCTCCACCATGCGGCTGGAGTCTTCGGAGGGGAGGGGTGCGAGCAGACGTCCGGAACCCTCCGCGATCGCGGCCAGGACGAGTTCGCGGTTGGTCAGGGACTTCGATCCCGGCATCGCGAGCGTGGCATGGATCGGGCCGTCTGCACCGGGCGCGGTCCAGACGGACGTGGGGGCAGGGGAATACCCGTCGGCTCTCATCGGTTCCTACCCTACTGAAAGGGTGAAAGGAGCCGGATGACCGCCGTGCTGGAACACGCCGCAGATGTGGCGGACCCCGACGTAGACTGGGCCGCGATGGACGAGCAGATGGCGATGCCCGCCGAGAAGGCGGACGCGCAGGCGTCGGCACGCGCCGAGTTCGAGGAACAGGCGCTGCCGTTCATGGACCAGCTCTACGGGGCGGCCATGCGGATGACGCGCAACCCCGCGGACGCGGCCGACCTGGTGCAGGAGACGTTCGTGAAGGCGTTCGCCTCGTGGAGCAGCTTCCAGCAGGGCACGAACCTCAAGGCCTGGCTGTACCGGATCCTCACGAACACCTATATCAACGCGTACCGAAAGAAGCAGCGCGAGCCGTTCCAGGGCGCGATCGACGAGCTCGAGGACTGGCAGCTGGGCGGTGCGGAGTCGACGACCGCCACCGCCGCACGCTCGGCGGAGGCCGAGGCGATCGACCACATGCCCGCCTCGGTGGTCAAGGACGCGCTCCAGTCCATCCCCGAGGACTTCCGGATGGCGGTGTACCTGGCCGACGTCGAGGGTTTCGCGTACCAGGAGATCGCCGACATCATGAAGACACCGATCGGCACGGTCATGAGTCGCCTGCATCGTGGCAGACGACTGCTGCGTGACCTGCTGGCCGACTATGCGCGCGAGCGGGGCATCGCGCCTGGCGCATCAAGGAGCAAGCGATGACGGACTGTGGCTGCGACAAGGCGCGGCGCGACCTCGAAGAGTACCTGCGGCATGAGATCTGCCAGACCGAGCACTCGGACATCCGCGAGCATCTGGATCATTGCGCGGACTGCCGCGACGAGGCGCTGGTGGCGACCACGCTGACCGACGTCGTCGCCCGCGCGTGCAAGGAGACGGCGCCGCAGGAGCTGCGCGACCAGGTGCTCGACCGACTGCGAGCGGCGCAGGCGTCGCACCACTGACATGACGCGCGTGGTCGCGCTCACCGGCGCGGGGATCTCCGCCGAGAGCGGTGTGGCCACCTTCCGCGACAGCGGCGGGCTGTGGGAAGGGCACGACGTCCACGATGTCGCGACCCCGGAGGCGTTCGCACGCGACCCTGAGACGGTGCAGCGCTTCTACGACGCTCGCCGCCGCCACCTGCGCACCGTGGCTCCCAATGCCGCGCATCGGGCGCTGGCCCGGCTGGAGGGCGCTCTCGGTGAGGGACTGCTGGTCGTGACGCAGAACGTCGACGACCTCCACGAGCGCGCCGGGTCCCGCCGTGTCGTCCACATGCACGGTGAACTCGCGCGTGCGCGCTGCGTCGACTGCGGCGCGCGGATCCCGTGGGCTCGTGATCTGCGGGGCGCAGATCCCTGCGACCGGTGCGGTCACGGCGTACTCCGCCCCGACGTCGTCTGGTTCGGCGAGATCCCGTACGACACCGAGCGCATCGAGCAGGCCGTGGTGGCGTGTGATCTCTTCGTGTCGATCGGGACGTCGGGGGCGGTCTATCCGGCGGCAGGGTATGCCGCGCTGGCCACGGCGTTCGGCGCGCGGACGATCGAGATCAACCTCGCTCCCGCGGCTGCCGATGTGCCCTTCGACGAGGTGCGCGCGGGCGCAGCCGGGGTCGAGGTGCCGCGGTGGGTCGACGAGATCATCGCGGGCGCGTAGGGGTCAGCGCTCTCCGGGGTAGTGCACACCGATCTGGGCGCGCACCGCGTCGAGCGTGCCCATGATCGCGACGGTCTCGTCGATCGGCAGGATGTCGCCCCGGAGGTTCCCCTCGGCGATCAGTCGCTCAGCCGCCAGGGCCTGGTACTGCATGCCGCGCCCCTCGATCTGCGAGGCGAAGGACTCGAGGACGGTGCCGTCGGGAGCGGTCACGCGGAACGAGGTCGCCGTGTACCACACGCGATCGATGTCGATCCGCGCGTCGGTGCCGAGGATGTGGGCCGTGTTGGGCCCGGCGCTGCGGGAGCCGGAGAGGGTGGTCGAGAGCGCGCCGTTCGCGTGGGTGAACATGGTGGCGACCTCCGTGTCCGCGCCGGTCTCAGACAGGCGCGCCGTCGCGGACAGCGATGTCGGTGCGCCCAGCACATCCCAGGCGAAGGAGATCGGGTAGATCCCGAGGTCGAGCAGCGCCCCGCCGCCGAGCTCGAGCGCGTTCAGCCGGTGGGTGGGATCCTCCGAGATCCGCTGGGTGTGGTCGGCGATCACGGCGCGCACCTCGCCGAGGGTTCCAGCCGCGAGGATCTCGCGGATGCGCACCATGTGCGGCAGGTACCGTGTCCACATCGCCTCCATGGCCAGCAGCCCGCGCTCGGTGGCGACCGCGCGCACACGCTCGGCCTCGGCCGCGGTGAGCGTGAATGGCTTCTCGACGAGCACATGCTTGCCGTGCTCGAGGGCGAGGATCGCGTTCTCGGCGTGGCCGGGGTGCGGCGTGGCGACGTAGATGATGTCGACGTCCGGGTCGGCCGCCAGAGCCTCGTAGGAGCCGTGGGCGCGGGGAAGGCCGAACTCTGCGGCGAACCGATCGGCGCCGGCCTGCGACCGCGACCCTACGGCCACGACGTCGCGTCCCGCCGTCAGCAGGTCACTGGTCTGTGCGTGGGCGATCCCGCCCGTGGCGAGGATGCCCCATCGAAGTGCCGTCATGGTCTCCAGCGTAGCGACGGCCCGGCGCGGTGCCGGGCCGTCGCCACCCTCAGGTGCGGATGCCGCCCGCGCGCACGCGGGAGAGCGCGTCGACGGTGGCGGCGAGGATGAGCACGCCGCCGGTCACGAGCAGATTGACGCCCGCCGGCAGGTTGAGCAGGCCCAGTCCGTTGGTGATCATCGAGATGACGAGCGCGCCCAGCGCGGCGTGCATGAGGCGGCCGCGACCGCCAAACAGGCTCACGCCGCCGACCACCGCCGCCGCGACGCCGCTGAGGACGATCTCGCGCCCCGCTGCCGCGTCGATCGACCCCACTTTGGAGATGCTCAGCAGGCCCGACACCACCGCCAGCGTCGAGCAGAGCACGAACGCGCTCCACTTGACGAGCATGACCTTGATGCCGGCGCGGCGGGCGGCTTCCGCATTGCCGCCGATCGCGTAGATGTAGCGTCCGAACTTCGTGCGGTCGAGCATGAACGTGCCGAGCCACAGAATGATCAGCACGACCGGCACGACGATGGGGACGCCCTCCACGACGCCGACCGACTGCCCGCGGTTTCGGTTGAGGATCGCCACAGCCGCACCGCCGATCACCGCGATCGCGCCCAGCTTGATCCACAGGAGGGCGATGGTGCGGTTCGGGACCCCCGCCTTGTTGCGACGCGCGCGGTCCCAGAAGGACGTCGCGGCCGACACCGCCAGGATGACGGCGAGCATGACCCAGCCGGCCCACGGCGGCATGTTCTCGTTCTGGATCGCCTTGATCTCGGGGATCTGCACGCGGTAGAGGCCTCCGGCGCCGATGATCATCAGAGCGAGGCCCTGGTACCCCAGGAACAGCCCCAGTGTCACCACGAACGAGGGGATGCCGATCCGGGCGACGAAGAACCCGATCAGGAATCCCGTGAGGATTCCTGCGAGGAACGCGGCGCCGAGGGCGATCGGCCAGGGCACCCCGTGCACATTGTTGAGCACGATGAACAGCGCCATCGTCATGCCGCTGGTGACACCGGCCGACAGGTCGATCTCTCCCAGCAGCAGGACGAACACGAGCGCCATCGCGAGCATCACGAGCGTCGCCGCCTGCGTCAGCAGGTTCGCGAAGTTCCGCTCGGTGAGGAAGAACGGGCTCAGCGTGGTGAAGAGAATGGTGAGGACGATCAGGCCGGCGACGGCCGGCAGAGCACCCATGTCGCCCGATCGCAGCTTCTGCAGGTAGGACACGACCTGTTCGCGGATCGTTCCCTCCTGCCCGCTGCCGATGAGGTCGTTCACGCTGGTGTCCGCAACTCCCGTGGTGGGTTCGGTGGTGCTCATGCCGCCCCTCCCGCCGTCGCCGGTGCCGCGGTCTTGGTCCCGGTGATGTACCCGATCACGTCGTCGTAGGTGGTCTGCGAGGTCGGGAGCTCCGCCACCATGGTTCCGAGGTACAGAACGGCGATGTAGTCCGCGACCTTGAACACGTCGGCGAGGTTGTGGCTGATGATGATCACCGCCACGCCCTGTTCGGCAAGGCGCGTCACGAGATTCAGGACCTGCTCGGTCTGCGCGACTCCGAGCGCGGCGGTCGGCTCGTCGAGGATCACCACGCGCGCGTTCTTGAGGACGGCGCGCGCGATCGCGACCGTCTGTCGCTGTCCGCCCGACAGACTCGAGACCTTCTGGCGGACGGACTTCACCGTGCGGACCGACAGCGAGCGAAGCGTGTCGGACGCCTCGCGCTCCATGCGTCCCTCGTCGAAGGTGCCGAACCCGGTCTCCTCGCGTCCGAGGAACATGTTCTGCACGATGTCGAGGTTGTCGCACAGGGCGAGGTCCTGGTAGACGACCTCCACCCCCAGGCGCGAGGCGTCGCGGGGGGAGTGCAGGCTCACGGGGGAGCCGTCGAAGCGGACGGTGCCGCCGTCGTAGGGCTGGACGCCTGCCAGCCCCTTGATGAGTGTTGATTTGCCGGCTCCGTTGTCGCCGACCAGTGCGGTGACCTTCCCGGCGTACGCCTTCAGGTCGACGCCCTTGAGGACGCTGACGGGTCCGAAGCTCTTCTTGATGCTCTGCAGTTCGATGATGGGATCAGCCATGCCGATGTGCTTCCTTCGTGGGTGCTCGTGACGTGGAGCGGGGTTCCGTGTCGAGGCGACACGGAACCCCGGTTCAGCGTCGGCTTACTCGACGCCGTACTCCTCGCACATGGGTGCGACGTCTCCCTGGCAGATCTCCTCGGCGGACGCGTCGCCGGCGGCGACCACGTCCTTCACCTGCTCCGGACCCACGAGGATCGGCGTGGCCGCGATGTACGGCGTGCCGTCGTCGAGAGTCTGGTCGGCCTCGGGGGTCTCGTCGTTGAGCAGCGCCACGGCCACCTCGACCGCGGCATCCGCCTCGTCCTTGACCGGCTTGTAGACGGTCGCCGTCTGCCAGCCCAGCAGGATGTTCTGCAGACCCGCGACGTTCGCGTCCTGGCCCGACACCGCCACGCCCTCGAGGTTGTTCTTCTGCAGGATCGTGATGACACCGGCCGCGTTGGTGTCGTTGGCGACCCAGACGGCGTCGACCTCTCCACCGAGCGAGGTGAGCGCCTGCTCGAAATTGGTCGCCGACTCATCGCCGTCCCACACCCCGGGGGGCTCGGCGGCAGCGGTGATTCCGGCGGCCTCCATCACCTCGACGGCGCCGTCGCGGAACATCGCGGCGTTTCCGTCCGCAGGGTCGCCTCCCATGTAGACGACGACGGCCTCGGCGGGGTCCTTGCCGGCAGCCTCGAGACCGTCGAGCACGGCCTGGCCCTCGAGCCGACCGACCTCGATGTTGTCGAACGACACGTAGTAGTCGGCGCCCGCGATCGGCCGGTCGTAGGCGATCACGGGGATGCCCTGCGCCTGAGCGTTCTCGGTGACGGCTCCGGCGGCGCCGTTGTAGTCGACGAGGAGCATGACGCCGCATCCCTGCGTCAGCTGCTGGTCGGCGATCGTCGCGTACTGCTGGGTATCGCCCTGCGCGTTCTGAATGTCGGCTTCGAAGCCTGCGGCCTCCAGACCCTCCTGGAGGTACTTGCGGTCGAAGTTCTCCCATCGGGGCGAAGACGCGGCGTCGGGGAGGATGACGCAGGCGCGCGTCCCCGCCTCTCCACCGGCATCGCCGGAATCGCCGCTGTCGCCGGAGTCTCCGCTGGAACACGCGGTCAGGACCAGGGCGGCAGCACCGGCCAGGGCTGCCGCGGAGGCAAGAGACGTTCTCTTCATTGTTCGCCTTTCATCGTTGATTCGGCTGCGGCGGGGTGTGGTCTCCCGACGCGCGCGCGTCTTCGCACGGCACCGATCATGGCCGCGTTCACCTCTTGACGTCAAGACTTGAACGTAACGCTTTGGCAACGAGGGAGCAGTGTTCGGAAGGTGAATCGATTCGACGCTGTCGGCCCGTGCCGCGACCGCGTCCCGCGCGCGGCGAGGGCGGACCGTCGGGGAGCCTAGGCGCGGCCGGAGGTGGCGCGCGTGCGCCGCGAGACGGAGTCGACGACGACGGCCAGGACGAGGACGATGCCCGTGACGACGTATCGAACCGACGAGTCGAGGTTCAGCAGCGTCAGACCGGACGACACCGCCTGGATGACCAGAACCCCCAGCAGGGCCGCGTAGGCCGTCCCGCGGCCGCCGAACAGGCTCGCGCCGCCGATCACCGCGGCGGCGATCGCGTTGAGGTTGGTGTCGGCGGCGCCCGTGCTCTGATTCGCCGCGGCCAGGCGCGACGCAGCGAGGATGCCGCCGACGGCGGCGAGGCTCGAGCACAGCGCGAACGCCGACAGGTACATGCGGCGCACGGGGATCCCGGCCCGGCGCGCGGCTTCGACCGAGCCGCCGACAGCGTAGACGGCTCGTCCCCAGCGGGTGCGCGTGAGCAGGACGTTGACGGACACGACGAGCCCGAGGAAGAACAGGAACATCACGCCCACGCCGCGCGACAGGTTCAGGTACCAGGCGGAGAGCAGGAGGAAGGCGCACAGGCCCACTGTCCGAGCGGCGATGGAGCGATACGACGGTGCGTCGAGGTTCGCGGCGGTGCGCCGCCGCGCGCGAGAGACCCGCGTCCACCCGTAGCCGGCCGCCGAGACGACCGCCAGCGCGTACGAGGCCCACGGCGGCAGGAACAGCTGCTGGGCGAACACCACGAGCCAGGAGTCGAACGGGAGATTGATCGAGCCCGTGTCGCCCAGCACCCACAGCTGCACCCCGAGGAAGCCGAGAAGGCCCGCCAGGGTGATCACGAAGCTCGGCACGCCGAACCGGGTGAACAGGAACCCGTAGAGGAGCCCGGCGGCCAGGCCAGAGGCGATGGCGGCGAGGATGGCGAGGATGACCGGCCAGTGCAGCTGCACGAAGGTGACGGCGAGGATGGCGGAGGACATCCCGGCGACGGACCCCACCGACAGATCGATCTCGCCGATGAGCAGCACCACCACCACGCCGAGCGCAATCGTCCCGATCGCCGCCGACTGCATGGTCAGGTTCACCAGGTTCGTGCTCGAGAGGAACACCGGATTGAGCACCTGGAAGACAGTGCAGATGAGCACCAGTCCGACCACGACCGGCACCGACCCGAGGTCTCCGCCGCGCAGACGGTCCACGAATCCGCCCCAGGCGCCGCGGACGCCCGGCTCGGCGATCACCGGGATGTCACTGGTGCGCACCTCGTTCATGGGCGCCCCGGCGCATCGGGGCGCGGGCGCGGACGAGGCGCACGCTGGCTGCCTGTCGACGGAAGCGCCACCAGACGACCTTCGGGGGCGGGCTCCGCGGCGCGAGGCGGGGGCAGCGGACCGGCTCCGGTGATGGCGGCGATCAGCGACTCCGTCGTGACGTCCGACACCGGGAACTCCCCGTTGTTGCGGCCGAGTCGGAGGACCACGACGCGGTCGGCGACGGCCATCACGTCCGTCAGGTTGTGGCTGATCAGCACCACTCCGTGGCCCCGGTCCCGCAGGCGGACGATCAGGTTCAGCACCTCCGCGGTCTGCGTCACGCCCAGCGCCGCCGTCGGCTCGTCGAGGATGACCACCCGCGGCTCGCCGATCAGCGAGCGGGCGATCGCCACGGTCTGGCGCTGGCCGCCCGACAGCGATGCGACCGGAATCCGCACCGAGGGCACTTTGGCCGACAGCTCGCGCAGCAGCGCCCAGGTGCGCTCCTCCATCTCCACTTCGTCGAGCAGCAGCCCGCTGCGGTGTTCGTTGCCCAGCCACAGGTTGGCGACCACATCGAGGTTGTCGCACAGCGCCAGATCCTGGAAGACGGTCGCGATGCCCATGTGATGGGCCGTGGCGGGGCTGTCGATGTCGACCGGCTCGCCATCCACCTCGACGGAGCCGCCATCTGGCTCGTAGACGCCGGAGAGAACCTTGACCAGCGTCGACTTGCCGGCGCCGTTGTCGCCGACCAGAGCCACGACCTCTCCTTCGCTGACCCAGAAGTCGACGTCCGTGAGCGCGCGAACGGCGCCGAATCTCTTGTGGATGCCGCGCATGGTGAGGATCCGCTCGCGTGCGCGGGCGGATCGTGCGGGGCCGTGTGCGGAACTCATCGGAGAATCCCCGCATCCTCGCACGCCTGCGCGTACTCGGGGGTGCAGATGTCCTCGACAGACCAGAAGCCGTCGGCGACGACGGTGTCGAGAATGTCGTCGACGGTCACCGCGATCGGGTCGAGGAGGGTGGCGGGGGTGCCGTCCACCTCGGTCTCGCCCACGATCGGCTCCCCGCGCAGCAGGGCGACGGCGACGTCGGCTGCGCGATGCGCCTGAGGGCGGATCGCCTTGTAGACGGTCATGTACTGGTCACCCGACACGATGCGCTGGAGGGCGGCAAGTTCCGCGTCCTGTCCGGTGACGAGCGGCAGAGGGTGGACGTTCGCGGCGCGCAGCGCGGCGATCGCGCCCCCGGCGGTTGCGTCGTTCGCGGCGTAGATCCCGGCGATGTCCTCACCGTGGAGGGTGATCTGCCCCGCCACCCACTCCTGGGCTCGCTCGGGGCTCCATTTCGGTGTGTCGAACTCTGCGAGCACCTGCAGCTCGCTCGCGTCGATCACGGCGTGGGCGCCCTCGCGGAACAGGGCGGCGTTGCTGTCGGTCGGCGAGCCGTGGACCATCAGGATGCCGGCATCCGCGTCGTGCCCGCGCTCGTCGAGAGCGTCGACGAACGCCTCGGCCTGCAGCGCGCCGACCTTCTCGTTGTCGAACGACACGTAGTAGGCGACACCGCCGCCCGCGATCATCCGGTCGTACGCGACCACGGGAACGGACTGCGCCGCTGCGGCCCGCACGATCGTGGCCGCCGCCGCAGAGTCCACCGGGTCGAGCACCAGGACGTCGGCGCCCGCGGACAGCGCCGACTCGGCCTGCTGCTGCTGCTTCGCCGCGTCCTGGTCGGCGTTGGCGTAGCGGACGTCGATATCGCCCCGTTCCGCGATCCGCTGCTCGAACAGGGGGCGGTCGAAGGTCTCGTAGCGCGCCGTCTGCGCATCCGGCAGCAGAAGGGCGACAGTCCCCTCGGTGGTCGCGGCCGGGGCGCACGCGGGCAGCAGGGTGCCGATGAGGATGCCCACCGCGACTGCCAGAGCGCGATGCGCTCGACGTAGCCGGCCTCGGGCCGTGACGACGCCGCTCATGGCGTCAGGCCGTGACGGCAAGGGCGCCCGCCCCGACGGACGCGTGATCGAGCGCCAGCGCGATAGCACCCCGCGTCTCGGACCACTCGCCGAACGAGGTCGCCACGATCTCCGGCAGCCCCTGCACGGACATCAGCGCCGAGCGCTCGAGCGCGTGCCGCATCGGCGCGATCAGGATCTCGCCGGCGGCAGACAGCTCGCCTCCCACGATGATCAGCTCGGGGTCCAGCAGGTTGCACGCGCTGGCGGCGGCGATGCCGATATGGCGCCCAGCGTCGGCGATCACCCGGCGGGCGCTGCCGTCGCCGTCCTCAGCGGCCTGCAGCAGGTCGCTGAGCCGGTGCAGGCCCTCGCCCGCGGGGAACAGCGAGAGGAGGGCGGGTCCGCCAGCGAACGTCTCCAGACAGCCACGGTTGCTGCAGCGGCAGATCGGTCCGTTCTCGTCGATGGTGACGTGCCCGATCTGCCCTGCCTTCCCCGTGACGCCGTGGAACAGGTCGCCGCTGACGGTGATGCCGGCGCTGATCGTGTGGCCGGCGCGGATGAACAGCGCGGAGGTGCCACGTGCTTCGCCCTCGCGCGCCTCGGCGAGAGCCCCGAGATTCGCCTCGCTGTCGACGAAGACGGGCCGGGCGACGCGCGCGGTAAGACTCGCTCCGATGTCGATGCCCTCCCAGCCGCGCAGCAGGCCCGGGCTCGAGACCATTCCGCTGCGCGGATCGATCGGGGCGGGCAGCGCCAGGCCGATCGCCAAGAGGTCCTGGACGGTGCTCCCGAGGGAGTCCATCATGTCGCTGAGCAGCAGCGACAGGCGGTCCAGCTCGCTGTCATGACGATGATCCAGGGCCAGCGGAAGCGAGCTCTGCGCGACGATCGTGCGGGTCGCATCGGCGACGGCGAGGTGCAGATGGCGCGAGCTGAAGTGCGCGCCCGCGACCAGACCCAGCTGGCGCGCGAGAGAGACCAGCGTCGCGCGCCTTCCGCTGCGCGAGGTGGTCGCGGTGTGGAGGACACCGGAGGCGGTGAGCTCCTTGACGATGTTCGAGACCGTCGCCGGCGACAACCCGGTGCTGCCGGCCAGTTCGACCTGCGTCAGGCGCCCATGCTTCTTCAGCGACTCGATGAGTCGCGCCCGGTTCGCTTCGCGCAGTGAAGCCTGCGAGCCGGGGGGAGTCTTCCGGCGTGCCACAGGCACACTGTACCGGAAAGAGCGGGAACGGCCCGGTCAGCGAGCGGAACGCGCTGCGACGACGGCATCCCACAGGGCGTCCGCCACGGAATGCTTGGTTCCGGACGCCTCGGCCACGACGTCGTCGGCCGCGTTCAGGAGGTAGAGCGTGTTCTCGGCCGTCTCGAACCCTCGCGTCCATCCGACCGTGTTGACCGCGAGAAGGTCGACGCCCTTTCGTCGCCGCTTGGCGCGGCCGCGCTCCAGAAGCGTCGCGCGGTCAGGCTCGGTCTCGGCGGCGAATCCGACGATCGTCTGACCGCCGCGCCGGGACGCGACCAGGCCGGCGAGGATGTCGGGGTTCTCGACCAGCGTCAGCGTGCGTGTGCCGTCCGGCGAGGTGTCCTTGGTGAGCTTGTGCTCCGACACGGCGTCGACGCGGTAGTCGGCGACCGCGGCGGCCATCACGACGACGTCGGCGGCCTCCGCGGCCGCGGAGACCGCCGCCTGCAGGTCCTCGGCCGAGCTCACCTGCGAAACCCGGACGCGGGGGTGCGCGCGGGCACCCTCGAGTGCATCGCCCTCGGTATGCGCGGCGATGAGGTCGACCTCGGCGCCGCGCTGTGCGGCGGAGACGGCCACGGCCACGCCCTGCCGCCCGCTGGAGCGATTGCCGAGGTAGCGCACCGGATCGATCGGCTCACGGGTGCCGCCGGCGGTCACGACCACCCGCATCCCCGCCAGGTCGCCCGCCGCGTCGACCACAGCGAGCGCGGCCGCGACGATCTGCTCAGGTTCCGACATGCGGCCGGGGCCGCTGTCCCCGCCGGTGAGAGCGCCGTCGGCCGGGCCCACGACGTGGACGCCGCGCTCGCGCAGCACCCCCGTGTTGTGCTGGGTGGCCGGATGGTTCCACATCTCGGTGTGCATGGCGGGGGCGACCACCACGGGTGCGGTCGTGGCCAGTAGGGTGGTGCCGAGCAGGTCTCCGGCCAGTCCCGCGGCCTGCTTGGCGAGGAAGTCGGCCGTCGCGGGCGCCACGATCACCAGGTCAGCGGACTGGCCCAGGGCGACGTGCCTCACCGTGGGAACATCGTCGTGGACGGAGGTGGTCACCGGGTTGCGGCTGATCGCCTCCCATGTGGTGAGACCGACGAACCGCAGCGCGTCGTCCGTCGGGATGACATGCACGTCATGGCCGGCGAGCACCAGCAGCCGGACGATCTGCACGGACTTGTAGGCGGCGATGCCTCCGGTCACACCCACGACGATGAACACCCCCCGATCTTCCCACGACACCGAACCCGGAGAACCCGCTTATGTGCACAGTGATCGTCCACGTGCCCCCGCGCGCCGCGGACCCGGTGCGTCTGCTCGCGGTGCGCGATGAGGACCCGTCGCGCCCCTGGGACCGGCTGGGCCCGTGGTGGCCGCAGTCGCATCCCGGCGTGACCGGCGTGCGCGATGTCCGCGCCGGGGGCGCGTGGCTCGCGGCCAGGCCCGAGGGCGCGCGGCTCGCGGTCCTGCTCAACCGGGCCGAGGTCGTCGATGTGCCGTCCGACTCCCTCGTCTCGCGAGGCGGCCTCCCGCTGGCGGCCGTGGAAGGACGACTGCCCTCGGGCCGCCCGTCCGCCCACGGATTCAACCTCGTGGATGTCGCCGACGGGACGGCGCGGCTGACGACGTGGGACGGCGTGGCCGTGCGCTCGCAGACCCTCGACCCGGGCACGCACATGGTCGCGCACGATGACCTCGACGACCCCGCCACCGCGCGCATCGCGCGCTGGCTGGGTGACTTCCGCGCCGCGACCGCGCAGGCCGAGGCGCCCGACGTGGCGGACTGGTTCGATCCGTGGCTGCGCGTGCTCGCGGCCTCGGCGGACTTCGCGCCCGCGGACGACCGCGCCATCGTGCGCGACAATCGGGTCCACGGGTACCCGACGCTCTCGCTGCTCATGTGCACCGCGACGATCGGACCCTCCTCGACGCACGTCCGGTACGGAGAGTTCACCGAACCGGGCCGCTGGGAGCACATGGAGCTCCGCTGACGCAGCGACGACGTACCGTGGGGGCATGACATCCACCCCGTTCGACGACCTCGACGACTACATCCGACTCCCGCGCATCGAAGCGCTCGCCGTGACCGGCGACGGGCGGCGAGCCGTCATGACGGTCGCTGCGCTGAACGACGATCGCACGGCGTACGAGCGATCGCTGTGGGAGGTGGATGCCGCCGGCGGCGGCGCGTCGCGGCGGCTCACGCGTTCGGCGAAGGGCGAGTCGCAGCCGTCCGTCACCGCCGATGGCGATGTCCTGTTCGTCTCGGCCCGCCCGGGCGCGGGTGACGACGACACGGCGCAGCTGTGGATGCTGCCGGCAGGCGGGGGCGAGGCGCGGCCGGTGACGGCCCTCGCGGGGGGTGTGTCGAGCATCGTGGCCGTCGCCACGCACGCGCCGGTCGTCGTGATCGCGGCCGACCTGCTGCCGTCCTCGACCGGTGTCGAGGACGACGCGCGGCGACGCTCAGCGCGCACGAAGGCGAAGGTGAGCGCGATCCTGCACGACACCTACCCCGTACGGTTCTGGGACCACGACCTCGGCCCCGCCGAGCCGCATCTGCTCGCGGTCGACCTGTCGGAGCTGGCCGAGAAGCCGCTCGACGCCGCGGAGGGCGCCGCCTCGGAGGACGACGTCGAGGGCGCGTACCCGACCTGGCTTCCCGCGCCGCGGGATCTCACCCCGGCCCCGCGACGCACCGCCGACATCGCGGGCGCGGCGCTGACGCCGGACGGGCGCACGCTCGTCGCGGCGATGCGCGTGCCCGAGGGTCGCGACGCTCGGCATGCGCTGGTCGCCATCGATGTGGCGTCCGGGCATGCCCGCACGATCGTCGACGAGCCGCGGGTCGACGCGACCATGCCCGCGCTGAGCCCCGACGGAGACCGCCTGGCGTGGGTACGCACCCCCAAGCGCACACCACAGGGACCGTCCCAGGAGGAGCTGTGGACCGGCGCCGTCGACGGCTCCGATGCGCGGCGCGTCGCGCCCGATTGGGACCGGTGGCCGGTGAGCCTCTCCTTCGCGGCCGACGGCGCGTCCCTCGTCGTCGTCGCCGACGACGAGGGGCGGGCGCCGATCTTCCAGGTGCCCCTGGACGGCTCCGCGCCGGTCGCGCTGACGACCGACATCCATGCGTACTCGCACGTGTGCGTCGACCGCACCTCGGGGGCGATCGTCGCGCTGCGCGCATCGTGGATGACGCCGGCGCACCCCGTGCGTGTGGAGGGCGGCGCCGTGACGCCGCTGACGTCGCCGGCTGCGGCGCCGGCCACGACGGCGCGCATGGAGGAGGTCCGCACGACCGCGGACGATGGCACTCCGGTCCGCGGATGGCTCCTTCTTCCGCCGGACGCGGAGGCGTCACCGGCGCCCCTGCTGCTGTGGATCCACGGCGGCCCGCTCGCGAGCTGGAACCAGTGGAGCTGGCGGTGGAACCCGCACCTGGCCGTCGCCCGCGGATACGCGGTCCTCCTGCCCGACCCCGCGCTCTCAAC
>JAUHYM010000038.1 GCA_030426515.1 Actinomycetes bacterium
CCGGATGCCCGGTGTTCTTCTGCGACCCGCACTCACCCTGGCAACGCGGCAGCAACGAGAACCTGAACGGACTGATCCGGGACTTCTACCCCAAGGGCACGAACTTCAACGAGATCAGCGACGACGACCTCGCCGAGATGCAACGCCTCCTCAACATCCGCCCCCGGCAGACCTTGAACTTCAAAACCCCCGCTGTCACACTCAACACCTACCTAAACGGCGTTGCACTCACCGCTTGAAACCGCCGAGGATTCGGGGTGGATCGTCCTGATCCCGGCGCTGATCCTGAATCCGGGTCGGGCAGCGCGGCCGAGGCGGCGGCGGGCGCGGGCGCAGCTGCGGCAGGCGCGGTCGAAGCGGCGGCGGGCTCTGCCGAGGCGGCGGCAGGCGCGGGCGCAGCGGCGGCAGGCGCGGTCGAAGCGGCGTCAGGCGCACCACCGGCGTCCTCCTCGCCCGCCCACCGGTGCGAGCGGTCGGCGGCGGCGGCCGAGATGGCGCGGGTCGAGACGTCCGCGAACAGCGTCTGCGCGGCATCCCGGTCGATGGCACCGAGCGCGCCCGACACCGGGCCCGACACAGTGTGCACGCGTGCGGTGGCGGCGCGCAGCGCCCGGCGCAGGGGGCCCTGGTGCAGACCCAAGCTCTGCATGCGCGCATACGGGAGCACCGTGACACTGCGCCAGACCACGCCGCGCCGCAGCAGCAGGGCGCGGTCGGCGAGCGCGAACCCGTTGCGCTTCCACGACAGCAGCCGTAGCAGGCGGGCGCGGCGGGGGGTGTTCGTGTACGGGTCGCCGTCCTGCGGCCCGAGGATGCCGTGCTCGTAGATGAGCGACAGGTCGGTGTCGTCGGTCTCGGGCAGGATCAGCCGCAGCACCTGCTCGACGTCGGCGCGCGTGCCGATCGGCAGCACGGTGGTGAAGTGGTCGGTGCTGTTGTCGGAGGCACTGCGGCCAGTGATGCGGTTGATGCGCACGCGCCACCAGCCGAACGGACGCCACAGGATCGACTGACCGATCTCGATCGCGTGGATCCTGCCCGGCGGGATCGTCTCGGTGATGGTCGTGAACAGGCCGAAGGTGATCCGGACGCCGTCCGGGGTCGGCGCGATCGAGTAGCGCAGCGACTTCGTGATCTGCGACACCCAGTACGCGCCGAAGCCGATCAGGGCGGGCGCCATGCCCACCAGGATCCACGGCGTGCCGGTGATCGCGCCGACGGTCACCGCGATGAGGGCGATGAGCAGCCATAGGGTTCCGGGACTCAGCACCGCCGAGACGATGAGCCGACCGGTCGGGATCGCCACGACCGAGTCGGGCTCGGCGGCGGGATCCTCGGCCCCGACGATGAGACCGGTGATCCCTTCGCTCACGACCCCTGCGGCCGCGGCCATACGAGTCCCGGGCGCTGCGGCGACGCCGTCGGCGGGCGCCCCGCCGCGCTCGGCGAGCCGCCGGCCGGATGCCAGCCGCAGGATGTCGGCGCGCACCTGCTCGGCGTTGGCGGTGGACAGGTACTCGAGCTTGACGTTGGCGTCGAGCCCCGCGCCGACGACTTCGAGCTTGGCCATTCCGGCCAGGCGCGCGACGAGCGGACGCGTGAGATTGACGCCTTGCACGCGGTCGAGCGGCGCCCGCCGGTGGGTGCGGAACAGGATGCCGCTGCGCACCTCGACGTCATCGCCCGTGATGCGGAATGTGTGGAACCGCCACGACACGTAGAACCAGGCGACCACGAGAAGGATGATCGCCGCGATCGCCGCGAGCGCGACCAGGATGAGGTTGTGCCCGAGGATGTAGTCCACCGGATCTTCGCCGGGCGAGATGCTGCCGGCGCCGGGCGCGAAGATGCCCACGAAGAAGTCCGCGACCCGGTCACGGATGTTCGTGACGACGATGCCGCCGACGACCAGAAGGACGAACCCGCCCTTGAACAGCGGCGTCAGCGGATGCATCCGGTGCCACTCGCCGTCGGTGAGGGGCGAGACGACCCGGTTCCCGGGCGGACGCTGGTGCCCCGCAGCGAGGGGGGTGGATGCCGCACCCTCGGGTGTCTGCGCAGGCAGAGGTGCGGGGGCGCCGGACGGCGGCGGCAGCGGCGCGGGTGCGCCAGAGGGCGGCCCCACGGGTGCGCCAGACGGCGGCCCCGCGGGCGCCGGGTCGGGCAGGTCGGGGGTGGTCATCACAGGCCGGTGCGCCGGGTCTCGGCGACCTCGATCAGCACGTCGCGCAGCTGCTCGGCCGTCGCCTGCGGGAGCCCCGGGATGGTGACCCCGGTCGAGGCCGCGGCGGTGACGAGCTTGAGCTGGGCGATCCCGAACCCGCGATCCAGCGGACCGTGGGTGATGTCGACCAGCTGCATGCGGCCGTAGGGCACGGCGACGAAGCGCTGCCAGAGAATGCCGCGGCGGAAGACCAAGTCGTCGGCGCGCAGCTGGAACCCGTATGCACGGGCCTGGCGCGGCAGGATCGCGAGCGTCCACGCCATGATCACCAGGACGATGCCCGCGGGGATCCACACCCAGGTCTGGCCCAGCACGAGCGAGAGCGCGAGGGCTGCGGCGAGGATCAGCACGAACACGATGCCGGTGGAGATGAACTGCACCCACACGTACTTGGGCGAGATCTGGTGCCACCGGCCGTCGCCTATCGTCAGGCGCGCATCGCTGCGCGGTTCGACCAGGCGCGAGAACGTGCCCTCGTCGAAGCCGTCAGCTGCCGGCTGCGGTTCCGGGTTCGACGCCGGAGGCGTTGTCGTCATCGTCGTCCTTCCGGATCGTGCACCAGTGTTCGGCGACCAGAGCGGCGGCCACGAGCACCGCGCCCGCGACGGCCGTCGCGATGATCGTCCCCGTCGAGCCTAACGGCGGGCCCACCGGCCGGGTCAGCAGGTAGGCGAGCAGCCCGAGAGCTGCGGCCCCGACGCCTGAGCCCAGGATGCTGGACGCCTTGGCGAGCATCGCGACGCGCAGCGCGCGGAACGGATCGACCGAGCGGGCCGTGCCGCGCGTCGCCCGCCGGATCGGCCATGCCAGGGCCAGCACTCCCCCGCCGAGGATCACCAGCAGGATCGGCAGCATGACCGCCGGCGTGAAGGTCGCCTGCCCGTTCGCGGTGAGGGCGACGTCGATCCCGAACCCGGCGACGAACCCGATCGCCGCGGCGACGAGCAGGATGCCGGCACCGGTGCGCTTCACGCCTCGTTCTCCCGCAGGCGGGCGAGCGCGTCGTCCACCCGGCCGATGCCGGGCAGGACGGCATCCGGATCGATGTCGAGCCAGGGGGCGAGCACGAAGTCGCGCTCCGCGGCGCGGGGATGCGGGAGCATCAGGCTCGGCGCGTGCGAGACGAGGTCGCCGTAGACGATCAGGTCGAGGTCCAGCGTGCGGTCACCCCAGCGCTCCAGCCGCTCCCGGCCGTGCGCGGCCTCGATGCGATGCAGCATCCCGAGAAGCACACTCGGCGCCAGCCGTGTGGTCACCTGCGCGACCGCGTTCACATAGGCCGGGGCATCCTCGTCGGGGCCGTCAGGGCGCACCGCGACGGACTCCATCGGCTCCGACATGACGATGTCGTCGACCAAGGGCAGCCGTGCGATGTCGTGCACGGCCTGCTCGATCGTCGCGTGCCGGTCGCCGAGGTTCGACCCGAAAGCGACCACGGCCACCGCGGCGGGCGCGGTGTGAGGCGCGTGGCGCGGGATGTCGCGGGTCAGCCCTCGACTCATTGCGGGTGCCTCTCGCGCACGATCGTGACCGAGACGTCCTCGAACGGCGGGGTGATGGGGGCCTGCGGCTTGTGGACCGTCACCTCGACCGCGCGCACCCGGCGGTCTTCGAGGATCGCGTCCGCGATGCGGTGCGAGAGCGTCTCGATGAGGTTGACCGGGTCTCCCGAGACGATCGCCGCGACCCGGTCGGCCACGCCCCCGTAGTCGATCGTGTCGGCGACGTCGTCGCTGACCGCGGCGCGACGGGCGGAGAAGTACAGCGCGATGTCGACGAAGAACTCCTGCCCCGCCTCTCGCTCGAAATCGAACACCCCGTGGTGGCCGTACGCGCGGATGCCGCGCAATCGGATCACGTCCGTCATCCGCTGGACCCCTTCCACGCCGCGACGATCCGCAGCGCGTCGCGGGTCGCCACGACGTCGTGCACCCGCACACCCCACGCCCCGGCATCCGCGGCCATCGCGCTCGTCACGGCCGAGGCCAGGTCGCGCCGCAGCTGCGACGCGTCGTCGCCCACCGCGTCGGTGAGGAACCGCTTGCGCGAGGTGCCGACCAGCACGCGGTACCCCAGTTGGGTCACCGCCGACAGGTCGCGCAGCAGCGCCCAGTTCTGCGCCCCGGTCTTGCCGAAGCCGATGCCTGGGTCGACGATGATCCGGTCCGGCGCGATGCCGGCCGCGACCGCGGCGTGCACCCGATCGAGCAGCTCGGCGGCGACCGCCCGGGCGACGTTCATGCCGTAGTCGGTGTTGGCGTACATGTTCGCGGAGTGGCCGCGCCAGTGGCCCAGGATGTAGCGCGCGCCGGTGCCGGCGACGGCCGACAGCATCTCGGGGTCGGCGAGGCCGCCCGAGACATCGTTGACGTACTTCGCCCCGGCGGCCACCGCCTCGACCGCGGTGGCCGCGTTCATGGTGTCGATGCTCACGCGGGCGCCCGCGCCGGCGAGCGCGGCGACGACCGGGATCGCACGCTCCTGCTCGACGTCCACCGGCACCCGGTCGGCCCCGGGCCGCGTCGACTCGCCGCCGACGTCGACGATGGCGGCGCCGTCCGAGATGAGGCGCAGCCCGTGTGAGACGGCGGCGTCGGGGTCGAGGTAGCGGCCGCCGTCGCTGAACGAATCGGGCGTCACATTGACGATGCCCATGATGTAGGCGGTCACGACCCGGCCCCGATCAGCGCCATGATCTCGGCCCGGGCCGCGGGTTCGGCGAGCACGCCGCGCGCCGCGACCGTCACCGTCGAGGCGTCGGGCTGGGTGCCGCCGCGCATCGTCACGCACTCGTGCGAGGCATCCAGCACGACCACGACCCCGCGAGCGTCGAGCGTGTCGGCGATGGCGTCGGCGATCTGCTCCCCCAGCCGCTCCTGCACCTGCGGACGCGCGGCGAACGCGTCAACGACACGGGGCAGGGCGCCCAGGCCCACGATATGCTCCCCCGGCAGGTAGGCGACGTGCGCGACGCCCCGGAACGGCAGCAGGTGGTGCTCGCACACCGAGCGGAACCGGATGTCGCGCAGCATGACCGCACCCGACGGCTGCGTCTCGGGCGCCGGACCTGCCGCCACCGAGATGGTGCGGGTGAGCGGCTCGGTCGCGTCGACCTCGACGCCCGCGAAGAACTCGGCGTAGGCGTCGGCGACGCGCTCGGGCGTGCGAGTCAGTCCCGGGCGGGTCGGATCCTCACCGATCGCCTCGAGGATCTCGCGCACCGCGGCCGCGATGCGCTCCCTGTCCACGGCCATAGAGCGAGCCTACGCGGTCGCCGCTGACCTGCGGCGTCGAGGCTACGCCGTGGCGGGACGCGCCTGCCCGGTCGGGCGGGTGCGTGGCGCGGCCTCGTCGACAGCCTCGGTCTCGGCCTCCATGTCGGCGGCGACCCCGGCGAGATCCGGCGCGGGCTGCGGCGGAACGTCGATCGGCGGCTGGTGCGAGACGGGGCGGTCGTCGCTCGAGAGCCACTGCGGCCGCGGCGGCAGCTTGCGAACGTCCTTGAAGATCTCCTCGAGCTCCAGGTGGTCCAGCGTCTCCTTCTCGAGCAGCTCGCGGGCGAGCCGGTCCAGCACGTGACGGTTGTCGTTGATGACCTGGTAGGCCTCGTCGTGCGCCTGCTCGATGAGGTCGCGCACCTGCGCGTCGACACGCTCGGCGATCTTCTCCGAGTAGTCGCGGCCGTGACCCATGTCGCGGCCCATGAAGACCTCGCCCGAGCCCTGGCCCAGCTTGACCGGACCGACATCCATCGTCATGCCGTACTCGGTCACCATCTTGCGGGCGATGCTCGTCGCCTTCTCGATGTCGTTTGAGGCGCCCGTGGTCGGGTCGTGGAAGACGATCTCCTCGGCGACGCGGCCGCCCAGGGCGTACGCCAGCTGGTCCTGCAGCTCGTTGCGCGTCACCGAGTACTTGTCGTCCAGCGGCAGCACCATCGTGTAGCCGAGCGCCTTGCCGCGCGGCAGGATCGTGATCTTCGTCACCGGGTCGGTGTGGTTCATCGCCGCCGCCGCGAGCGCGTGGCCGCCCTCGTGGTACGCGGTGATGAGCTTCTCCTTGTCCTTCATCACCCGGGTGCGACGCTGCGGGCCGGCGATCACGCGGTCGATCGCCTCGTCGAGGGCGCGGTTGTCGATCAGCTGCGCGTTCGAGCGGGCCGTGAGCAGGGCGGCCTCGTTGAGGACGTTGGCGAGGTCCGCACCGGTGAAGCCCGGCGTCTTGCGGGCGACGACCTCGAGGTCGACGCCATCGGCGAGAGGCTTGCCGCGGCCGTGCACCTCGAGGATCTTCTTGCGACCCTGCAGGTCGGGGGCGTCGACGCCGATCTGACGGTCGAAGCGGCCAGGCCGCAGCAGCGCCGGGTCGAGGATGTCGGGGCGGTTGGTCGCCGCGATGACGATGACGTTCGCCTTCGGGTCGAACCCGTCCATCTCGACGAGCATCTGGTTCAGGGTCTGCTCGCGCTCGTCGTGGCCGCCGCCCATGCCGGCGCCGCGGTGGCGGCCGACGGCGTCGATCTCGTCGATGAAGATGATCG
This sequence comes from Actinomycetes bacterium, assembly GCA_030426515.1. Lineage (GTDB taxonomy): Bacteria > Actinomycetota > Actinomycetes > Actinomycetales > Microbacteriaceae > Microbacterium. Next base: position 6,765 of record JAUHYM010000038.1, read on the forward strand.
CGGGGGCCGACTCCTTGGCCTGGTTGAACAGGTCGCGCACGCGGCTCGCGCCGACGCCGACGAACATCTCGACGAAGTCCGACCCCGAGATCGAGTAGAACGGGACGCCTGCTTCCCCTGCGACGGCGCGGGCGACCAGGGTCTTTCCGGTACCGGGAGGGCCGTACAGCAGCACGCCCTTCGGGATGCGGGCGCCCACGGCCTGAAACTTGGCGGGGTCCTTCAGGAAGTCCTTGATCTCCTGCAGCTCTTCGATCGCCTCGTCCGAGCCGGCGACGTCCTGGAACGTGACCGTCGGGGTCTCCTTGGTGACGAGCTTGGCGCGCGACTTGCCGAACTGCATGACCTTTCCGCCGCCGCCCTGCGCGGACGACAGCAGGAACCAGAACAGCAGACCCAGCAGCAGCAGCGGGATCATCAGCGACAGGAACCCGCCCCACCAGCTGGGCTGGGGGACGACGTCGTTGAACCCGTCGGTCGGGTCGGCGGCGTCGATCGCGCTGACGACCTCGTCGGCACGGGCATCCACGTAGTAGAACTGCACCTGGTCGGAGCCCTCGTAGTCGCTCGAGAGCGTGAGGTCGACACGCTGATCGCCGTCGGTGTTGACGACCTCGGTCACGGTGTCACCGCGCAGCAGCTCGAGACCCTCCTGGGTCGTGATCTGCTTGGGCCCTCCCCAACTCGAGATGAGCGTGAAGCCCACGATGAGCAGCACCCCGATCAGCAGTACGTAGATGAGGGGGTTGCGGGTGATCTTCTTGACATCCATGGTGCGAGGAGGCCCTGGACCTTTCGTCGGCGTCCCGCGGCGGCGGGCAGTGCCCTCCAGGGTATCGCGGGCCTCCTGTGCCCCCTCTGGGTATTCGCCCAGGGCGTACCGGGCGCCGGCGGCTACGCGTACACGTGCGGCGCGAGCACGGCGACGTCGCGCAGGTTGCGGTACTTCTCGGCGAAGTCCAGGCCGTAGCCGACCACGAAGTCGTTCGGGATGTCGAACCCGACGTACCTGCAGGGGATCTCGACCTTCGCGGCGTCGGGCTTGCGCAGCAGCGCGAAGACCTCGATGGATGCCGCCCCGCGGGCCTCGAAGTTCTTCAGCAGCCAGTCGAGGGTGAGGCCGGAGTCGATGATGTCCTCGACGATCAGCACGTGCTTGTCGGTGATGTCGGTGTCGAGGTCCTTGCGGATCTGCACGACACCGCTCGACTTGGTGCCCGCGCCGTAGGAGGACACCGCCATCCAGTCCATCGGGACGAGCTCGGGCAGTGCCCGCGAGAAGTCGGCCATGACCATGACCGCACCCTTGAGCACCCCGACCAGGAGCAGGTCCTTGCCCGCGTAGTCGGCCGCGACCCGGGCGGCAATCTCGTCGAGCTTGTCGTGGATCTGCTCCTGGGTGACCAGGACGTCGGTCAGGTCGTCAGCGATGTCGGCCGCGCGCATGCGTCGAGTCTAGGGCGGAGCAGCGCCTTGCCGCGCCGTGACGTCACTGCGTCTCCGGCGTTCGAAGACCCCGCGAATCAACACCCGCCGCACGAATCAACACGGGATCGCGCGCAAAGCCGTGTTGATTCGTGCGGGAGGTGTTGATTCGGGGGAATCGGGCGTCGATTCGGGGGAACCGGGCGTCGAGCGGGTGCTCACCGCGCGGTGAACTCGATGCGGCCGCCGACGCGCCGGGCGCGGCATCCGGGCAGGTCGATCGGCCCCTGCCCCGCCCAGTCGGTGACCAGGCGCGCCACCTCGAGGGTGTGCGCGCGGCTGAGGCTCTGGTGGAACTCGCTGGCGACGACGTGCCGGATGATCCGGTTCCGCAGCGCGGCGGGGTTCGCGGCGAGCGCGGCGATCGAGACCGAGATGCCCGCCTCGGCCGGCTCGACGATGTCTTCGATGGTCTCGTCGATCATCTCGGCGAACGCGTCGGCGTCTTCGCGCAGCTGCTCCGCGGTGCGTGCGAGCGCCTCGGCGACCCCGGGCCCGAGCTCTTCCTCGAGCACGGGCAGCACCGCGGCGCGCACGCGCACCCGGCGGAACCGGGAGTCCTCGTTGTGCGGGTCCTCCCAGGGGGTGAGGCCCTGCGCCTCGCACGCCGCGCGGGTGGTGCCGCGTCGCACCCCGAGCAGGGGTCGCAGCAGCGGCATCCCGTGCAGGTCCGCGCTCGGCGCCATGCCCTGCAGGCTGGCGGCCCCCGAGCCGCGGGCAAGCCCCAGCAGAACCGTCTCGGCCTGGTCGTCGAGGGTGTGCGCGACGAGGATCGCCGATGCCTCGGCGGCGTCAGCAGCCTCCCGCAGCGCGCGGTAGCGGGCGTCGCGCGCGGCGGCCTCTGGTCCACCGGCGGCGCCCACCGCGGCCGGGACGACGAGCGCCTCGAGCCCGAGCGCGCGGGCCTGATCGGCGGCGCGGGCCGCGACGGCGTCCGATCCGCTCTGCAGCCCGTGGTCGACGGTCACCGCGATGACGCGGACCGCGGCCCTCGGCGCCTCGAACGCGAGCGCGGCGGTCAGCGCGAGGGAGTCCGCGCCGCCCGACAGCCCGGCGACCACGGCGGCACCGGCCGGCAGCCCCGCCAGCGCCTGCCGGACCGCGAGGCGGATCTCGGCGACGGCGGGGGCGAGGGGTCCACGGGTCTCCACCCCGCCACGGTACCCATCGGGCGCGCGACCCGCGCGACACGGCGCAGGAGACCCCGGGATAGGCTGGGCGACGGCATTCGCCGACCGATCGCCGTCTTCTGAAGGAGCACCAGCTATGGGCGCGTACGACGCCGTCATCGAGATCCCGCGCAACAGCAAGATCAAGTACGAGGTCGACCACGGCACCGGCCGCGTCTTCCTCGACCGGATCCTGTACACCCCGATGGGCTACCCGGCCAACTACGGCTTCTTCGAGAACACGCTCGGCGAGGACGGCGACCCGCTCGACGTGCTCGTGCTGCTGGACCACGATCTCGCCCCCGGCATCCTCGCGAAGGTGCGCCCGGTCGGTGTGCTGAAGATGACCGACGAGGCCGGCGGCGACGACAAGGTCGTGGCCGTGCTCGCGAAGGACCCCCGCTGGTCGCACATCCAGGATGTCGGCGACGTGTCGGAGTTCGCGAAGAACGAGATCAACCACTTCTTCGAGCACTACAAGGACCTCGAGCCCGGCAAGTGGGTCAAGGTCGACGAGTGGGCGGATGCCGCTGAGGCGGAGCGCCTCGTGTCGGAGGCGTTCGTGCGCTTCCAGGTGCACGAGGGCGAGACCCGCACCCAGGGTGAGGGCGAGTCGCCCAGCACGATCTGAGCGCGCCCTAGCAGACCCGGCGGCACGCCGCACCCCTCCTGACAGCATCCTCGTCGTCGCGAGAGGATCGCCCCGGGAGGTGGGAGATGGCGACGCGCCCGGGTGCAGTGAGGCGACGGCTCGCCACGATCATGGACGCCGTCGCGTCGCGGCTGTGGCCCGTGCCGCTGGCCGCGGTGATCGGCGCGGTCGTCATCGGCGTCGCGCTGCCCGAGATCGATCGGGCCATCGACGCATCTCTCGCGGACGGCTTCGCCGGGCTGGTCTTCGGCGGTGGGCCCGACGCTGCCCGCACGGTGCTCTCGGCGATCGCCGGTTCCCTCATCACCGCGACGTCCCTGACCTTCTCGCTCACGGTCGTCGCCCTCCAGTTGGCGAGCAGCCAGGCCTCGCCGCGCCTGCTGCGGATGTTCTCGGCCGACGGCATGGTCCACGGCACGCTGGCGATGTTCCTCGGCACCTTCGCCTACGCGCTCACGGTGCTGCGCACGGTGGAGGACGGCACGGATTCGGCGGACCCGTTCGTGCCGCGCATCTCGGTGACGATCGCCTCGGTGCTCACCCTCGCCAGCGTGATCGTGCTGGTGTTCTTCCTCGCGCATCTCGCGCGGCAGCTGCGCGTCGAGACGATGCTGCGCGATGTGCACCGCGAGGCATCCCGCACCCTCGCGGTGCTCTCGGACGACCACCCGGGCGCAGCGACCCTCGCCCCGGAGCTTCCGGACCATCGGCGGCGGATCTTCGCGTCGGGTTCGGGCTTTCTCACCGGGGTGGACCGTGACCGGCTGGTCGAGATCGGCGCCGAGGAGGACGTCGTCGTGCGCGAGGTCCGCCCCGTGGGCAGTGCCGTCGTCGAGGGCACTCCCCTGGTGGAATGGTGGCGACGCGGGTATGCCGACCGCACCTCGCGGCATGACAACGACGTGGAGGAGCGGATCGCCGACTGCTTCGGGGCAGCCTACGAGCGCACCCCCGCCCAGGACGTCGGGTTCGGGCTGCGCCAGCTCGCGGATGTCGCGGCGAAAGCGCTCTCCCCCGGGGTGAACGACCCGACCACCGCGGTGCATGCGCTCGGGCACATCGCCGCGCTGCTCGGGGACGTCGCCGCGCGCGCACCGCGGCCGGCCGCGTACGCGGACGAGGCGGGCGTGGCGCGCCTGCTGCCGGTGGGTGACACGTTCGACGACCTGGTCGAGGTGGGGCTCGAGCAGATTCGGCGCTACGGCGCGGGCGATCCGGATGTCGCGGCGCGACTGTTCGGGCTACTGGACGACCTCGCCTGGCGGGTGCGCACCGACGAGCAGCGTGCGACGATCATGTCGCAGCTGGGCAGGCTCGAGGCATCCGTCGCCGATGCGTCTTACGACGAGGTCGAGCGGGCGCGCTTCGCGTTTCTGGCCGAGCGCGTCCGTGCGACGCTCGCCGTGTGAGCCGAACTCAGACCGAGATGCCCCGCGCGGCCATGAAGTTGATCGGGTTCGTCGGGTAGCCGTTCACGTACGTCTCGTAGTGCAGGTGGCAGCCGAACGAGTTGCCGGTGTTTCCCTCGCTGGCGATCAGCTGACCGGCGCTCACGCGCTGGCCGTACCCGACGAAGATCCCGCCCGGACGGATGTGTGCGTACCCGGTGCCGATTCCGCCGCCGTGGTCGATGCGGATGTAGTTGCCGTACCCGCCGTTGTAGCCGGCGTAGGTGACAGTGCCGGCGCTTGCGGCGTAGATGCCCGCACCGCAGCCGGCGGCGAGGTCCACGCCGTAGTGGTAGCCGCTGGAGCAGTAGCTGCTGCCGCACTGCACGGTGCGCGGACCGTAGCCCGAGGTGCGCCATCCTGAGGAGGGTCGCGCCCACCCGGAACCGCCGACGGAGCCTCCGCCTCCGCTGCCGCCGCCGCTGGAGGAGCTGGACCCGCCGCTCGACCCGCCTCCGCTGCTCCCAGAGGCGGCGGCACGCTTCGCAGCCTCCTCCGCTTCGCGGCGGCGCTGCTCGGCTTCGCGGCGCTTGCGCTCCTCCTCGGCCTTGCGACGCGCTTCGACGCCGGCCTGGTACGCGGCGAGGGTCTTGGCGGTCTCGTCCTGGAGCGCCTCGAGCTGCGCCTCAAGGGTGGCGAGGTGCTCGGTCTGGGCGTCGAGCGCAGCCTGCGCCTCGTCGGCCGCCTGCTGGGCGGCGACCATCTTCTCTTCGGCAATCTGCTGCAGGCGGTCGCGCTCGGTGCGCGCGACCTCGGCCTGGTCGCTGAGCGACTGCGCAGCATCCCGTGCCGTGACCGCGTCGGCGTAGACGTCCTGGTTGCGCTCGAGGAGCTTGTCCATCTGCCCGAGGCGGGCCAGCAGGTCGTCCGCGCCGGCGGCGGAGCCCGAGAAGAAGAGTTCGAGGGAGGTGTCGTCGCCGCCGTCGCGGTAGAGCTGTGCGGCGAGTCGACCCGCCTTCTCGGCGGCGTCGATGGCGATCTGCGACTGCTCGTCGGCCTGCGACTGGAGCTGCTCGGCGCGCTGGGCGGCATCGAAGAACGCCTGCTGCGCTTCGTAGAACTCGTCGGCGCGCTGCTCGGCGACCTGCTGCGTGCGCTCCACCTCGGCCTGCAGCGAGGCGATGAGGCCCTGGATGCGGGTGACCTCGGCCGCTTTGTCGGCCTCGTTCTGACGTGCTCGCTCGACGTCGTCCCAGTCGGGGTAGGTGACGGCGAACGCCGGCGAGATCGCGGGAGCGGCGACCGCTCCGAGTCCGACGATGCCGACGGCGGCGAGCCCGAGCGCGCCGCGGCGCGTCAGCGTCGGGAACAGACGCCGCTTCTCGGCGGCGGTGGGAGCACACCCGCAATCGGGCTCGGCAGAGTCCGCGCGGTGCGTCGCAGATGGCGTGTCGACCACCGGCTCCCCTCCTTCCCGAGCCAGCAAACAGACCTCACGATAGCAACACTCTTCACACAATTCACAGGAATCACACGAATCGGGTCGGGTTCTCGTCGGTCCATCATCCTCCGGATCGAGCGGTTTCGCACCCCGATTTGGTGATTCGCGGGAGCGCCACGTAAGCTTGATCGTCGGTAAGCGTGAGCGCCGGAAACCTCCGGGGTTTCGCTCGGCCCCATCGTTTAGCGGCCTAGGACGCCGCCCTTTCACGGCGGTAGCACGGGTTCGAATCCCGTTGGGGTCACACCTACACATACAATTGAAAAAGCATGGCCCTGTAGCGCAGTTGGTTAGCGTGCCGCCCTGTCACGGCGGAGGTCGCGGGTTCAAGTCCCGTCAGGGTCGCTCCGAGCGACAAGCCCTTCTCGGAGGGCTTTTCGTTTTGGGCGCGGCAGTCGTGTCGCGCGGCTCTGTAGCTCAGTTGGTAGAGCGTTCGACTGAAAATCGAAAGGTCACCGGATCGATGCCGGTCGGAGCCACACGGGTGATCATTACACTCACCCCAGGAACCCTCGCGTAGCTTCTACATCGCGGGGGTTTCGTCTTTTCCGCGCAGCGCGCGCCATCCCCTCGTTGAATGGGACACCCCGTAGCGCCGAATCCGTCCCGCACGGCATGCTGGCCGCATGAGCACACCGGAGTGGGTGCGACACGACGGGCTGCGCGCCTGGGTCGCCGAGATGACTGACCTCTGCCAACCGACCGACGTCCACTGGTGCGACGGCTCCGATGAGGAGTACGACGCCCTGTGCGCCCAGCTGGTCGAGGCGGGCACCTTCGTGCGCCTGAACCCAGAGAAGCGTCCGAACAGCTTCCTCGCGCGCAGCGACGCCAGCGATGTCGCCCGGGTCGAGGAGCGCACCTTCATCTGCTCGCGCAGCGAAGAGGATGCCGGTCCCACCAACAACTGGATGGACCCGCGCGAGATGATGACCACGCTGCGCGGGCTGTTCGCCGGCAGCATGGCAGGGCGCACGATGTACGTGGTGCCGTTCAGCATGGGGCCGCTGGGCTCCCCCATCGCGCAGCTCGGGGTGCAGATCACCGACTCGCCCTACGCCGTGGTCAACATGAAGATCATGACCCGAATGGGTCGGCCCGCGCTCGACGTGCTCGGCCCCGACGGCGATTTCGTGCCGTGCATGCACACCGTGGGCGCGCCGCTGGCACCGGGCCAGGCGGATGTCGCGTGGCCGTGCAACCCCGAGAAGTACATCGTGCACTTCCCCGAGACGCGGGAGATCTGGTCGTACGGGTCGGGATACGGCGGCAACGCGCTGCTCGGCAAGAAGTGCCTGGCGCTGCGGATCGCCTCGGCGATGGCCCGCGATGAAGGCTGGCTCGCCGAGCACATGCTGATCCTGGGCGTCACCGACCCCGAGGGCGAGAAGACGTATGTGGCCGCCGCGTTCCCGAGCGCGTGCGGCAAGACCAATTTCGCGATGCTGGTGCCGCCCCCCGCCTTCGCCGACAAGGGGTGGAAGGTCTCGACCGTGGGCGATGACATCGCGTGGATCAAACCGGGTGACGACGGACGCCTCATGGCGATCAACCCCGAAGCCGGCTACTTCGGCGTCGCGCCGGGCACGTCGTACAAGACGAACCCCAGTGCGATGGAGTCGGTGCGCTCCGACACGATCTTCACGAACGTCGCGCTCACCGACGACGGCGACGTGTGGTGGGAGGGAATGGACGGCGAGCCGCCGGCGCACGCGATCGACTGGCAGGGCAACGACTGGACGCCCGACTCCGGCACCAAGGCGGCCCATCCGAACTCGCGCTTCACCGCCCCGGCATCCCTCAATCCCGAGCTCGACGAGGCGTGGGACGACCCGGCGGGCGTGCCGATCAGCGCGTTCGTGTTCGGCGGGCGGCGGGCGGGCACCATCCCCCTGGTGACGCAGAGCTTCAACTGGGCGTTCGGGGTCTACATGGCCGCCACCATGGGATCCGAGACGACGGCGGCCGCATTCGGAAAGCAGGGTGTGGTCCGCCGCGACCCGTTCGCGATGCTGCCGTTCGCCGGCTACCACATGGGCGACTACATCAACCACTGGCTCGCGTTCGGCCGCAAGGTGCGCAACCCTCCCCGCATCTTCGAGGTGAACTGGTTCCGCCGCGACGAGGACGGCAACTTCCTCTGGCCGGGCTTCGGCGAGAACATGCGGGTGCTGCAGTGGATCGTCGCCCGCGCCCGCGGCCGCGCGCTGGCGGTCGAGAGTCCGCTGGGCTGGATGCCCCGCTACGAGGACCTGAACTGGGAGGGGCTGGACTTCACCGAGGAGGACTTCTTCCGCTGCATGGCCATCAACCGCGTCGACTGGACGAGCGAGCTGCTCGACGTCGAAGAGCTGTTCATGAAGCTCTACACGCGCCTGCCCAAGGAGATGGAGATGATCCGCTCCCTCACCACGAGCGCCCTGTGGCGTTCGCCGAAGAACTGGGAGATGAACGGCGACCCGACCTGATCGAGGCGTCGGGCCCCGGGCACAATGGCTCCATGACGGAGCGCGTCGCGATCGATCCCGAGCTGCGGGCAGCGCTCGCGGTGGTCGGGGGCGTGTTCCCTCCGACCATCACGCCGGACCTGCTCGACTTCATGCGCGCGTCCTATGCGTCCGCCTCGCGCGCCGAGTTGCTGCGGGATCGCGCCCTGACCGTCGAAGACGTGCGCTTCTCAGGCTTCGGAGGGCATGTGCTGGATGCGTCGGTGGTGCGCCCGACCGGAGCGGCGAGCGCAGGCGCGGTCCTGCTCTTCCACTCCGGGGGCATGATGTTCGGCGACCGATTCAGCGGCACCGATACAGCGCTCGCCTGGGTGGAGCGCCTGGGGATCACACTGGTCACCGTGGAGTACCGGCTGGCCCCCGAGCATCCGCATCCGGTCCCCTTCGAGGACTGCTACGCCGCGCTCGAGTGGGTCGGCTCGGACGCCGTGCGTCTGGGCATCGATCCACAGCGTCTCGTTGTAGCAGGCGCCAGCGCCG
>JAUHYM010000039.1 GCA_030426515.1 Actinomycetes bacterium
CCGTGCCGACGACCGTGCCGTCGATCAGCTGCGCCCCGTCACCATCGAGCGAGGCTGGAGCGCCCATGCCGAGGGTTCGGCGCTGATCAGCTTCGGCGGAACCAAGGTGCTGTGCACCGCCTCGTTCACCAACGGCGTTCCTCGCTGGCTCACCGGCAAGGGCAAGGGGTGGGTCACCGCCGAGTACGCGATGCTGCCGCGGGCCACCAACACCCGCGGCGACCGCGAGGCCGTCAAGGGCAGGATCGGCGGCCGCACGCACGAGATCTCGCGCCTCATCGGCCGTGCCCTGCGCGCCGTCGTCGACACCAAGGCGCTGGGGGAGAACACCATCGTCATCGACTGCGACGTGCTCCAGGCCGACGGCGGCACGCGTACCGCGGCGATCACCGGAGCATACGTCGCCCTGGCCGACGCCATCGAGTGGGGCCGCGGGAAAGGCTTCATCGCCAAGAAGGCCACGCCCCTGTTCGACTCGGTCTCTGCGGTCTCCGTCGGCATCATCGACGGGGAGCCGATGCTCGACCTCGCCTACGTCGAGGATGTGCGGGCAGAGACCGACATGAACGTGGTGGTCACCGGCCGCGGACTGTTCGTCGAGGTGCAGGGCACCGCCGAGGGCGCGCCGTTCGACAAGCGAGAGCTCGACGCGCTGCTCGATCTGGGCGTGGACGGCTGCGCACAGCTGCGCGAGGCGCAGACCGCCGCGCTGGACGCGTCGTGACCCCCGCGCCCGGCCGGGCGCTGGTGCTCGCGACGCACAACACACACAAGGTCGACGAGTTCCAGGCGATCGTGAGCGCCGTGCGCCCCGATCTCGACGTGCTGCCCTACGACGGGCCTGAGCCGGTCGAAGACGGCGTGACCTTCGCCGCGAACGCGCTCATCAAGGCGCGCTCCGCAGCCTCGCACACCGGCCGCGTCGCGCTCGCTGACGACTCTGGGATCTGCGTCGACGCGCTCGGCGGCTCGCCCGGCGTGTTCTCGGCCTATTGGGCCGGTCACGCAAAGGACGCCCGCGCGAATCTCGAGCTGCTGCTCGACCAGCTCTCGGACATAGGGGACCCGCACCGCGCGGCCCAGTTCGTGTCGACGATCGCGCTGGTCACGCCCGATGGCCACGAGCATGTCGTGGAAGGACGGTGGCCCGGTCGGCTCGCGACGCGTGCGCAGGGTGCCGGCGGATTCGGGTACGACCCGATCTTCGTGCCCGACGGGTCGACCCGCACCGTCGCCGAATGGTCTGCGGCCGAGAAGAACGCCGACAGCCACCGAGCCCGCGCATTCCGAGAGCTGGCGCCGCTGCTGTCGCGGCTGTCCTGATACTCACACTCATTCCCGACTGACGCGTTCCGGGCGCCCGGGGTGCCGTACCGACGTAGCCTGACACCATGCACGACCACGCGCCCGCCGCCGGCTTCCGCGATGGCGACAGCCGCCGCCTGCTCGCGGTGTCGCTCGCGATCACGTCGGTGGTCATGGTCGTGCAGGTGATCGGGGCGATCCTGAGCGGCTCCCTCGCCCTGCTGGCCGATGCGGCGCACATGTTCACGGATGCCGCGGCTCTGGTGATCGCCCTCGTCGCCGGCATCGTGGCCGCGCGCCCCGCAGACGATCGTCGCACCTTCGGCTACCAGCGTGCCGAGGTGCTGGGTGCTCTCGTCAATGGGGTGATCCTGATCGTCCTCGCCTCGGTCATCGCGGTCGAGGCGATCGGCCGCCTCATCGATCCCGGCGACCACGAGGTGGCCGGTCCCCTGATGCTCGTCGTCGCCGCGGTGGGCCTGGTCGCCAACGCGATCGCCCTCTGGCTTCTGTCGTCGGCGCAGCGCCGCAGCATCAACGTGCGTGGCGCGTATCTCGAGGTTCTCGGAGACCTGCTCGGGTCGGCGCTGGTGATCGTGGCCGCCGTGGTGATCATCCTGACCGGGTGGCAGGCGGCGGATGCCGTCGCCTCACTCGCCGTCGCGGCGATGATCCTGCCGCGGGCGGTCGTGCTGCTGCGCGAGGTGGCGGGCGTGCTCGCCGAGTCCGCACCGCCCGGGATGGCGGTCGCGGAGATCCGCGCGCACCTGACCAGTGCGGCAGAGGTCGTGGACGTGCACGACGTCCATGTGTGGCAGCTGACGCGGGGCGCTCCGGTGTTCACCGCGCACGTCGTCGTCGATGCGACGGCGATGGCCGACGGCGGCGGAGACCTGCTGGCCCGCCTCCAGTCCTGCCTCGCCGATCACTTCGATGTCGAGCACAGCACGATCCAGCTGGAGCCTGTGGGGCACGTCGAACCGGACGACGCGCGACACGCGTGACTCACGACGAAGGGTCGTCGATCTCCACGTCCGCGGCCGACTTGTCGGGCCGCAGTCCGCGCCATCGCGCGTGGCGCAGGATGCCGGCCGGCGTCCATTCGGCGAACTCGACCTCGGCGACCAGGTCGGGGCGCACCCAGAGTGCGTCTGCGGCATCCGCGTCGGGCACGTCGAGGAACGGATGCGTGTCGGCACGGCGTGACGCGAGCAGCTCGTCGAGGTGCGCGAGCGTCGCGTCGCTGAACCCGGTTCCGACCCGTCCGGCATAGCGCAGACCGGCGTCGGTGGGAACGCCGACCAGCAGTGATCCGATCGAGCCGGAGCGTCCCCCCTGGCCGGGCCGGATCCCGCCGACGATCACCTCCTGGCTGCGCGTGAACTTCACCTTGAGCCAGCTCTCCGATCGCTGTCCGCTCCGGTACGGCGAGGCCGGATCCTTCACGACCACACCCTCGAGGCCGAGTGACCGACAGGCGTCGAGAGCGTCATCCACGCTGTGGAAGATCGGCGGGGCGAGCACCGGCGGCGCGCTCTCGCCGAGGAGCTCCTCGAGCCGCGCACGCCGATCCGCCAGCGGCCGTGCTGTGAGGTCCTCCCCAGCCAGCGACAGCAGATCGAACACGTGGTAGCGCACCGGGGTGCGGGACGCCTCGGTGCGGACCTCTGCAGGGCGGGAGAGATTCATGCGCCGCTGCAGCAGTGCGAAGCTCGGGCGCCCCTGCGCGTCGAGCGCGACGATCTCGCCATCGAGGACGGCCGGTGTCGACCCGAGCTCCAGCGGTTGCGCGGTGAGCTCCGGGTAGGCGCCGGTGACGTCATTGCCGTTGCGGGTGCGCAGGCGCAGCGTGTGGCCGTCCCACAGGCCGATGGCCCGGATCCCGTCCCACTTCACCTCTGCCCACTCCGGGAACTCCTGCCTGCGCCATCGGGCCGCCGCGCTGCGCGCAACCCCCGGGGTGGCCGTCGTCGCAAGCGTCGGGCGGGCCCAGGCCGCGGGTGCGGGCTCGGCATGGGCGGGCGAGGGCCGCCGCTTCCGGGGGGCGGTCTTCATGCGGTGCAGGAGCCATGACGAGCGTTCGCCGTCGCCGTCGGTGCGGATGAGGGCGAACCGAGCGGTGCCCAGCGGACCGTCCGAGCGCCCGTGGGCGGTGAAGATGATCTCATCGTCCCGCCATTTCTCGAGATCGATGTGGCCGGCATCCCAGATCGTCATGACGCCGGCACCGTACTCGCCGTCGGGGATGGTTCCTTCGAAGTCCGCGTACGCCAGGGGGTGGTCCTCGGTCATCACGGCCAGCGCGTTGCGCTCCGTCGACTCGGGGATGCCACGAGGCACCGCCCAGCTGACCAGCACCCCGTCGTGCTCCAGGCGCAGGTCCCAGTGCAGACGCGACGCGTGATGCTCCTGGATGACGAAGCGGGGTGGGCCGGTGCGCGCTGCCCCGCCCAGCGTGTTGGCAGGCACGGGCTCGGGGGTTCTTCCAGCGCGGCGCTTCGCGATGTAGGGGGCCAGGGGACCGTGCGGGTCCGCCCTGCCGTCTGCATGGAACCCGAGCGCGGCGAGAGGGTCGCCGGCGTCCCTCACCCGCGAGAGGACCTCGTCGAACCGCAGCTGCTGCAGACCGTCCGCGGTGACCTCCTCCCAGGTGCGCGGTGCGGCGACCGTCGGCTCGAAGGTGCCTCGCAGCGAGTACGGGGCGATCGTCGTCTTCGCCGCGTTGTTCTGGCTCCAGTCGACGAGGACACGACCGGCGCGGTCGGTCTTGCGCTGGGTGCTCACCACCAGGTCGGGATGGTCGGCTTCGAGCATGCGGGCCAGCTCCCGCGCGAGTGCCGACGACTGCTCGCTGGATTGGCCCGCGGGCAGCGCCGTGTACAGGTGAAGGCCCTTGCTGCCGCTGGTCACCGGCAGGGGGTCGAGGCCCATGCCGCCGAGGATGTCACGGACCCAGAGGGCGACCTGCGCGCACTCGGCCAGCCCCGCGCCCGCTCCGGGGTCGAGATCGAGGACGAGGCGGTCTGCGTCGCCGCGCTCGCCCGACGGAGTGAACCGCCACTGCGGCACGTGCAGCTCCAGGCTCGCGACCTGCGCGAGGTACGCGAGAGTGGCGACGTCCCCGGCAAGCGGGTACTGCTTGGGTCCTCCCGAGTGCGCGATGGGCAGCCGGTGGACCCACGACGGCGCGCCGGCTTCCAGGTCTTTCGCGAAGAAGACGGCGCCAGGATGCTCGGGCGTGCCCACGCCCTCCACCCAGCGCTTGCGGGTGATCGGGCGTCCGGCGACGTGGGGGAGCAGGTGCGGGGCGATGCGCGTGTAGTAGTCGATGACCTCGCCCTTGGTGGTGCCCGTGGCGGGGTAGAGGACCTTCTCCAGGTTCGTCACGCGCAGGCGACGGCCCGCGACGCGCACGACCTGCTCCTCACCTGGCATACCGCCATCCTGCCGCGCTCGGGCGCGAGGGGGTAGCCGTGAGCGGTGTGACAGGTGTGTACTGGTGGGATGAGGGCGATCTGGAAAGGCGCGCTGACCTTCGGTCTGGTGAACGTGCCGGTGAAGGTCTATTCGGCGACCGAGGACCACGATGTGCCGCTGCACCAGGTGCACGCGGCCGACGGCGGCCGCATCCGCTACCAGCGCATCTGCGAGATCGACGGAGCGGTCGTGCCGTACGCCGACATCGACCGGGCGTATACCGACGGAGAGAAGACGGTGATCCTCACCAAGGACGACCTCGCGGCGCTCCCCTCCGAGCGCTCGCGTGAGATCGATGTCGTCGAGTTCGTGCCGAGCGAGCAGGTCGACCTGCTCACGCTCGACCGCGCTTACTACCTCGAGCCGGACTCCGCCTCCCCGAAGGCGTACGTGCTGCTGCGAAAGACCCTGGAGCAGACCGATCGGACGGCGATCGTGCGCTTCTCGCTGCGCCAGAAGACCCGGCTGGCCGCGCTGCGCGTGCGTGGCGACGTCCTGGTGCTGCAGACACTGCTCTGGGCGGATGAGGTGCGTGACGCGGCGTTTCCCTCCTTGGACGAGGACGTGAAGGTGTCGGCCAAGGAGCTCGAGCTGTCGGCATCCCTCGTGGAGAGCTTCTCGAGCGACTTCGACCCCGAGGAGTACTCGGACGAATATCAGGCCGAGCTGCGCACGCTGATCGAGGCCAAGCTCGACAAAGGCGACGCCATCGACACCGCCGAGACGTTCGGCGACGACGGCGACGCGGGCGGCGGCGAGGTGATCGACCTCATGGATGCGCTCCGAGCCAGTGTCGAGCGCTCATGGTCGACGCGGACCGCAGGCAAGGACGAGAAACCGGCCACGACCTCCGCATCGACCAAGAAGAGCGGCGCGAAGAAGAAGGCGAAGGCATCATGAGCGCGCACAGGACATCGACCCTCGGGGCATTCTCGGTCAGCCTGTCCGTCGCAGATCTCGCCGCGTCACGCGCGTTCTACGAGAAGCTCGGATTCGCCGCTGCGGGCGGGGATGAGGAGCAGAACTGGCTGACCATGCGCAACGGCGACGCGGTGATCGGACTGTTCCACGGCATGTTCGATGGAAACGTGCTCACCTTCAACCCCGGCTGGGATCAGGGTGCCGAGCCCCTGCCCGAATTCACCGACATCCGGGAGCTCCGCCGACAGATCGCCGAGCACGGAATCGACGCGCCCGCCGTCGAGAGCGCATCGGGCCCGGGCCACACGATGTTCGTGGACCCGGACGGCAACGCGATCCTCATCGACCAGCACCGCTGACGCGCGAGGTCTACCGTGGCGGGTCGCCGTCGCGGTGCGGGTCGCGGTGCTCCGGGCCGCGCTCGAACACGTCCTCCTTGAGCACGAGCGCCTGCGCCTCGTCATCATCGGTGGTGACGTCCTCACCGGCCGCCTCGGCGCGACGGGCGCGCCGCCGCTCACGCAGGTAGTGCCACAGGGTGACCAGCACAGTGGCGGCGACGGCCCCGAGCAAAATGATGTCGATGTACTGCTGGACGAACCAGGCCACCGGCGGGATGAAGCCGATCAGGTAGCCGAACATCGTCAGTCCGAAGCCCCAGATCACCGCGCCGATGAAGTTGTACAGCGTGTATGTCCCGCGGTGCATGTGGCCGACGCCGGCGGCGACCGGTGCGAAGGTCCGCACGATGGGCACGAACCGAGCGACGATGATCGTCAGCCCGCCGAACCGCTGGAAGAAGGCGTTCGTGCGCTCCACGTTCTTCACGCTGAACAGCCCGGACTCCTTGCGCTCGAACACCGCCGGCCCGCCCTTGTGGCCGATCCAGTAGCCCACCTCCCCGCCGACGAACGCGGCCAGGCCGATGAGCAGGGCGACCCACCACACGCTGAGGCCGAACACGCCGTCGGCAGCGTAGGGGAGCGGATGCGACAGGATGCCGGACACGATCAGCAGTGTGTCGCCCGGCAGCAGGAACCCGACGAGAAGCCCGGTCTCGGCGAAGACGATGAAGCACACCACGACCAGGGCCCACGGGCCCGCCCACTCGATGATGGTGGCAGGGTCGAGCCAGGGGATGAGCGCTGCGGGCGCGACGGGTCCGGTCAGCACGGGTCGGAGTCCTCTGGTCGTCGGACGAGGGGCGACGACGGCCGCCCACTCGTGCGGAAGGTGGGACTTGAACCCACACGCCCGGAGGCACAGGAACCTAAATCCTGCGTGTCTGCCAATTTCACCACTCCCGCGGGACTGCCCAGTCTAATGAGTGGGGGAGTCATCGGGCCCTGGGGGTAGCCCCCGAGAACGCACCGGAGCCACCCTGTGGATAAGTTCCGGGCCCGATCGCCGGGTCTTGCGAGGATGCTGGCGTGCCCACCGTCCTCGCCGCCCCGACCGCTCTCGTGGCCGATCGCGTGCGTGAGCGTCTGCGGGCCGAGCAGACGGACCCGACCCGGGATCCGGATGTCGCCCTGCGCATCGCCCACGACGAAGTGCGACGTCACAACGACTACGCGCTCGCGCGCGGGCTGAGCCTGATCGACGACGAGCACCGCTGTGTGCGTGACGTCATCGCCGACGTGGCCGGATACGGTCCCCTGCAGCCATACCTCGACGACGCGACGATCGAGGAGATCTGGATCAACGCACCCGACCGGATCTTCGTCGCGCGCGACGGGATCACGGAGCCGACGGGGCTGGTGCTGACCGCCTCCGCTGTGCGCGACATGGTGGAGCGGATGCTGCACGCCACCGGCCGGCGCATCGACCTGTCGCAGCCCTTCGTGGATGCCTCGCTGCCCGATGGCAGTCGACTCCACGTCGTCATCCCGGACATCACGCGTCGTCACTGGGCGGTGAACATCCGCAAGCACCGGGCGCTGTACCGCGACCTCGACACGCTCACTCGCCTCGGCTCGCTCGATCAGGCGGCGGCGGAGGTGCTGCGGTCGGCGGTCGCGGCCGGACGGAGCATCCTTGTCTCGGGTGCCACGCACGCGGGCAAGACGACTCTGCTCGGCGCGCTGATCGCCGCGGGCGGCACCGACCGTGTCGTCACGGTGGAGGAGACGTTCGAGCTCGCGGTCGACGCGCCGGACATCGTCGCGCTCCAGGGGCGTGCCCCCAGCCTGGAGGGGACCGGCGAGGTCACCCTGCGGCGCCTGGTGAAGGAGGCGCTCCGCATGCGGCCTGACCGCCTCGTCGTCGGCGAGGTGCGTGATGCGGAAGCGCTCGATCTTGTCCTCGCACTCAACACCGGAGTGCCGGGATCTGCGACCATTCACGCGAACTCCGCGGCAGATGCGCTCACGCGCCTGGCATCGCTGTCGCTGCTGGCGGGGCGCAATGTCGACCCCGGATTCGTGCTGACGGCGGTGGCCCGTGGCGTCGATCTGGTGGTGCACTGCGCGCTCGAGTCGGACGGGCGCCGACGCGTGACCGAGATCGTCGAGCCTGCGGGCGTGCTCGACGGCGAGATCGCTGTCGAGCATCTCTATCGTGATGGCGAGGCGCGATGACCATCCTCTGGGGCGGTCTGCTCGCCGCGGGAGTCCTCTTCGTGCTCTCGCCCTGGCTGTGGCCTTCCACAGGCGCGACGGCCTCGCGCACATCGCCGCGTCCGTTCCCGCTGCTCGAGGAGGCGGGACTCGCCCACGTTCGCCCGCGCGTGATCGTCGCGACCGGACTCGTTCTCGGCACCGTCGCCGCGGCACTCGCGTTCCTGGTGACAGGGGTATGGCCGCTGGTGGTGGTCGCGGCAGCGGCTGCGGCATGCGCGCCCATCGGGTGGCTTCGCGCCCGTCGACGCCGGCTCCGGCGAGAGCGGCGCACTCTCTGGCCCGATGTGTGTGATCTGCTCATCGCGTCGGTGCGGGCGGGCATGTCGCTGCCGGACGCCGTTGCCAGCCTGTCGACGTCGGCGCCACCGGCGCTGCGGCCCGCGTTCGTCGACTATGACCGAGACCTTGCCGCCTCCGGCCACTTCGATGCCAGTGTGCTCAGGCTGAAGACCACACTGTCCGACCCGACCTCGGATCGGATCATCGAGACGCTGCGCATGGCCCGGCAGGTGGGCGGGACGGAGCTGGTGCCGGTGCTGCGTTCGCTGGCGGCATCGGTGCGCGCGGATGCCGCACTGCGCGGCGAGGTCGAGTCCCGTCAGTCGTGGACCCGCGGAGCCGCCGTTCTCGGACTGGTCGCCCCGTGGGCGATCGTGGTCCTCCTCGCGTTCCGACCCGAGGGGTTCGAGGCGTACACGAGCCCTGAAGGCGTGCTGCTCATCCTGGTGGGCGCGATCGTGTCGTTCGTCGCGTTCCGCGTGATGCTGCGGATCGGGGCGCTGCCGGAGCCGCGCAGGTGGTTCGGATGAGTGTGGTCCTCGCGTCGAACCTCGCCCTCGCGGTGCTGCTGGGGACCGCGTTCGGGACGGGCGTTGCGCTGCTGGCCTCACGCGTGCCGCGCTGGGGCGCACCGGCACTCGACCGCCGCATCGCACCCTACGTGCGAGACGTCACCGACCCGCGGGGCACCACCAGGTGGATCGCGCCCGCGGCGAGAGTCCAGACCGCGACCGCCATCGCGGGACGCGCGCTCGGCGGCCTCCTCGGCGGACAGGACAGTGTGGCGAGACGTCTTGCGCAGGCGGGACGCCCCGTCGATGTGGCCTCATTCCGCGCGAGCCAGCTGGCCTGGGCTCTGGCGGGACTGCTGGGCGGGGGAGTGGTGATCGTCCTTGCGGCTGTGCTGGGTGTGCCGCCGGGACCTGCCTCGATGATCTTCCCGCTGGTCCTGGCGATCGTGGGTGTCGCTGCGCGCGACGCGCAGCTGAGCGCGCAGTCACGGAGGCGCACGGCGCGCGTGAGCGACGAACTGCCGACGGTTCTCGAGTTCCTCGCCCTGTGTCTGGCGGCGGGAGAGGGCATCCGCGACAGCATTCGACGGGTCGGCGACGTGGGTTCGGGCGAGCTCACGGCCGAGCTCCGGCGCGTTTCCGTCGCGGTCGGCATGGGCGAACCGCTCTCGGCGGCGCTCCACAGCCTGGCGCGCAGAGTGCAGGTGCCCTCCGTGAGCCGGGCTGTCGACCACCTCGTGGCGGCGATCGAGCGAGGTGCGCCCCTCGCGGCGGTCCTCCAGGCGCAAGCCGCCGATGCGCGCGAAGAGGCGAAGCAGGCGCTGATCGAGCGGGCCGGACGGAACGAGCTGATGATGCTGTTCCCCTTGGTCTTCGTGATCCTCCCGATGTCGGTGATCTTCGCCGTGTTTCCGGGGATCCTCATGCTGCGACTCGGGTTCGGGTGAACCGAAGGAAAGGAACGAGATATGTCGATGTGGATGTGGCGGGTGCGGGCGGCCGTCGCCGCTCTCTGGGCGGACCGAGATGACGACCGAGGGGACGTCCCCGGCTGGGTTCTGATCACGCTGATGACCGCCGGTCTCGTCGTGCTGCTGTGGGCCGTCGCAGGACCCGCGCTCGCGGGTCTGTTCGAGCAGGCGATCTCACGCGTGTCGGGCATGTGAGAGCTGCAGCGGATCCGGCCGCGACCGGCCTCCGATCGGGCGACGGAGAACGTGGCAGCGCGCCGGTCGAGTTCGTTCTCGTCGGTCTGCTGCTGACGGCGCTCACGCTGGCCGTGCTTCAGGTCGGACTCTCGATGTATGTCCGCAACGTGGTGCACGATGCGGCTGTCGAGGGTGCGTTCCATGGCGGGCTCGCTGACACCACCCCGCAGGAGGGGGCGCAGCGTACGCGTGATGTGATCAGCCGCGCTGTCGGCTCGGCCTACGCGGAGTCCGTCGTCGCGTCGTACGTCGATGCGCAGCTCGTGCAGGTGACGGTCGTCGCGCCGCTGCCCGTGGCCGGGCTCTGGGGGGTCCCCGCGGCGATGGAGGTGACGGCGCATGCCCCGCGTGAGGTCCTGCCGTAGCGTCGTGCGTCGGTGGCGGTCTGCCGCACAGGGAGAGACGGGTGCCGCCGCGCTGGAGTTCATTGTCGTCGGCACGCTCCTCCTGGTGCCGCTGGTGTACCTGGTGATCGCGCTCGGCACGGTGCAGTCGCACGCACTGGGCGCTGAGGCCGCGGCACGCCACCTGGCCCGGTCGATGTCGACCGCCGGCGACACCGCCACGGCCGCCGAGCGCGTCGATCGGGTCCTCGCCGCGGTGATCGACGAGTACGGAATGGATGACGACGATGTGACCGTCGACACCTTCTGCGTGCCCTCTGCCGCCACCTGCCCCGCGCCCGGCGCGATGCTGACCGTCACCGTATCGACGCGGGCTCGCCTTCCCCTCATCCCCACGGGAACCACGTGGACCGAGCTCGCGAGCATTCCCGTGGAGGCCAGTTCCGTGCAGAAGGTCTCCCGATTCTGGGGGGCGCGATGAACGACGCGGCGACCGCGGCGAACGACGCGGGTCGCCAGGCCGATCGCGTCGCCGACGACGAGGGGAGCATCCTCCCGCTCACGCTGGCGTATGCGCTCCTCGCGCTCCTGATGGTGCTCATCTGCGCGAACGCCACCTCGCTGTACCTCGCCCAGAAGCAGCTCGACGGCCTGGCCGCCTCAGCCGCGCTGGCGGGCGCCGATGGGTTCCGCTTCGCGGTGGACGGCGATCGGGTAGAGGCGGCGCTCGATGACGAGATGGTGCGCGCGCAGGCGCAGGCGGTCATCGATGCGAGCGCTGCCCCGGCCGTGCTGAGCGCCGCGGAGAGCCCGGATGGCATCTCCGCTCGCGTGGAGATCTCGGCGCGGTGGCACCCGCCGCTGCTCACGCTGTTCGTCCCGGACGGAGTCCGTCTCGAGGCGACCGCAACCAGTCGCACAGCCCTGCACTAGCCGCGACGGTCAGACGTCGATGCGCTGACGCGCTTCGGGGATCCCGAGCGTGTTCTCCTGCGGGGCATCGACACGACGCGGCAGGAGGGCTGTGGGGCACCAGCCGGTGACGGCGCCCACGAGGAGCAGCGTCGCGCAGATGCCCGCCGGGATCGCGCACCACAGGTTGTCGCCCATGCTGAGGGCGAAGGCGCCGACGAAGACGGCGGCGAGCGCGCGCAGCACACGCTCAACAGGGGTGACGGCGCACACCCGCGTCCAGCGACGAGGGATGGCAGGTGGGTGCGTCATGCGCGAGCGACGTCAGCGTCGGCACGCGCCCGGATCTCGGCCCGCACGCTCTCCATGTCCAGGCCAGCGACAGCGTGGATCACCTGCTCCAGCTGGCTCTCCTGGAGCGCTCCTGGCTGGCTGAACACGAGGATGCCCTCGCGGAAGGCCATCAGTGTCGGGATCGAGGTGATGCGGAACCCCGACGCCAACTCTCGCTCCGCCTCGGTGTCGACCTTCCCGAAGACGACGTCCGGATGCGACTCCGCGGCCTTCTCGAACACGGGGGCGAACATGCGACATGGTCCGCACCACGCCGCCCAGAAATCGAGAAGGACGATGTCGTTGTCGCTGATGGTCTCGGTGACGTTCTCGCGGGTGATCTCTCGGGTGCTCACGAATTCGATTATACCCCAGGGGGTATAGTTGGTCGCACAGCACGAAAGGACCGCTTCATGACACTCCGCCGCCTCCGCTTGCTCGTCGTTGCGATGCTCGCATCGGTGTTCGCACTCGCCGGGTGCGCACCCGCTCAGCCGATCGAGGTCACGCCGGCGACCACGATCGTCGACGTCCGCACGCCCTCCGAGTATGCGTCCGGCCATCTGGAGGGCTCGGTCAACGTCGACCTGCAGTCCGGTCAGTTCGCCGAGGAGATCGCCGCGTACCCTCGCGAGGCCGCATATGTCGTGTACTGCCGGTCGGGCAATCGGTCTGCGCAGGCCGTCGAGGTGATGGCCGAGCTCGGGTTCGAGAACGTGACGGATGCCGGAGGAGTGGACGACGCGGCGTCCGCGACCGGGCTCCCGATCGTCACCGGCTAGCAGTCAGCGGCGCTTCGCGGGAACGTATCGCGGCACATACACGGCGAAGCCGACGGCGCCGAGCAGGCCGATGACACCGATCACGCCGGTCGCGATCGACAGCGTCGACACCGCGGAGACGATCGAGACGATCAGGGGCGCCGAGGCGCCGCCGGCATCGGTGAGCGTGCGCCAGGACCCTAAGAACGGCGCAGGGTCGTCTGGCGGTGCGACATCGGCTCCGAGGGTCATGAGGATGCCGCTCGAGATGCCGTTTCCCAGTCCCACCAGCACTGCCGCGACGACGAACCAGGTCTCGGCGGCGGGGAGGTCGTGCGTGAAGGCGAGGCCGAGGAACGCCGAGCCCATCAGCACCATCGACGGCATCGCCGCCCACAGGCGACCGAAGCGGTCCATGATCTGTCCGCTGGTGTAGAACAGCGCGAACTCGAGGGCTCCGGTGATGCCGACGACCAGCGAGATGGTGGTGGCGTCGAGACCTATCGACACTCCCCACAGCGGCAGGAGATACACCCGCGCCTGGCGGATCGCGGAGAGCGTCGCCGTCGACATGCCCAGGCGCAGCAGCAGCGAGCGGTATCGCCACATGGTGCGGAGCACGCCATGGCGCTCGGCCGAGGGTATCGAGCCGGTCGTGGACTCGCCGGTGTCGTCTGCCACATCGTCCTCGACGCGGGGGAGCCTCTCGCGCGGGGCGAGCCCCTCGCGGCGCAGCTGCTCCTCCGGGTCTGACCCGAGCAGCACGAGAAGGATGAGCCCGATCAGGCAGGCGGCGAAGAACCACGCGGCGGCGTGCTCGTCGCCGAACGCCGCGAGCAGTCCGGCTGCGACGAACGGCCCGACGAACATGCCGAGGCGGAATGAGCCACCCAGCACTGACAGCGCGCGTGCCCGATAGGCGAGGGGCACTCGCGTGGTCATGAAGGCGTGACGGGCGAGGCCGAACGCGGCGGCACACAGCCCGATGCCGAACACCGACACCGTCAGCAGCGCCACGGACGGCGACAGGATCACGCCGATGACACCGAGCAACGCGGTGACGCCGGCGACCCCCATGGTCCAGCGTTCGCCGATGCGGGCGACCAGCCACCCCGCGGGCAGATTGCCGAGCATGCGCGCGATCACGATGACGGAGGCGACGAACGCCGCCTGAGGCACGGTGGCCCCGAGATCCTGAGCGATGACCGGCAGCAGCGGAAGCAGGGCGCCTTCGCCGAGGCCGAACAGGACCGTCGGCCCGTAGATCATCGGCGCGAACCGCCACAGGATCGCGCGGGTGCCGGGATCGATCGGCGCGGCCGCGCTCACGCGTCGCGCCTCGGGCGGATACCGGGGACGCAGCGCATCCCTCCACCGTATCCGCCGGGCGAGCGCGCGAGGTTTCGCTCCGCGCACGCTTGGATTGCGGGAAGGCCGGTGATGCGTCGCTGTCGGACGGCGGTGCCGGGCTCGCCGCGATAGGCTGGAGCGTCATGCTTGAACTCGATATGTCCGCCGACATCCAGGCCGTCCGATCCACGTTCGCCGATATCAAGGCGGTCGTCGACGTC
This sequence comes from Actinomycetes bacterium, assembly GCA_030426515.1. Classification (GTDB taxonomy): domain Bacteria; phylum Actinomycetota; class Actinomycetes; order Actinomycetales; family Microbacteriaceae; genus Microbacterium. The sequence goes on from JAUHYM010000039.1 coordinate 14,245, forward strand.
GACGCGCTCACCGCCGACATCGCCCGGCTGAGCGAACAGGCGGGCGCGCCCGATCTGTGGGACGACGTCGAGAAGGCGCAGAAGGTGACCAGCGCGCTGAGTCATCGTCAGGCCGAGCTCAAGCGCATCAGCGAGATCGAGCAGCGGCTCGACGACCTCGACGTGCTCGTCGAGCTGGCGATCGAGATGGACGACGAGGATTCCGCTGAGGAGGCCCGCCACGAGCTCGCCGAGCTCGAGGATGTCGTCGGCCAGCTCGAGGTCCAGACCCTCCTGGACGGCGAGTACGACGATCGTTCCGCCGTCGTCACCATTCGCTCGGGCGCCGGTGGCGACGACGCGACGGACTTCGCCGAGATGCTCCTGCGCATGTATCTGCGCTGGGCTGAACGGCACGGCTACCCGGTGAAGGTCATGGACACGTCGTACGCCGAGGGCGCGGGCATCAAGTCGGCGACCTTCGAGATCGACGCGCCGTACGCTTACGGCACCCTCTCGGTCGAGGCGGGCACCCACCGCCTCGCGCGTATCAGCCCCTTCGGATCCGCCGACAAGCGCCAGACCAGCTTCGCGGCCGTCGAGGTGATCCCGGTCATGGAAGAGGCGGTCGAGGTCGACATCCCCGAGAACGACATCCGCGTCGACGTGTTCCGATCGTCGGGTCCGGGTGGGCAGTCGGTCAACACGACGGACTCGGCCGTCCGGATCACGCACATCCCCACGGGGATCGTCGTCTCGATGCAGAACGAGAAGAGCCAGATCCAGAACCGCGCCGCCGCGATGCGCGTGCTGCAGACGCGCCTGCTCCTGCTCAAGCGCGAGGAGGAGGCCGCGAAGAAGAAGGAGCTCGCGGGAGTGATCACCGCGAGCTGGGGCGACCAGATGCGCTCCTACTTCCTGTATGGGCAGCAGCTCGTGAAGGACCTGCGCACCGGGCACGAGGTGGGAAACCCATCGGTCGTGTTCGACGGCGATCTCGATGGCTTCATCGCCGCGGGGATCCGGTGGCGCAAGCGCAAGGACGACGAGGACTGAGGCGGCTCCGAGGCGGATGCCGTGCGGCCGGGTGTCGTGAAGGGTCTGCACGTCGGTGACGCTTAGGCTGGCACAGCCATGATCCGGTTCGAGAACGTCACCAAGCGCTACCGCGGGACCGCGCGTCCGGCGCTGCAGGACGTCGACTTCGAGATCCTGCGCGGCGAGTTCGTGTTCCTCGTGGGCGCGTCCGGCTCCGGCAAGTCCTCCTGCCTGCGGCTGATCCTGCGTGAGGACATCCCCACGGAAGGGCGCGTCGTGGTCCTGGGCCGCGACCTGCGCACGCTGTCGTCGGGCAAGGTTCCCTACTTCCGCCGCCACATCGGCGCGGTGTTCCAGGACTTCCGACTGCTGCCCA
>JAUHYM010000040.1 GCA_030426515.1 Actinomycetes bacterium
CAGTGCAGGCATCCGTCACGCTCGAGCCCGCGCGCAGCAGCGCCATCGCACGTTCGACGCGCCGCGTCATGAGGTACGCGTAGGGCGTCTCGCCGTACGCCGTCTTGAACTCGCGCGAGAAGTGCGCGGGCGACATGAACGCGCGAGCGGCCATCGCGGGCACGTCCAGCGGCTCCGCGTAGGCGCGGTCCATCAGGTCGCGCGCCCTGCGCAGGTGCGCGAGCATCTCAGGGGTCTGCGGAGCCTTCGACACGGCACCAGAGTAGTCGGGGCCGTCCCGTCAACCCCCGCTGGGGATCGGGGCCGCCGAGGTAGTGTTCGGCGCGTGACAGATCTTCGCGCGCCCGGAGACATGGCGACCGGCGAGATGCTCGCGGGGCGCTACCGCCTCGACGAGCGCGTCGGCGTGGGAGGAATGGCCGAGGTCTTCCGCGCGCGCGACACCGTGCTGCAGCGTACGGTCGCCATCAAAGTGCTTCGCGGTTCCGTCGACGGATTGGCCACGCTCGAGCGCGCGCGCACCGAGACCACGCTCCTCGCCGGACTGAACCACCATGCGCTCGTCACCCTGCACGACGCGCACATCTCCGCCGACGAGCCGAGCTACCTCGTGATGGAGTTCGTCGACGGCAGAACGCTGCGCGAGCTGATGGACGACGGGCCCGTCGACCCGGCTGACGCGGCGACGATCCTCCGCGAGGTCGCAGAGGCGCTGCATGTCGCCCACACGGCGGGAGTCGTCCATCGCGACATCAAGCCCGCCAACATCCTGTTGACCGCCTCTCCGCTCCCGCACGAACACTGGCGACCGAAGGTCGCCGACTTCGGCATCGCGTACCTGCTCGACTCGACGCGGGTGACGACACCCGGCATGTCCGTGGGCACCGCGGCCTACGTCGCGCCGGAGCAGGCCCAGGGTCACGCGCCGTCACCACCCGCCGACGTGTACGCGCTCGGCATCGTGATGATCGAGGCGCTCTCGGGTACGCGCCCCTTCGCCGACCTCGAAGGCATCGGAGTAGTCGTCGCCCGGATCTCCCGCACGCCCGACATCCCCGAGTCCATCGCCCCGCAGTGGCGCGGACTTCTCGAACGGATGACAGCGCTCGACCCGGGCGCGCGGCCGACGGCGCTCGAGATCGCGGTGGCAGCCGCCGGGCTGGCCGCGAGTGCCGAAGGGACCGCACGACCCGGCGTGCCGGCGGGCGCGGATGCGACGACCGCACCGACCAGGACGGTCGCAACGGCGACGACGGCGACCACCGGGGCCACCGCCATCCTGCCGCCCGTGCCCCCGCTCCCCCCGCCGCCCGGTGTCGCCGCCACGGCACCCGCCGCCTCCCGTCGACGCCGCCGCGGGCTCCTCTGGGGTGGCCTCGCGGCGGGCGCCCTGCTGCTCGCGATCGCTGTGGGGGGTGCCGTCTGGCTGGGCGGTGTCGGCGCTCCGGCGCCGATGCCGAGCGAACCGGTGGGCGAGCAGTCCGCGCCCGCCGAGACGCCGAGCCCGACCCCGGCTCCGGTCGTCGACGACGGCGGCTCCGGCAACTCAGGTCCGGGAAACAACAACGGCAACGGCAACTCCGGCAACGGCAACTCCGGCAACGGCGGCAACGGAAACGGCAACAGCGGTCAAGGGAACGGTCGCGGGAACGGCAACGGCTGACGCGGCCCCTCAGCAGTTGCGTGGTTTGTCAAGCCCCGAAGCCGAACCCGTCGGGCCGAGTACCGTCGCCGACATGACCGACCTGCTCGCCGCGCCCGAGATGACCGACGGCGCGCTTGTCGGCGACAGGTTCCGGATCATCGAGCGCATCGGCATCGGGGGAATGGCGGACGTCTACCGCGCTGAAGACGCGCGGCTCCACCGCACCGTCGCCATCAAGATCCTGCGGGGCGCCGTCGACGACCCCGAGAGCGTCGAGCGCGCCGTCAGCGAGACCACGCTGCTCGCGTCGCTGAACCACCGGGGATTGGTGACGCTCTACGACGCGCACGTGTCGGCGACCAGCAGCAGCTACCTCGTGATGGAGTACGTCGACGGCATCACGCTGCGTCGCCACATGGACGACGGATGCCTCGCTCCTCGTGAGGCGGCCGCGCTCACCCGCGATCTTGCTGAAGCGCTGCACGTCGCCCACGAATCGGGGATCGTGCACCGCGACATCAAGCCCTCGAACGTGCTGCTGGCGCCGTCGCCGCTGCCGCACGAGCGTTGGCGCCCCAAGCTCGCCGACTTCGGCATCGCCCATCTCCTCGACTCGACCAGGGTGACCACACCCGGGCTCATGATCGGCACCGCAGCCTATGTCGCCCCCGAACAGGCGCAGGGGGCGCCGCCCGCCCCCGCCGCCGACATCTATGCGCTCGGACTCGTGCTGATCGAGGCGCTCAGCGGACGACGGCCTTTCGCCGATGCGGAGGGCATCGGCGCGCTCGTGGCCCGTCTGTCGCAGCCGCCGGCGATCCCCGAAGGACTCGATGAGCGTTGGCGACAGCTCCTGCGGGGCATGACCGCCCTCCACCCCGACGACCGGCCGACCGCCCTCGAAGTCGCGGTCACGGCGGACGCGCTCGCGGCCGACGCATCCGCGCTCGCGGAGCCGACGATGTCGACGACCGCACCGCGGCTCGTCGAGCCGGACGTCGAGCCGGATGTCACCCGTGCGGCGGCGATCGTCGAGGCGCCCTCGCCGCAGCCCGCGACCGAGACGGCGATCCTGCCCGACCTCCGGACCGAACGGCGTCGCCGGCGCTGGCGCATCGGCGCCGTCGCCGCGGGATTCGCCGCGATCACGGTCGTCGCCGGCAGCGTCGGCGCGGTCTGGGCGCAGGCGGGATCGACGGCAGAGGCCGATCCGGCGGTGGCGCCCATGGAGCAGGCGGTGAGCGTTCCGGCTCAGCAGCCGGTCTCCGATCGTGTGCTCGGCGCGGCCGCGGAGGACGGGAACGCGACCGAGACCGGCACCACGGCGCCTGCCACCGATCCTCAGCCGGCCGCGGTGAGCACTTCCCCCGTCGCCGGTTCACCGGCCCCGGAGACCGCCGGCAACGGCAACGGCAAGGGCAAGGGATCCAACGCGAGCAGCAACGGCAAGGCCAAAGGCAGCGGTAACGGCAACGCGAAGGGGAAGGGCGGCGGCGACTGACGTGGGTCGCGCCCGGCCGGTCACCCGGTGGTCGGAATCGCCACGATCGGGTCGGATGAGGGCTGGCCGGTCGGCGAACCGCCCTCCGGTTCGATGGTCACGGCGATGACATCGCCCGACTCGACGCCCTCATCGAGCAGAGCGGCCGTTTCGGCATCTGCTTGCGCCGTGAAGAGCCCGGCGGACATCGCCCCGCCGTCGCGGACGATCCACATCTCGTAGGTCTCGTCGTCGCTGAGCGCCCCCAGGGCGTTCGAGGTGACGACGGCCTTCCCGACGGACTCCGACCAGTGGGCGGTGACGGTGCCGCCCTCGACGAGCTCGCCCGTGGCCTCCTGAGCGTCGGACGCCGCTTCGATCTCGGCGAGCGCGACGACGGCGACGGGCCGGTTCAGGTAATCGTTGATGGCGACCGCGCCGTAGCCGAGCGCGACAAGCAGCACGAGGGATGCCGCGAGCGCGAGGAGGCCGCGGGTCCAGTTCCGCCGCGCGACCGTCTGGATGGTGTTCGTCGTCGGCGCCGGCTCGACGTACTCGGGTCGCGCGGGCGGCGGCTGCTGCTCCGCGGTGGCCTCGGCCGCGGCATCCGCCGCGATCTTCGCCAGCAGCGTCGAGCGGAGCGTCAGTGGCGGCGGCACCTCGGCGATGCCGTCGGCGAGCGACGCCGCCGTTGCGGCATCCGTCGACACGTGGTGGTCCCACTCGGGATGCTCGGCACGCGCCGCCTCGAACGCGGCGAGGTCGTCGGGCGACAGCGCGTGCAGCGCGTAGCCTGCGGAGAGCTCTGCGAACTGCTCCTCGTTCATGCCGTCACCCCCATCTCCGTCCGAAGGCGGGACAGACCGTCCCGCATCCTCGTCTTGACCGTCCCCAGCGGCGCTCCCACCAGCGCCGAGATCTCGCTCTGACTGTAACCGCCGTAGTAGGCCAGCGTGAGGGCTTCGCGCTGCGGGTCGGGCAAGGTCGCGAGTGCCGTTGCGACCCGCTCGCCCTCGATGCGCAACTCCACCTGCTCGGCCACGCCGTCCTGGCCGACGCCGAGCTCGCGGACCCCGGCCCTCACGTCACGATCGGTGCTCGCTTGCGAGGCGCGCACACGGTCGACCGCCCGGCGATGCGCGATCGTGAGGATCCAGGATCTGCCCTGCCCTCTGTTCGGAGCGAACCGCGAAGCGGATTGCCACACTTCGAGGAAGACCTCCTGGAGCACCTCTTCGCTCTGCGACCGGTCCACGAGCACGCGCAGGATGAGGCCGAACACGCGGCCCGAGAGCATGTCGTAGACGCGTGCGAACGCCGTCTGGTCGCCCTCGGCGACGCGGCGCAGGAGTTCGCCCACGCGGTCGACGGAGGGCGTGCCGTCTTCGGGCACGTCCACGCCGTCGATGACCATCCCCCCATCATTCCCTACTCGCGCGCGCGATCCGCCGAACGATCCAATCCGATCTCGGGGGCCTTCCGAATCCCCCTTGACTCCGCACACGGCGGACCCACACGAGGAGGACTCTCATGTCACGCATCACACGCAAGCGGCTCTCTGTCGGCGCTCTGGCTCTGGCGGCGGTCTTCACGCTCTCCGCCTGTTCGATGGGATCCACCGGATCCACCACCGAGGCCGAGCCCGAGGAGACGATGGCTCCGACCGAGACCGAAGAGCCCATGGAGATGGACCCGATGGCGAACCTCGTCGGCCCCGGCTGCGCGGACTACGCTGCTGCGGTGCCCGACGGCGCCGGCTCGATCGAGGGAATGTCCGCCGACCCGGTCGCGGTCGCGGCATCCAACAACCCGCTGCTCACGACGCTCGTCTCGGCGGTGAGCGGCCAGCTCAACCCTGACGTCGACCTGGTCGACACGCTCAACGGCAGCGAGTTCACCGTCTTCGCGCCGGTCGATGACGCGTTCGCCGCGATCGACCCGGCCGTCATCGAGTCTCTCCAGACCGACAGCGAGACGCTGACCGCGATCCTCACGTACCACGTGATCCCCGGCCAGATCGCGCCGGAGGACATCTCCGGCACCCACACCACCGTGCAGGGCGCCGACGTCGAGGTCTCGGGTTCGGTCGACATGCTGACGGTCAACGAGGCCAGCGTCATCTGCGGTGGCGTGCAGACCGCCAACGCCACGGTCTACCTCATCGACGGAGTGCTCCTGCCTCCGGCCGAGTGACGGACGGGTCCGGACGAAACGGGGGTCTCGTCCGGACCAGGGGGGCGACACGGCCGCCGGCGCGATGCGAGGTTCGCGCCGGCGGCCGTTGTCGGTTCACGGCGAAGCATCCCGAGCCGCGCGCGACCTCCAGTTGTCGCCGGCCCGCTCCAGCGTGACGATCGCGTGACAGTTGCGGCACCTGACGTCGCACTTCGCTATCTCCGCGTCGATGGTCCGGCGGCTGTTCCCGTCGCGGACGAGACTCATGACATCGTCGCGCTTGTCGAACTCTGGGCGGTGGTCGAAGTCGAGCACCCGCACGTCGGCGTTCCCGCAATCGACGCATGGATGCTCCGTGAGGTAGTGAGCCAGATACGCCTTCATCGAGATCCGACGCTGCGCCGTCCGTTCGACGATGCGCCCAACGTGCGCCTCACGATTCTCGGCGTAGTAGCGGCGGGACGACTCTCGGTTGCAGGCCCGACAGACCTCCTGGAGCCCGTCTGCGCGCGACGACTTGCGGTTGAACTCCGTGAGAGGCTTGGACTGTCGACACGTTCCGCATAGCTTGGACGTGGCTTCTACACGCCCCCGTAGCTCAGAGGCAGAGCAACCGGCTTTTAACCGGTGGGTCGAGATATCGTAATTCTCCGGGGGCACAGCGCGCGGGTCGCGCCACCACCGACGAAGGGTTGCCTTACCCCGGCGACGTGTCGGTAGTGTCCGTGACATGACGCCCCAGGTCGGTGTGGACGGTCCGGCTTCTGATGCTCTGCTGGCTGCGGGCCGGTTCTTCACGAGATGGGATCAGACTCCCGACCACCGCGCTGCGTTCCTGCGCGGTGGCCGGGAAGGCGACGCCTTCTACCGCGACCGGTGGAGTCACGACAAGGTCGTCCGCTCGACGCACGGTGTGAACTGCACGGGATCCTGTTCGTGGAAGGTCTACGTCAAAGACGGGATCATCACGTGGGAGGCGCAGCAGACGGACTACCCGAGCGTCGGACCCGACCGTCCCGAGTACGAACCCCGCGGATGCCCCCGCGGAGCCGCGTTCTCCTGGTACACCTACTCCCCCACGCGGGTGCGGTACCCGTACATCCGGGGCGTCCTCCTCGACGCGTACCGCGACGCGAAGGCACGCCTGGGCGACCCGGTGCTCGCGTTCGGCGAGATCACGAAGAACCGCGACACCCGCATCCGCTATCAGCGGGCACGCGGCAAGGGCGGACTCGTGCGCGCGACCTGGGCGGAGGCGGTCGAGCTCGTCGCCGCCGGCTACGTCCACACCATCAAGGAGTACGGACCCGATCGTGTGGCCGGCTTCTCGCCGATCCCCGCGATGTCGATGGTGTCGCACTGCGTGGGCACACGCTTCACCCAGCTCGTCGGCGGCGTGATGACGAGCTTCTACGACTGGTACGCAGATCTGCCCGTCGCCAGTCCGCAGGTGTTCGGGGATCAGACCGATGTGCCCGAGTCGGGCGACTGGTGGGACGCGACCTATCTGATGATGTGGGGCTCGAACGTCCCCGTCACCCGCACGCCCGACGCCCACTGGATGGCCGAGGTCCGCTATCGCGGGACCAAGGTCGTCACCGTCAGCCCCGACTACGCCGACAACACCAAGTTCGCCGACGAGTGGCTGCCGTGCCAGGCGGGGACCGACGCGGCACTCGCGATGGCGATGGGGCATGTCATCCTGAAGGAGCGCTACGTCGACCGGCGCGTGCCGTTCTTCGTCGACTACGCCAAGACCTACACCGATCTGCCGCATCTGATCACCCTGGTGCCGCACCAGGACGGTGGGCTCGTGCCCGGCAAGTTCCTCACCGCCGCGGACCTCGGACAGCCGGGACCCGAGGACGCGTGGAAGACGGTGGTGCTGGATGCAGCATCCGGCGCGCCCCGAGTTCCCAACGGGTCGATGGGGTTCCGCTACGCCGACTCGGGCGAGGGTCGGTGGAACCTCGACCTCGGCGACATCGTTCCCGCGCTGTCCGTGCGCGACGCCAAGGTGACCGAGGAACCTTCCGAGGTGCTCCTCCCCCGCTTCGACGCCCCTGACGGCTCGGGGGCGGTGCTGCGCCGCGGCGTGCCCGCGACGCGCGTCGGCGGCCACCTCGTCACCACGGTGCTCGACCTGATGCTCGCGCAGTACGGGGTCGCGCGCGACGGGCTGCCGGGCGAGTGGCCCACCGGCTACGACGATGCCGACACCCCGTACACCCCGGCGTGGCAGGAGGACATCACCGGAGTCCCTGCCGAGGCGTGCACGCGCATCGCCCGCGAGTTCGCTCAGAACTCGATCGACTCCGAGGGTCGGTCGATGATCATCATGGGCGCCGGGATCTGCCAGTGGTTCCATGGCGATGCCACCTACCGCGCCATCCTGTCGATGCTCATCCTCACCGGGGCGATGGGCCGCAACGGCGGCGGCTGGGCGCACTACGTGGGCCAGGAGAAGTGCCGCCCGATCACCGGCTGGATCTCGCTGGCGAACGCGCTCGACTGGGCGCGCCCGCCGCGCACCATGATCGGCACCGCGTATTGGTACATGCACACCGATCAGTGGCGCTTCGACGGCTACTCCGCAGACGCCCTCGCCTCCCCCCTCGCCGAGGGCGCGTTCGACGGGATGCACACCGCCGACACGATCGCGCAATCGGCGCGCCTGGGGTGGATGCCGTTCTACCCGCAGTTCGATCGCAACCCCCTCGACCTCGCCGATGACGCGGCGAGCGCCGTCGAGCGCGGCGAGGCGCCGGATGCCGCTGGGTTCGTCGCGGGGCAGCTGCAGGACGGCGCGCTGACCCCCGCGATCAGCGATGTCGACGCGCCCGAGAACTGGCCGCGGCTGCTCACGCTGTGGCGTTCGAACCTGATGGGATCGTCGGCGAAGGGGAACGAGTACTTCCTCAAGTACCTGCTGGGCACCCACAGCAACGTGATGGCCTCGGATGAGGCATCCGTTCGCCCGAAGGACGTGGTGTGGCACGACGAGATCCCCGAGGGGAAGCTCGACCTGCTCGTGTCCGCCGACTTCCGGATGACATCGACCACTCTGCTGTCCGACGTCGTGTTCCCCGCTGCGACCTGGTACGAGAAGCACGACCTGTCCTCGACCGACATGCACCCGTTCGTCCACGCGTTCACGCCGGCGATCGACCCGCCGTGGGAGGCGCGCAGCGACTTCGACCTGTTCCACGCGGTCGCACGCGAGTTCTCCGAGATGGCGAAGACCCATCTCGGCACCCGCCGCGACCTGGTGTCGGTTCCGATGCAGCACGACACCCCCGGGGAGGTGAGCCAGCCCGGCGGGGTCGTGCGCGACTGGGCGCGCGGCGAGGTCGACCCGCTGCCGGGGAAGACGATGCCGCAGCTGGTGGTGGTCGAGCGTGACTACACCGCCATCGCCGACAAGCTCGCCACCGTCGGCCCGCTCGCCGACAAGCTCGGGTTCACCGTCAAGAACGTGACGTACGACGTGACGCACGAAGTGGACCGACTCGCCAAGCAGCACGGGGTGTACCCGAGCGGCCCCGCCGCTGGGCGGCCCGCCATCGACACCGACGTCAAGCTGGCCGAGGCCATCCTCACGTTCTCCGGCACGACGAACGGCGAACTGGCCGCGCAGGGCTTCCGCACGCTCGAGAAGCGCGTCGGCAGACCGCTCGCCGACCTGGCCGAAGGATCGGAGGAGAAGCGCATCACCTTCCCGATGACCCAGGCATCCCCCCAGGCGGTGATCACGTCGCCGGAGTGGTCGGGCTCAGAGACGGGCGGACGCCGCTACGCGCCGTTCACCGTCAACATCGAACGGCTCAAGCCCTTCCACACGCTCACCGGCCGCATGCACTTCTACCTCGACCACGACTGGATGCGCGACCTCGGCGAGGCCCTGCCGATCTATCGGCCGCCGCTGGACATGCATCGTCTGTTCGGCGAGCCCCGGCTCGGTCCGGACGGGCGCCAGCAGGTGGTGGTGCGCTATCTCACACCGCACTCGAAGTGGTCGATCCACTCGGAGTATCAGGACAACCTGTTCATGCTGTCGCTGTCGCGGGGCGGACCCACCGCCTGGATGAGCCCGGCGGATGCCGCGGCGATCGAGGTGAAGGACAACGACTGGATCGAGTGCGTCAACTCCAACGGCGTCCTGGTGTGCCGCGCCATCGTGTCCCACCGGATGCCGGAGGGCGTGGTCTACGTACACCACGCGCAGGAGCGCACGATCGACGTGCCGAAGTCCGAAGCGACCGGCCGCCGGGGTGGCATCCACAACTCGGTCACCCGGCTGCTGGTCAAACCCACGCACCTCATCGGCGGATACGCGCAGCTGTCCTACACGTTCAACTACCTGGGTCCGACCGGGAACCAGCGCGACATGGTCGCGACGATCCGCCGCCGCTCGCAGGAGGTGACGTACTGATGCGTGTCATGGCCCAGATGGGCATGGTGATGAACCTCGACAAGTGCATCGGATGCCACACGTGCTCGGTCACGTGCAAGCAGGCCTGGACGAACCGCGCCGGCACCGAGTACGTCTGGTTCAACAACGTCGAGACCCGGCCCGGCCAGGGCTATCCGCGTCGGTACGAGGACCAGGAGCAGTGGCGGGGAGGCTGGGCGCTGTCGCGGAGCGGGCGGCTGAAGCTGCGCACCGGCAGCCGGCTGAAGCGCCTGCTGACGATCTTCTCGTCGCCCGTGCAGCCCAAGCTCGAGGACTACTACGAGCCGTGGACATACGACTACGAGACGCTCATCGAGGCACCGCTAGGTTCGGACTTCCCCGTCGCGAAGCCGAAGTCGCTCATCACCGGCGAGGACACGAAGATCACGTGGTCGGCCAACTGGGACGACGACCTCGGCGGCACGAGCGAACTGGGCCACCTCGATCCCGTGGTCGAGAAGGTGCGGCGCGAGTCGGAAGACGCCATCAAGTTCCAGTTCGAGCAGACGTTCATGTTCTACCTGCCGCGCATCTGCGAGCACTGCCTCAACCCGTCGTGCATGGCCTCGTGCCCGTCGGGGGCGATCTACAAGCGCGCCGAGGACGGCATCGTGCTCGTGGACCAGGACCGCTGCCGCGGCTGGCGCCAGTGCATCACCGGCTGCCCGTACAAGAAGATCTACTTCAACCACAAGACGGGCAAAGCCGAGAAGTGCACCCTGTGCTACCCGCGGCTGGAGGTCGGCATCCCGACCGTGTGCTCCGAGACGTGCGTCGGACGCCTGCGCTACCTCGGGCTGTTCCTCTACGACGCCGACCGCGTCACCGAGGCCGCGTCCACGCCCGACGAGAAGGACCTCTACGAGGCGCAGCTCGACCTGATCCTCGACCCCGACGACCCCGAGGTCATCGCGGCCGTGAAGGCCCAGGGCGACATCCCCGAGGACTGGATGGACGCAGCCCGCAGGTCGCCCGTCTACGCGCTGGCGAAGAAGTACCGCGTCGCGCTGCCGCTGCACCCCGAGTACCGCACCATGCCGATGGTCTGGTATATCCCGCCGCTGTCGCCGATCGTCGACCTGCTGCGCGAGCAGGGCCACGACGCCGAGTCGGCGAGCACGCTGTTCGGCGCGATCGATTCGCTGCGCATCCCCGTGGAGTACCTCGCGGAGCTGTTCACGGCCGGCGACACCGACATCGTCCACGACGTGCTCACCAAGCTCGCGGCGATGCGGGCGTACCTGCGCGACATCACGCTCGACCGCGACCGGGACGAATCGATCCCCGAAGCGGTGGGGATGGACGGCGAGACCCTGTACGAGATGTACCGGCTGCTGGCGATCGCGAAGTACGAGGAGCGGTACGTGATCCCCACGGCGCACTACGAGCGCGCGCATGAGCTCGAGGAGCTCGGCTGCTCGCTCGACTTCGACGGCGGACCCTACGAGTCCGGGCCGTTCGGCGAGGCCAGCGGCCGGGTGCAGCCGGTCGCCGTCGAGACGTTCCAGGCCCTGCGCACCCGGCAGACCTCCGACGAGGGGGCGTCCGAGCAGTCGCTTCGGGGACGGGTGAACCTGCTCAACTGGGACGGCAACGGCGCACCGCCGGGCCTGTTCCCCACGCGACGCGACCCGGAGGAGGGATCGTGAACCCGCGGGTGGTCTATCAGGCCGCGTCGCTGTGTCTGTCGTACCCCGACGACGCCGTGATGGACGCCGCACCGCTGGTCGCCGCGGCGCTGGGAGAGTCCGCCCCCGAGCTGGCGGCGCGCTTCACACCGCTGCTGGACTGGTGGGCGACGACGCCGCGCGCCGCAGTCCGCACCGCCTACGTCGACCTGTTCGACATGTCCAAGCGTCACGCGCTCTACCTCAGCTACTGGACCGACGGGGACACCCGCCGGCGCGGGATGGTACTCGCCGATCTCAAGCAGCGTTACCGCGACGCGGGCCTCACGCTGTCGGGTGGGAGCGGCGAGCTGCCGGACCACCTGCCGCTCGTGCTCGAGTTCGCCCGGCACGACCCGGCGGCCGGCGCAGCACTGCTGCAGGAGTACCGGGCATCCGTCGAGCTGATCCGCCTCGCGCTCGCCGACCGCGGCTCGCCCTACGCGGACGTGGTCGCGGCGGTCTGCGACACGCTGCCGGGCCGATCCCCGGCCGACCGACAGCAGGCGATGGCACTCGCCTCGAACGGCCCCCCGACGGAGACCGTCGGCCTGGACGCCTACGATCCGCGACTCCTGCCCCTCGCGACGGGGGGCCGCTGATGGACGTCTTCCTGTGGGGCATCCTCCCCTACCTCATGGTCGCGGTACTGATCGGCGGCACCGTCTGGCGGTATCGGTACGACCAGTTCGGCTGGACGACGCGGTCCTCGCAGCTGTACGAGTCGCGCCTGCTGCGCATCGGGTCGCCGCTGTTCCACTTCGGCATCCTGGTCGTGGTGATCGGCCATGTGATCGGCCTGGTCATCCCCAAGTCGTGGACCGATTTCTTCGGCGTCAGCGAGGACATGTACCACTGGACGGCGCTCGGGCTGGGATCCATCGCCGGCATCGCCACGCTCGTCGGCGTCGGCATCCTGATCTACCGTCGCCGCACCACCGGGCCGGTGTTCATGGCCACCACCAAGAACGACAAGACGATGTACGTCGTGCTGGTCGCCGCGATCGTCGCAGGACTGGCGACGACCCTCATCAGCGTGTTCGGACCGCACCAGGAGGTCACCTACCGCGAGACGGTCGCGCCGTGGTTCCGGTCGCTGTTCGTCTTCCAGCCCGACATCGCCGCGATGAGCGAGGCGGGTATCGACTTCAAGATCCACACCCTGATCGGCATGCTGCTGTTCATGATCTGGCCGTTCACCCGCCTGGTTCACGCGTTCACCGCACCGGTGCACTATCTGTTCCGTCCGTACATCGTCTACCGTTCGCGCGACGGGCGGCCGACCACGGCACGTGGGATCCGGCGTGGGTGGGCACCGGTGGGCACCCCCGACAAGACCCGCGACAAAGCCGCGACGATCGCCCGCGAGACCAGGAGCCCGGGACCGAGCGTCAACGACAGGAATCGCCGATGACCACGACGGGCACGACCGCTGCATCGCCGAGGATCCTCCCCGGGCGCGCCAGGAATCTCTGGCTCGCGCTCCTCGCGTTCACCATCACCTTCTGGGCGTGGAACCTCATCGCCCCCCTCGGGGTGCAGTACGCCGCGAACATGGGGCTCGATGCGACCCAGACGTCCATCCTGATCGCGACGCCCGTGATCGTCGGCTCGGTCGGCCGCATCGTCACGGGCGCTCTGACCGACCGCTACGGCGGCCGCCTCATGTTCACCGTGCTGACGGCCGCGTCGGCGGTGCCCGTGGTGCTCGTTGCGCTGGCGGGAGTCTGGAACTCCTACGCCCTGATGATCGCGTTCGGGTTCCTGCTCGGGATCGCCGGCACGACCTTCGCGATCGGAATCCCGTTCGTCAACGCGTGGTACGACCCCTCGAAGCGCGGATTCGCGACGGGCCTGTTCGGCGCCGGGATGGGTGGCACAGCGCTGTCCGCGTTCTTCACACCGCGGATGGTCGCGTGGTTCGGATACGTGCCGACGCACCTCGTCATCGCGGGTGCTCTGGTGGCGGTGGCCGTGATCGTGTGGGCGTTCATGCGCGACTCCCCCGCCTGGAGCCCCAACACCGATCCCGTCGTGCCGAAGCTCGCGGCGGCGTCCAAGCTCGCGATCACCTGGCAGATGGCATTCCTGTACGCCGTCACGTTCGGCGGCTTCGTCGCCTTCTCGACGTACCTGCCCACATACCTGAACAACATCTACTCGTACGACCTCGCCGACGCGGGCGCGCGCACCGCGGGCTTCGCGATCGCGGCGGTCATCGCGCGTCCCGTCGGCGGCTGGCTGTCGGACCGCATCGGGCCGGCGGCGGTACTCATGATCTCACTCGGCGGCGCGGCGGTGATGGCGGTCGTGATCGCGTTCCAGCCACCGCCCGAGATCCCCGCGGGCCTGTCGTTCGTCATGATGGCAGCATTCCTCGGTCTCGGCACCGGCGCGGTGTTCACCTGGGTCGCCCAGCGTGCGCCCGCTGCCCGCGTGGGAACCGTGACCGGCATCGTCGGCGCGGCGGGCGGGCTCGGCGGCTACTTCCCGCCGCTCGTGATGGGTGCGACTTACAACGCCGAGGCGAACAACTACACCATCGGCCTCTCGCTGCTGTGTGCGACGGCGCTCGTGGCCCTGGCGTTCACTCTCGTTCTGTTCGTGCGCCATCGCGCGGCGGATCGTACCGCGCAGTCTCCGGGGTGAGCGCGCGCAGCGGCAGCGTCCCGTCCCCGGCGCGTCGGCCCTCCACGCGCCGCCGCATCGAGCCGGCGATGCGCTCTGCCTGCAGCTTGGCGCGGTCGGCGACCGGCCCCGAGAAGCCGCGGTCCACCGCCGCGCGCCACAGGCTCAGCCATCGCTCGAAGTCGGCGCCGGTCAGGGGCCGCCGGGCGTGCAGCGCGAGGTGCACGTTCAGCGCATTGCGCCGGTAGCGACCAGCCGCGAACAGCACCGTCTCCCAGAAGTCGCACATCACGGGAAGGTGGGCGGCGAGGTCCATACGCGCGACGTCCGTGAAGATGGGCCCGATCAGGGGATCGGCGAACGCGTCGCCGTAGAACTCGACCACCAGCCGTTCGATGTCCGCCCGATTCGCCAGATCCTCCACATTCCCAGGCTACGCGTGGGCGGCGATGCGCGGCTCCGTGCATCGGCGGACGCCTCTTCAGGGCACGATCACACGGTCGCCGTGCCCCGCGACAGCCCAGCCGAGTTCGTCGAACATCCCCGACAGCACGATCGCGGTGAACCCCCAGATGACGCGACCGCCGACCTCGAAGGCGGGCGAGCGGTACAGCACGCCGCCGAACCGGTGCTCAGTCGCGCCGCGGTGGGCGGGGTCGAGCAGGTCGGCCACCGGCACGCGGAACACGTCGACCGACTCGGCGTGGTCGACGGCGGCGACCTGGCTCGGCCGGGTCCACCATGCCGGCACGGGCGTGACGAGATGGTTGCTCACCGGCACGGGCAGCGGCGGCAGGGTGCCCAGCGGCTCGATCCCGGCAGGGTCGACGCCCGTCTCCTCCTCTGCTTCTCGCAGCGCGGCGGCGACGATGTCGTCATCGGATGCCTCGACCCGCCCGCCCGGGAACGCGATCTGGCCGGGGTGGCTGCCGAGCGTCGCCGCGCGGCGCAGCAGCAGCACGTCGAGGTCCTCGCTCACGGCACCGTGCCCGCGCGCCGGGATGTCGTCGAGCTCGCCGAACAGCACCAGTACCGCGGCCGGTCGGCCGGCGGTGGCACCCGGGAACGCCCGACGCATCGCGGTGTTCCACGTCATGCCGCGAGCGCACAGCTCCTCGAGGTCGGCGCGCGCCGACCGCAGCGGGGCCGTCACAGTCCCGTCACCACGAAGTACGACGCCGACAGCGCGAGCAGAGCGGAGGCGATCATGCCCGCCATCGCCGGGATGCGCCCGACGCCGACGCGGCGATAGCGCAGGTAGCCGAAGACGCTGACGACGAACGCCGCGAGGGCCACCAGCAGCCCGACGCGCCAGCTGAGCAGCCCCACGAGCGCCGCGACACCGGCGATGACGAGACCGGTGACGGCGACCGGGTTGCGCGGGATCTCGGGCCGGTCGGACGCGCTCATCGAGCCGACTCGGTGAGCTCGGCGCCGGCG
>JAUHYM010000226.1 GCA_030426515.1 Actinomycetes bacterium
ACGACGACCCAGTCGCCGTCGCAGATCGCCGCGTCGATCATCGACTCGCCGCTGACGCGGAGCATGAACAGGTCGCCCTTGCCGACCAGCTGACGGGGGAGCGGGAAGATCTCCTCGATCTGCTGGTCCGCGGTGATCGGGACGCCGGCCGCGATGCGCCCCACGAGCGGGACGAGAGCGGCGTCCCCGACGGCGGGGGTGAGATCCGCCGGATTCTCCGCGGCGGTTCCGGGCAGGTCGATGAGCACCTCCATCGCGCGCGTCTTGCCCGGGTCGCGGCGGAGGTAGCCGCTGAGCTCCAGCTGGTTCAGCTGGTGCGTGACGCTCGAGAGCGACTTCAGGCCGACGGCGTCGCCGATCTCGCGCATGCTCGGCGGGTAGCCGTGCGCGGCGATCGATCGCTGGATGACCTCGAGGATCGCGAGCTGCTTGTCGCTGAGGCTCTTGCGGCGTCGCGTCTGGGGCTTCTCCCGCATGGCGCGGGCGGCTTCGACCGGTGCCTGTTCGCTCATCGGATGCTCCTGTTCTGACCGTCCCGAGACGCGTTCCTCTTCGAATGTCGGAGGTTGGTGCTGGGGTGTTCCTGTCGAAACCGTATCCGATCCCGACGCCGACCCGTGGTTCCGACGCGCGTGTCGGAGGGGAATGCAAGTATCGGGTCCCGGTGGTTGACACCACGAAGATATCGAAGATAGATTCGGAACACAGGTTCGCGGTCGGCTCTCCCGGCCGAGCGTCGATCGCGAACCTTGTCCCGAACGGCATCAGAGGAAAAGTCATGACCAGCGTCGCCTTCGCTCCCGCGCCCCGCACCCGACTGCGCCTGACACGGCGCGGCCGCCGCGTGCTCGCCGGCCTCGTCGCCCTCCCGGTGGCGGCTGCTCTGGGCTTCGCCGTGCTCGCGGGCGGCTCCGCCATCGCCACCGGTGTCGCGTCGGATGCCGAGTTCGCGACGGTCACCGTGCTGCCCGGCGACACCCTGTGGTCGATCGCAGAGTCGGTGGCACCCGGCGCGGACCCGCGTGATGTCGTGTATGCCATGTCCCGGCTGAACGTCATCGACGGCGGAGTGCTCGTCCCGGGGCAGGAGCTCGCGATCCCCGCCCAGTACGCCCCGACCGGCAGCGACTGACAGCGCCGCGCCTACGATGAGAGGGTGACCGTATCCCTCGATGACCTGCCCCTGCGCGATGACCTGCGCGGCAAGAAGCCCTATGGCGCACCACAGGCCCCGTTGCCGGTGGCGCTGAACGTCAACGAGAACACCCATCCCGTTCCCGAGGATGTGGCCGACGACATCCTGGGCGAGGTCGCCCGGGCGCTAAGCGAGGTCAACCGCTACCCGGATCGCGAGTTCACCGCCCTGCGCGAGGCGTTCGCCGACTACCTCGGGCACGGCCTGACCGCCGAGAACGTCTGGGCCGCCAATGGCTCGAACGAGGTCCTCCAGCACGTGCTCCAGGCCTTCGCAGGGCCGGGGCGCACGGCCTTCGGGTTCGACCCCACCTACTCCATGTATCCGCTGCTGTCGCGGGGAACGGGGGCGTCGTGGCGTACCGGACGGCGCAACCGCGATTTCACCGTGAGTGCCGACTCGGCAGCGTCGCAGGTGGCCGACGCGCAGCCGGACGTCGTCTTCCTCTGCGCGCCCAACAATCCCACCGGCACGCCCATGTCGCTGGATGTGATCTCGGCGGTCTACGACGCCGCGCCCGGAATCGTCGTCGTCGATGAGGCGTATTGGGAGTTCGCGCCGCACGAGGAGCGCTCTGCGCTGACACTGCTGCCCGACCGTCCTCGGCTCGTGGTGTCGCGCACGATGAGCAAGGCGTTCGCGTTCGCCGGTGCCCGCGTGGGCTACCTCGCCGCCGACCCCGCGCTCGTGGACGCACTGCGGCTCGTGCGTCTGCCGTACCACCTGAGCGCGCTCACCCAGGCCGCGGCGCTCGGCGCGCTGCGGCACGCCCCCGCCATGCTCGCCATGGTCGACGAGATCGTCGCGCAGCGCGACAGGATGTCGGCGACGCTCGAGGCGCTCGGCTACGAGCCGCACGAGTCGTGGACCAACTTCGTCCTCTTCGGCGGGGTCGACGATCCCGGGGCGACGTGGCGGGGTCTGTACGACCGGGGTGTCCTCATTCGCGACGTCGGGATCCCCGGTCACCTGCGTGCCACCGCGGGCACGGAGGAGGAGACCACGGCGTTCCTCGACGCGCTCGCCTCGCTAGACTCGCGCTCATGAGCAGTGATCGCACCGCGTCCCTCCGCCGCGCGACGAGCGAGTCGACGGTCGAACTGGAACTGAACCTGGACGGCACCGGCACCAGCCGCATCGACACCACCGTGCCCTTCTACGACCACATGCTCACCGCCTTCGCGAAGCACTCGCTCACCGACCTGACCGTGCGCGCGTCGGGTGACACCGACATCGATGCGCACCACACCGTCGAAGACGTCGCGATCGTGCTCGGTCAGGCGATTCGCGAGGCGCTCGGCGACAAGAGCGGCATCTCCCGCTATGGGGACGCGCTCGTGCCGTTGGACGAAGCCCTCGCGCAGGCGGTCGTGGACATCAGCGGACGTCCCTACCTGGTGCACACCGGTGAGCCGGCGGGGTTCGAGCACCACCTGATCGGCGGGCACTTCACAGGCTCGCTCGTGCGTCACACCTTCGAGGCGATCGCGTTCCAGGCCGGACTCACCGTCCACGTGACCGTGCTGGGCGGGCGCGACCCGCACCACATCGCCGAAGCCGAGTACAAGGCCTTCGCCCGTGCGTTCCGGCAGGCGAAGGCGCGTGACCCGCAGGTCGCCGGCATCCCCAGCACGAAGGGTGCGCTGTGACCGGCGCGCCGGTCGTCGCCGTCCTCGATTACGGATCCGGAAACGTCCACTCCGCCGTCAAGGCGCTGCAGGCAGCGGGCGCGGACGCACGGCTCACCGCCGACCGCGGCTTGATCCTCGACGCCGACGG
>JAUHYM010000041.1 GCA_030426515.1 Actinomycetes bacterium
GGTGACCGGACTCTCGAAGCCGATGCGGTGGGTCGGGTGGGCGTCGAGGTCGGTCGGGGTGATGACCGCCCCATCGGCGGCGGCCGAAGCGTAGATCGCGGCGACGATCTCGAACGAGCGGGCGGGAGCGTCCGCGGTCTGCGGCAGCGGGTCGCCGGCACGCAACGCGTCGAACACGTCACGCAGCAGCACGTCGTGCCCGCTCCGCTCCTCCACGTCGGGAAGCGTCCACGCCGCCGCCTCGTCCTCGGACACGTGCGGTGCCGGCGTGATCTTCCAGTTCTCGTGTCCGTGCCCGTAGAGGTGGTCGACGGTGATCGTCGCCTTCTGCGTATCGATGCGGATGCTGCTGGTCTCGCGCGGCGCGACCGCGCTGGTCGCCAGCTGCGCCACGGCTCCCCCGGTGAACGTGACGGTCGCCGTCGACGCGTCCTCGGTCTGGGTCTCGCGGTCGAGCCGCCACAGCCGGCCCTGCACGCTCGCCCAGTCGCCGAGCAGGAACGCGAGCAGGTCGATCTGATGGATCGCATGCCCGAGAGTGGGTCCGCCGCCCTCGGTCTGCCACTTGCCGCGCCACGGCACCGCGAAGTACGCGGGATCACGGAACCACAGGGTCTGGCACTGCGCCATGAGCGGGCGACCCAGTGCCCCCTCGTCCAGGAGTCGCTTCACGTGCGCGGCGGCGGTGCCGGTGCGCTGCTGGAAGACGACGGCGAGCTGACGATCGGCGGATGCCGCGGCGGCGCGCATCTGGTCGAGCTCGTCCAGGCTCGGCGCCGGCGGCTTCTCGACCACGACGTGGGCACCCGCGAGAAGAGCGGCGATCGCCTGGTCACGGTGGGCGACCGGCGGCGTGCAGATGAGGACGATATCCGGCTTCTCGGCGGCGAGCAGCGTGTCGACATCGCCGTAGGTCGCGGTCACCCCGTGCCGCTGCGCGAACGCGGCGGCACGATCGGCATCGAGATCCATCGCGGCGACGACCTCCGCGTGCGGGTAGGCGGCGACCGCCTCGGCGTGGTGGTGGGCGATCGCGCCCGTGCCGACAATGGCGCACCGCAGGTTCTGTTCGGTCATGCTCTCACTCTCGATCGTGTGTTCTCGGGTCGATCCGGGCTCGGGACCGGTGGCACGAATCTCGGATTGCGAGGGTGACACGCCGCGGCCCCGACCACCGCACCCGGCGTGTCGGCGACGATCTCCGTGATTCGTGCCATCCCCGTCCGCGGGATCAGCCCGCGGGCCACCGCCAGGTCTGCAGCCTCCCGCACATGCCGAAGCCGCGTGCCCCCGGAGTCGGGTCGGCGCGCACGACCGCGGCGTCGGCCATGAGGCCGGGCTCACCCTGCGCCAGCTGCGCGAGCTGGTCGCGGGTGCGGGCGGTCTCGGCCTCGACGGTGCGCTCCCACGTCGCGCGCCACTGCGCGACCTTGGGCTGCACGATGCGGGCGGCGCGCGCCTGGAACGCGGCGTACGCCTCGGGTCCGCGGTCGCGGATGGCCGCGCGCAGCTGGCCGTACCCCTCGAGCGCGAGGTCGCGACGCCGTCGGGCGGCCGACGCGCGCAGATCGGGGTCGCCGTCGGGCAGCGCCGCCGCAGACGCATAGGCGCCGGGGTCATCGAGGATGTCGGCCGGGAACGTCAGCACGGCATCCCCCGCTTCGGGGAGCCCCGCGTTCTGCATCACAACGACCAGGCGCAGATCGTCGCGGTTCACGAGCCGGTGGACGGTGCCGGGCGAGAAGTACACGACTTCGCCGGGGGCGAGCGGGTGGATCGCGGCGCCCTCGCGCGAGAGCGTGTGCACCTCGCCTTCGCCGCCGATGACGACGTACCCCTCGCTGGAGGCGGTGTGCAGGTGCGGGGAGCCTCCGGGGAGCCCGTCTGCGCCCTCCCAGTCGTAGACGCACAGGTCGCTCACGGCGACGCCGCCGGGGAACAGCGGCGGCACGCGGATCGGTCCGGTGAGGGGATGCCCCCGGTGGTCGCCTGTCACGGGGTCAGCTCCTCGGCGATCGCGCGCGCCTCATCGGCATCCCACCTGCGATCGCCGAACACGTAGCGGTGGGTGAGCGCGATCTCGGAGTCCGGCGCGAAGGCGATGTGCTCATCGAACGAGGGCGAGGGGCTGAGGACCGGGAACGGCTCGCTGCGCACGAACCACTTCACGGCGGGCGGAGCCGAGGACGTGCCGGCGTACGAGAGCACCGTACCCCCGCCGTCGACATCGTCGTGCTGTCCCGAGAACGCCACCCACGCTGCCTCGGAGCCCATCAGCGCGTCCGGGTCGGTGGTCACCGGCGAGACCACGGTGCCACCGGTCCAGGCCCGCGGCATCCGGAGGAAGAAGCCGGTGTAGCCGGCGTTCGGGCGACCCTGGGTGGTGGGGCTGCCGAGCTCCAGCTCGCGCCCGCTGATGTTGCGCAGGGTCGTCTCGAAGTCGAGCACCCACACGCCGCGCGCGCGATCGACGCCGCCGAACCGGTGGGTGCGCGTCTCGGTGATCCACTCCTCGCCCGCCTGCGTGATCCAGGTGAGGGTCTCGGTGAACGACACCTCGTCGCCGGCATCCTGCATCGCGGTGAACCCGTCGTGGCGCATCCGTCCGACGTTGTCGCGGGCGACGTATCCCTCGCCGTCGATGTAGGTCGGTCCGCCCCAGAAGTTCTCGCCCGACACGTGGGTCCAGGTGAACTGCAGGCCCTTGTGCCAGCGGTGGTCCCACGGCCGGTAGCCGGTGAGCAGCCCACCGCCGAGCGCCCGCAGCGGGTGCAGGTAGGGCTTCGGCCCCTCGAACGTCGGCGCGTTCGAGTCGAAGACGTAGGTGGCGATGTCGACGTCGCCGGCGCGGACGACGAGATCGCTCTCGCCGCGGGTGAGCGTGAGGGTCATGCCAGGGCCTCCGTGGTGTGCGCGGTCGGTGCGGGGATGTCCTTGACCGGCGTCCAGGGCGCGCCGTCGCCGTCCATCCGGGTCATGAAGGCATCGTCTCCCGAGATCTCGCCGGCCGCCACCGGGCGACCGCGGAACGCCGAGGCGTAGGTCGCCGCCGCGAACTCGAGCGTGCGGCGCGCGTCGTCGATAGACACCTCCGGCGCGACGCCGGCAGCGAGCGCGTCGACGATGCTGGCGAACTGCATGGTGTGCCCGCTGGGGGTGTCGCCTCCGTCGGCGATCCACCGCTCGGCGAGGTGCTCGTGACCGGGGGCGGGGGTGAACCTCCAGTCGGCGTCGGTGTAGCCGTACAGGTGCTCCACCTCGACCGTCGCGTACGCGAAGTCGAAGCGCAGGCGCGAGGTCTCGCGCGGCGAGACGACCGAGTTGACGACGGTCGCCAGCGCGCCGCTCTCGAAGCGGGCGACGGCGAGCGAGACGTCTTCGGTGTCGGTGGGCCGCGAGCGCCGGTCGGCCATCGCGGTCAGCTCGGTCCACGGGCCGAGGATCGACAGCAGCAGGTCGAACTGGTGGATGCCGTGGCCCATCGTCGGGCCGCCGCCCTCGGTGTCCCATCGACCGCGCCACGGCACCGCGAAGTACTCGTCGGGGCGGTACCAGAGCGTCTCGCAGGTAGCCACCTGCGGCCGCCCGAGCACCCCCTCGGCGACGAGGCGACGCAGCCGCATCGCAGCAGGCCCGAACCGGTGCTGGTACACGGTCAGCGCGGGGATGCCGGTCTCGCGGTTCACGGCGACGAGCTCGTCGACCTCGGCGAGGCTGAGGGCGGTCGGCTTCTCGACGAGCACCGGCACGCCCGCGCGCATCGCGGAGATCGCGAGCGGCGTGTGCGTCTTCGGCGGGGTGCACACCGAGACCAGGTCGAGATTCGCGTCGGCCAGCAGCGCACCGGCATCCGTGTAGGTGGCGGGGGCGCCGAACCGCTCGGCGAACTCGGTCGCCCGGGTGGCATCCACGTCGGCGACGCCGACCAGTTCGATCCGCGGGGCGAGCTCGGCGATCGCGGATGCGTGGGCGTGGGCTATAGCGCCGGTGCCGATGATTCCGGCGCGCAGCGGCGTGGTCGTGGTGGTCACGGGGCTCCTCCTCGAGTGATGTGCGGGTGATGTCGGCGCGCTCAGACCGCGCCGCTCTGGGTCAGGTGCAGGTCGGCGTAGCGGCCCTCGAGGTCGAGCAGCTCGCTGTGGCTGCCCGCCTCGACGATGCGGCCGTGCTCGAGCACGACGATGCGGTCGGCCTGGCGGATCGTGGACAGGCGGTGGGCGACGACCAGCGTCGTCGCCCCTTCATGAGGCGCCCGAGCGCTTCTTTGACGAGCTGCTCCGACTCGGGGTCGAGGGCGCTGGTGGCCTCGTCGAGCAAGAGGATGCGCGGGTCGCGGATCAGCGCCCGCGCGATCGCGAGCCGCTGACGCTGCCCGCCCGACAGCCGCGCCCCACGCTCGCCGACGAGCGTGTCGAGCCCGTGGGTCTGCGCCTGCACGAACTCCAGGGCGTTCGCGTCCGCGAGCGCCTGCATAATGCGCTCCTCGGTGACATCCTCGAGTCCGTAGCCGATGTTCTCGCGGATCGTCCCCTCGAACAGCACGGATTCCTGCGGGACGACCGAGACGAAGCGGCGCGCTGTGCGCAAGTCGAGTTCCTGCATGTCGACGCCATCGAGCAGGATGCGCCCGCCCGTCGGCCGCAGGAAGCCGAGGACCAGGTTGAGCATCGTGGACTTGCCCGACCCGCTCGAGCCGACGAAGGCGACGGTCTGACCGGCGGGGATCGTCAGGTCGATCTCGTGCAGCGAGTCCTCGTCGGCGCCCGGGTAGCGGTGGCTGACCTCGTCGAGCTCGATCTCGCCCGCGACCGTCTCGACGGGGCGCTTGCCCTCGTTCTGCTCGAGGTCGGGCTCCTGCATGACCTCGGCGATCGAGCGGACCGACTCGAGCCCGCGGGCGCCGACAGGGATCAGCATGAGCAGCTGCGTGAGCCCCTGGGTGAGCAGCGTGAAGTACGTCGACAGCAGCACGACCTCACCGGGCGTGATCGGCAGGATGCCGGTGAGCGCGAAGACCGCCGCCAAGACGAGGCATCCCACCCCCAGCAGCTGCATCGCGACCCACGAGATGGATGCCACATGCCCGTTCAGCATGTCGAGGTTCAGCCCTGCGCGCCGCACGCCGTCGGCACCGGTGGCGACGCGGGTGACAGCGGTGCGCTCGAGACCGTGGGCACGGGTCACGGGGATGAGCGAGGCCATCTCTCCGACGCGTGCCGACAGCACCTCGACCTCGCGGCGGAACAGCTCGTTGCGGGTGCGGGAGCGCTTACGGAGGCCGTACCGGATGCCGATGGCGATCGGCACCGCGAGCGCGTAGACCGGCAGGAACTGCGGCACGGCGACGGCGGTCATCGCCAGCGCGCCGATCATCACCATGGTCGCCGACAGCAGCGGATGCGTCACCTGCTGCAGCATCAGCTCGACGTTCTCGACGTCGCGGACCACCTTGGTCTGCACGATCGAGGAGCTCACCCGCGTGTGGTACCCGATCGACAGGCTCTGCAGGCGCTGCGCGAGCGCGTTGCGCAGGTCCGCGCCGGTGTCGCGCACGACCGTCATGAACTGGCGCGTGTAGAGGATGTGGTTCGGATAGTTCTGGATCAGCAGGACCGCGGCGAGCGCGAACCACCACAGCACGGCCGTGACCTCGCCACCGTCCGCCACGATGTCGATGATCGCCGCGGTGATCACCGGGAGGAACCACAGCGGGACCTCCTTCATCGCGAACGCGAAGATCGCCAGCGTCATCCGCCACGGCCGGCGCATGAGCAGACGGATGACCGACCGTGCGGGCCGCTGACCGTCGATGAGCCCCGGCGTGCGGGCAAGCGTTTTCCCTGACATCGTTTCAATGCTACCGTTCGATGCGCCGCATGGACCCGTCTTGGAGGAGATTCCATGACGTACCACCTGGCCGGCGACTCGACGGTCGCCCCCGCGAAGCCCCACGAGCACCCACTCACCGGCTGGGGAGAGTTCCTCCACGAGCGCCTCGGCGCCCCGGTGCGCAACCTCGCCTTCGGCGGAGCGACGACCGAGTTCTTCCTCGACGACGGCGTGTGGGCGGAGCTGCTGGACGGGGTGGCAGACGGCGACACCGTCGTCATCCAGTTCGGCCACAACGACCAGAAGCGCGCGCACCTCGACGCTCGCGGCGGCTACACCGACCGACTGCGCGGCATGGTCGCGGATGCCACCGAGCGCGGCGCCTCGGTCGTGCTGTGCACCTCGGCCGAGCGTCGCTGGTTCGACGGCGACCGTGTCACCCCCACCCACGGCGACTACCCGAACGCGGTGCGCGACCTGGCGCACGAGCTGGACCTGCCGCTGATCGACCTCACGGTCTTCACGACGTGGCTGTACGAGGACATGGGGCCCGACGCGTCGACCGCACTGCTGTCGCACTACGCCCCGGGCGAATTCGACGGGTGGCCCGACGGCCTCGTCGACGACACCCACTTCCGCGTGGAGGGCGCCCGCCGCATCGCCGCGTTCGTCGCCCTGTCGCTCCGCGCGATCGCCCGCCGCGACGGCGACCAGCCTGCACGGGGTTCCGAGCTCGTCAGCTGAGCGCCGCGGGTCGTCTCCGCACGGCATCCGGCCCGCGCTTGGCGTCGAGACGTCGGTCAGGTGAGCGCGGTCTCGGCACGATGGCGAGGTCTCGCGGCGCGGTCAGGCGTACGGCAGGGCGACCGGGCGGGCGCGGCCGGCGACCTCGACGGTGGGCCAGCGTTCGTCGTGGGTGAGCACCTCGAACCCGGCGTCGCCGAGCAGGACCGTGTCTTCGACCTTCGCGCCGGGCGCTGTGGGGTTCCACGCGAACGCCTGGTTCGGCTGCACCAGGTCGCCGGTCGCGGG
Source organism: Actinomycetes bacterium (assembly GCA_030426515.1). Taxonomy (GTDB): domain Bacteria; phylum Actinomycetota; class Actinomycetes; order Actinomycetales; family Microbacteriaceae; genus Microbacterium. The sequence continues at coordinate 6,862 of JAUHYM010000041.1, forward strand.
CGTGGCCCGCGGGTCGCGGCCGGCATACCCGGCGGCGCCGCCCTGGTGGTGTCGCTGCCATTCGTCGGCGTCGAATCCGACCGCGGCGTAGGCGGCGGTGCCCGCGGCGAGGACGTCGCGCAGCGCCGTGCCGGGAACGGCGGCGTCGAGGTACGCGGCCTCCACCTCGAGGATGCGCGCGTCGTCGGCGCCGGCATCCCCCACCCACCGCGTGACGTTCGCGATGAGTCCGTGGCGGCGGCCGCATGCCACGAGCATGGCGCGGCGCCCGAGCGGGGCGTCGGTGGGCAGCGGATGCCGGTGCGGCAGGCGCCCCTCGCCGGCCACGAGGATGACCACCGGATCGATGCCGGCGGCGACCAGGCGCGCGGCGAGGTCGGCGGCGAGCGCGCGCTCGGTCTGCTGGGGATGCGCGGCGGTGAGCGTATCGGTGAGCGCCGCGGCGGTCTCGCGCGCGAGCGCACGGAATCGGGCGGCCTCGGCGGGCAGGAGGCTCGCGCGGGCGGCCCGCAGATCGGCGGCGACATCCGCCTCCGTCAGGATGCCGCGCCCGCGCGTCGCGGCGCCGATCGCCGTGTGCGTCGCGGGCGGCGCCGTCCCGGACCCGCCGCGGGCGGCATCCGCGACCGGGTCGGTCCAGGGCACCGGGACGATGCGGGCGGCGTCGGCGGGCAGCAGCTCCTCGGCGACGAGCCGGTCGACCTCGTTCGCGGCGACGAACAGCGTGTCGCCGTCGTCGTCCACCCGCACGGCGAGCACCGGCGGCCCCGCCAGCGAGACGTGCGTGCGCGCGCCGTCCAGGTACCAGGCCAGCGCCTCGTGCGAGGTGAGCACCAGCGGCGCCCCGTCGTGCGCCGCGCGCACGGCCGCCAGGCGGTCCTGCTTCACCGCCCGGTCTGCGGCATCCGGCCCGGTCGAGGCGGTCGTGGTGTCTGCGGCCGTCTGCGCCATGCGTCCCTCCCCCGACGACTTGCCGATCCGTCGGGCGCGGCCTAGTCTGTCACACGAGAAAGCGGTTTCTCCCCCTTCCTCATCCCGCGCGACAGGAGCAGAACATGAGAGTGCTCGTCACCGGATCCTCGGGACGCCTGGGCAGGTCGCTGTCGGCCGTGCTCGCCGAGAAGGGCCACGAGGTCATCGGCGCCGGCCGCAACACGGTCGGCATCCCGGGCGTGCGCGAGGTCACCTGCGACTTCACCGACGAGCAGGCCACCGCAGACCTGCTCGCCGCCGAGAAGCCCGACGCGATCGTGCACCTCGCGGCCATCGCGGTGCCCTTCGGCGCCCCGGAGCGCGAGATCCTCGTCACCAACTCCGTCCTCACGCACACGGTGCTCGCCGCGGCCGCCGACGCGGGCGTCGACCGCGTCCTCTGCTCGACCAGCCCCACCCCGGTCGGCTACTCGAGCCCCGACTGGCGGCCGGACTACCTGCCGATCGACGAGGCGCACCCGCTGCGCCCCGCGCACGCCTACGGCCTGTCGAAGATCGTGATGGAGGAGGCGGCGGCGATGTTCGCGCGCACAACCGACATGGCGGTCGGCTGCTTCCGCCCGTGCTACGTCATCGCCCCCGAGGAGTGGGCCGGCGCCCCGACCCAGCAGGGGCACACCGTGCTCGAGCGGCTCGAGGACCCTGCGCTGGCCGCGGTGAGCCTGTTCAACTACGTGGATGCCCGCGACGTCGGCGACTTCGTCGACCTCTGGCTGACCGCCCCAAAGGACGCCGTGACCGGCGAGGTCTTCTTCGTGGGCGCCGACGACGCGCTGGCCTACAAGCCGATCGCCGAGATCTGGCGCGAATACGCACCGCACATGGGCGAGGGCGCGGACGCGCTCACCGAGGGCCTCGCCGCCTTCAGCAACGACAAGGCGCGCGAGCTTATCGGCTGGCGCCCCACCTACACCTGGCGCAGCGCCCTGGCCGAGGCCGGCGTCGCCATCGAGGAGGTTCCCGCATGACCATGCTCGCCTTCGACGGAGTGCTCTTCTTCCCCGTCACGCCGTTCGATCAGCACGATCAGGTCGACCACGGCCTGCTCGCCGAGCACATCACCACCCGCCTGCCCTATGGGCCGGGCGGGGTGTTTCCGGCGTGCGGCACGGGTGAGATCCATGCGCTGAGCGCCGAGGAGGCGACCGCCGTCGTCGCGACTGCTGTCGAGGCCGTCGCCGGCGCCGTCCCGGTGGTCGCCGGCGCCGGCGGGCCGCTGGGGCACGCCATCGCCAGCGCGAAGGGCGCAGCGGATGCCGGAGCCGACGCGCTCCTCCTCCTCCCGCCGTACCTCGTGTCGGGCCCGCAGGCAGGCCTCATCCGCTACGTCGACGCGGTGACCGCCGCCACCGACCTCCCGGTCGTGCTCTATCACCGCGCCAACGCGCAGTTCACGCCCGACACCGTCCGCCAGCTCGCGCAGAACCCGAAGGTCGCAGGCCTCAAGGACGGCGCCGGCGACATCGGTGTCGCCCAGCAGATCGTGCTCGCCGCCGCCGATGCCGGCGCGGACTGGGCTTTCTTCAACGGCCTGCTGACCGCAGAGCTGTCGCAGGCGGCCTACCGCGGCATCGGCATCCCGCTGTACTCGTCGGCCGCTTTCGCGATGATCCCCGAGGTCGCCGTGCCCTTCTACAACGCCTACATGGCGGGCGACGAGGCGCGACGCGAAGAGCTGCTGCGCGGCTTCTACGAGCCGCTGGTGGCGCTGCGCGATGAGACCCCCGGGTTCGCGGTGTCGCTGATCAAGGCGGGGCTGCGTCTGCGGGGCCTTCCGGTGGGATCGGTGCGGGCGCCCCTGGTCGACCCGACCGCCGAGCAGGAGGCGCGCCTGCAGCGCATCCTCGACGCCGGGCTCGATATCGTCGGCGCATGACCGCCTCGATCGCCACCATCCAGACCCGGCGCCTGCGGGTGCCGCTCGAACGACCCTGGGGCCCGGATGTCCGGGACCTGTCGTTCGTCGAGGTCACCGTATCCGACTCCGACGGAGCAGTCGGATACGGCTTCTCGTGGACGCCCACGATCGGCGCCGGCGCCGTCGAGGCGCTGCTGCGCGAAGACATCACCGCGTTCGCCCTCGGCCGCGACACCGACCCGGTCGCCCTGTGGCCCGAGCTCTGGGCGCACCTGCACGAGGCGGGCGGCGGTGGCATCACCACCATCGCTATGGCGGGGCTCGACCTCGCCCTGTGGGACCTGGCCGCGCGCCGCGCCGACCAGTCGATGGCCGACTTCCTCGGTCGCCGCCGCGAGACCGTCGAGGTCTACGGCAGCGGCATCAACCTCCACTACTCGCTCGAGGAGCTGCAGGCCCAGGCGCAGCGCTGGGTCGATGCCGGGTTCACCGCCGCGAAGATGAAGGTCGGCTCCCCCGACATCGCGCGCGACGTCGAGCGGGTCTCGGCGGTCCGCGACATCCTCGGCCCGGATGCGCGCCTCATGATCGACGCGAACCAGCGCTGGGACCTCGACACCGCCACCGCCGCGCTCGAGAAGCTCGAGGAGTTCGACCTCACCTGGATCGAGGAGCCGCTGCGCGCCGACGACCTGCTCGCCCACCGCGAGCTGCGTGAGCGCACCGGAGTCTTCATCGCCCTCGGCGAGAACGTGCACAACCAGTACCGGTTCGCCGACTTCCTCGATGCGGGCATCGCCGAGGTCCTCCAGCCGAACATCATCCGCGTCGGCGGCATCACGCCGTTCCGCGAGATCGTGGTCAACGCCGAAGGTCACGGCGCGGTCGTCGCCCCGCACCTGCTGCCGGACCTCTCGGGGCAGCTGGCCATGTGGATGCCGACCTCACCGCTGGTCGAGGAGGTCGAGGATGCCGGGTTCGCCGACCTCGGCATCCTGAACACCCCCGCCCCGATCGACATCTCGCGCAACCGCCTGCACACGACCGCGCAGCCCGGGCTCGGCATCCGCTTCGCGTAGCGCGTCACCGGCGGCGGTAGACGTCCCGACGGTGCTCGATCGTCACGATGTGGACGATGAGCCTCTCCCCCTCGATCCGATACAGCACGCGGTACTCGCCGCGCCGCGCCGAGTAGAGCGGCGCCAGAGGCTCGCGCAGGGGCTTGCCGAGCCGTCGGGGATCGTCCGTGAGAGGTCCGACGATGAATTCGAAGGCGGCCGCGGCAACGGCCTCCGGAAGGGTGTTCTCGAGAGCTCGCCGCGCCGACCGTGTGAAGACGACCTCGTCTTCCCTGGGCCGCCACGCGTGTGCGGACGAAGCGTGCAACTGCGGCGAAAAGTGACGCCGCAGATGCACGGAACCGCCGCACGAGGCCTCAGGGAGCGACCGGGACCGTCGCAGTCGCGCAGAACCGCCGCACCAGCGATCAGGGAGCGGCGGGAAGCGCCGCCGTGGACCCGCGCACCTCGATGCGAGGCTCGACGACCGCGTCGCCGGGCACCGTCTCGCCGGTGATGACGGCCTGCAGCCGCTGCCAGGCGAGCGCCCCGAGCTCCGCGTGCGGCACCGACGCGGTGGTCAGCGGCGGGGTCGTGATGTGAGCGACGGGGATGTCGTCGAACCCCGTGACCGACACGTCCCCGGGCACGTCGACGCCGAGCTCGCGCAGCCCGTGGACCAGACCGACCGCGACGAGGTCGTTGAACGCGAGCACCGCGGTCGCTCCGGCATCCCGCACGGCGGGTGCGGCCGCGACACCGTCCTCGATGCCCACACCGCCGGGCAGCCGCGTGATCCGGGCGTCGGGAGTTGCGGCTGCGAACGCGTCGAGGCCGTCGCGACGGGCGAGGTTCGAGACGCTGCCCTCCGGCCCCTCGAGGAACAGGATGTCGCGGTGTCCGAGCGCGTGCAGCTGACGGGCGAGATTCTGGATGCCGGTGCGGTAGTCCACCGACACGGCCGGCACCGACGCCGTCTCCGCGTCGTCGGCATCCAGCGTCCGGTTGATCAGCACCATCGGCTGGAGCTGCTCGGCGATCTCGCGCAGCTGCTCCTCAGGCATCCGCGGTGCGCACAGGACGACGCAGTCGCACCGGCGGCGCACCTCCAGCGCCAGGGGCGCCTCGTCGTCGGGTGCCTCGACCGAGTCTGCGACGAGTACGCGATACCCGTCCCGCGCGGCCGAACGACTGAGACCCGAGAGCACCGCCTGGAACGCCGGGTTGGCGAGATCGGGCACGAGGAACGCGATCGTGCGCGTCGTCCCCAGAGCCAGGCTGCGAGCGAGGGGACTCGGCGAGTAGTCGAGCTCTGCCGCCGCGGCGCGCACCCGCTCGGCCATCGCGGGCTCGCCGCGGAAATTCCCGTTCATCACGCGCGAGACGGTCGCCGGCGACACCCCGGCGAGGCGGGCCACATCGGCGATCGTCGTCGTCTGTGCGCGTCTGCCCATGTCGTCCCTTCGTCGCCGCCGCGCGGCATCCTCGTGCTGCGCCTGGCGCCTTGCGGCACCGTACCAGCGCCCGCACCCTCCCGCCCGGCGAGACTTCACGGATGTACCGGTTCGCGCCCGAATCAGCGACATTCGCGAAGTCTCGCGGGGTGGGGTGAGGTTGCCGTCGCCGGGGCGACGGAGTACGCTCGAGAAACCGCTTTCTCCACACTAGCGAAAGAACTCGGATGTCACACTCCTCCTCACGCCTGCGCTACGCCCTCATTGGGACCGGATCGCGCGCGGGCATGTACGTCCACGAGATCACCGGGCCGAAGTCCAGCGTCGCCGAGCTCGTCGCGCTCGCCGACAGCAACCCCGGTCGCGCCGAGGTGTTCCGCCAGCGCGTGCTCGCCGCCGGCGCCCCCGACCCCCTCGTCATCGAGCCCGCGGCGCTCGCCGAGACGGTCCGCGCGCACGACATCGACCGCGTCATCGTGACCACCCCCGACGCGACGCACGCCCAGTACATCGAAGCGGCACTGGATGCCGGCGCCGACGTCATCGTCGAGAAGCCGCTGACCACCTCGGCCGAGGGCATCCAGCGCATCGCGGCCGCGGTGGAGCGCACCGGCCGCTCCGTCACGACGACCTTCAACTACCGCTACTCTCCCCGCAACACGTCGCTGCGCGAGATCATCGCGTCAGGCGAGATCGGCCGGGTCACGAGCGTCGACTTCCAGTGGATGCTGGACACCGCACACGGCGCCGACTACTTCCGCCGCTGGCACCGCATCAAGGAGAACTCCGGCGGCCTGCTGGTGCACAAGTCGGCGCACCATTTCGACCTGGTGAACTGGTGGATCCGCGACGTCCCGGTCAAGGTCTACGCGTCCGGTGGCCTGCGCTTCTACGGCGCCGACAACGCCGCCGCCGAGGGGCGCGGCGAGCGCGCCGCCCGCGGCAGCGACGACTCACCGCTGCGTGACAAGTTCAGCCTCGACCTGCGCACCGACCCCAAGCTCAAGGAGCTGTACTACGACCAGGAGCAGCACGACGGCTACGTGCGCGACCAGGACGTCTTCACCGACGGCATCACCATCGAGGACAACCTCGCGCTCATCGTCGACTACGCCTCGGGCGCGACGCTGTCGTACTCGCTGAACGCCCACTCGCCGTGGGAGGGCTACCAGGTCGCGGTCAACGGCACGAAGGGGCGCGTCGAGCTGACCGTCGTCGAACGCGGCTCGGTCCTCATCGACGATTCCAGCGGGTTCGTCGTCGACCCGACCGCGAGCCCCGAGGGGGTGGATGCCGATGACGTGCGTCCCCCGTCCGAGAAGCTCGTTCTGCAGAAGCACTTCGCGCCGGCCGTCGAGGTCGCCATCCCCGAGGCCGAGGGCGGCCACGGCGGCGGTGACGCCGTGCTGCTGCGCGACCTGTTCTTCGGTGCCGGCGAGGACCCGCTCGAGCACACCGCCTCGTGGGTCGACGGCGTACGCTCGGTGTCGGTCGGCCTCGCCGGCAACCGCTCGCTCGAGACCGGACTGCCCGTGACCATCGACGATCTCGCGCTCGGCGTCTCGATCGAGCGCACCCCCCGCGTGAAGGAGGACGTGACCGCATGAGCACCGCCACCGATCAGCCAGTCGACCAGACGACCACGGCCGAAGAGGTCGATGCGCTCGCCCAGACCGCCCTGTCGGCGTTCGCGGTGACCTCCGCCGCCTCGGACACGGAGCGCGCCGCGTGGCTGCGGGCGATCGCCGCCGCGCTGGATGCCGCAGCAGACGAGCTGTGGGCGCTCGCCGACGAAGAGACCCACCTGGGCGAGACCCGGCTGCGGGGCGAGATCGCCCGCACCACCGGTCAGCTGCGGCTGTTCGCCGCGGTCGTCGAGGACGGCGCCTACCTCGAGGCCGTCGTCGACCACGCCGACCCGTCCGCCGCGCCCCCGAAGCCCGACCTGCGCCGTCTGCTCGTGCCCCTGGGCCCGGTCGCGGTGTACTCGGCGTCGAACTTCCCGTTCGCGTTCTCGGTCGCCGGGGGCGACACCGCATCGGCCCTTGCCGTCGGCTGCCCGGTGATCGTCAAGGCCCACAGCGGGCACCCGCGCCTGTCGCGCCGCACGGCCGAGATCGTGTCGGGGGCCTTGTCGGATGCCGGGGCGCCCGAGGGCACCTTCGCGCTCATCGAGGGACGCCTGGCGGGTGTCGCGCTCATCGAGCATCCCGCGATCGCCGCCGCCGGGTTCACCGGCTCGGTGGGTGGCGGCCGCGCCCTGTTCGACCGCGCCGCCGCGCGGCCGGTGCCGATCCCGTTCTACGGAGAGCTCGGCTCGGTGAACCCGGTCGTGGTCACCGCAGCCGCGGACGCCGCCCGAGGGTCCGCCTTGGCGGAGGGGCTCGCCGGCTCGTTCCAGCTGGGGGTCGGGCAGTTCTGCACCAAGCCCGGCATCGTGTTCGTGCCGTCCGGGAGCAGCCTCGAGAAGGAGCTGCCCGCCCACGTCGGCACGGCCGGTCCCGTCATGCTCAACGCGGGCATCGCCGCAGGATTCGCGGATGCCTTCGACGGCGTCGCCGCCGGCGCCGAGCTGATCGCGGGCGGCACGTCGGAAGACGTGCTCGCGCCCGCTCCGCGCGTGCTCGCCGTGGACGCCCCGACGTTCGCCGCGCACGCCGAGGCGCTCGGCCAGGAGATGTTCGGCCCCGCGACGCTGCTCGTGCGGTACGACGACGAGCAGCAGCTGCTCACCGCGCTCGCCGAGGTCGAGGGGTCGCTGACCGCGACGCTGCACGCCGAGCCCGACGAGCAGCCCTCCGCCGTCCTCGCGTCGCTGACCGAGCGCGCCGGCCGCGTGCTGTTCGGCGGCTGGCCCACCGGTGTCGCCGTCACGTGGTCGCAGCACCACGGCG
>JAUHYM010000227.1 GCA_030426515.1 Actinomycetes bacterium
CCGTCCAGGCGGCGGGCGAGTTTCCGTGTCCGGGGTCTCCGATGTGGTCGCTCATGGATGTCCTCCCAAGGGCTGTGGCGGGCTCTCGTCAGTCTAGCGGTCGTGCGGCGTGCCCTCGGTCGGATCATCCCCGCGAGACAGCTCGTCCCAGGAATCGACGGCATCCAGCGGGCCGTGCGAGGCCGTGTCGCCGGCGCTCGTGTCGTACCGGCGGCCGGTGCGCGTCCACTGATGCGCGGTGGCCAGCACGATGGCGCCGCCGAAGCCGACCGCGCCGCCCCCGACCGCCCCGATCGCGGGCCAGAGCGTCGGAACCATCACCGCGACCAGATCGGCGACCGCGGACACGCCGCTGATGCCCGTCGCCTCGGTGACCGTCGCGGCCACCGCCCCGACGGGCAGCGTCGTCAGCACCATCAGCGGCTGCCAGACGAGGACGATCGCCAGCAGCACGGCGACGGTCCCCAGGATCCACCGCAGGGCTCTGCCGACGAGCGTGAGAGCGCCGCCCAGTGCCAGGGCCGCAAGGCTCAGCGGCGTGAGCACCGGCACGGCGACACTTCCGGGGACCTCCAGCACCGCCCCGTCATCGAGCGTGACGACCACCCAGGTCTGGGTGGAGGAGATCACGCCGAGCGCGCCGCCGAGGAGGATGGCGAGCACCGCGATCAGTCGTGCGCGGCGCCTCACAGGGACTCGACGACCGGATCGAGGTCGTCCGCGTCGAAGCAGGTCCGATCACCCGTATGGCAGGCCGCGCCCACCTGCTCCACCTCGACGAGCACGGTGTCCCCGTCGCAGTCCAGACGCGCCCCGCGCACATGCTGGGTATGCCCGGAAGTGTCGCCCTTGCGCCAGTACTCCTGCCGCGACCGCGACCAGAACGTCACCCTCCCAGAGCTCAGCGTGCGACGTAGCGCTTCCGCGTCCATCCACCCCATCATCAGCACGTCGCGCGTGTCCCACTGCTGGATGATCGCGGGAACCAGTCCGCGGTCATCGAACCGCACGCGAGCGACGCGCTCGTCGATCGTCTCGTTCACGAGCACCTTCCCTTCATCGCACCGGCACGCCGTCATCGGACAGTGCCCGCTTGACGTCGCCGACCGTGAGCTGCCCGGAGTGGAACACGCTGGCGGCCAGGACCGCATCGGCGCCGGCGCGGATCGCGGGCGCGAAGTGGTCGACCGCCCCCGCTCCCCCGGATGCGATGACCGGAACGCTCGAGAGCTCCCGCATGTTCCGCACCAGCTCGAGATCGAACCCGTCCTTGGTGCCGTCGGCGTCGATCGAGTTGACCAGCAGTTCCCCCGCGCCGCGCTCGATCGCCTCGCGCGCCCAGTCCAGTGCGTCCAGTGTCGTCTCGGTACGGCCGCCGTGGGTGGTCACCACGAAGCCCGACGGGGTCGACGGTGACCGCTTGACGTCGAGCGAGAGCACGAGCACCTGGGCTCCGAACCGGTCGGCGATCTCGTCGAGAAGCGCGGGCCGTGCGATCGCCGCCGAGTTGACGCCGATCTTGTCGGCGCCCACCGACAGCAGCCGCGCGACGTCCTCTGCCGAGCGCACGCCGCCTCCGACGGTCAGCGGGATGAACACCTGCTCCGCGGTGCGGCGGACGACCTCGTAGGTCGTCGCACGCGCGTCGACCGTCGCGGTCACATCCAGGAAGGTGATCTCGTCCGCACCCTGCGCGAAGTACGCGGCGGCGAGCTCGACCGGGTCGCCCATGTCGCGCAGATTGGCGAAGTTGACGCCCTTGACCACGCGCCCGTCCGCGACGTCGAGGCACGGGATCACACGACAGACGAGACTCACCGCCGGCTCCTACAGACGTGCGGCATGGATCTCGGTCACCAGGATCGCCCGCGCGCCGATCGCATACAGCGCGTCCATCACGGAGTTGACGCCCTTGCGGGCGATCATGACGCGCACCGCGACCCAGGATTCGTCCCGCAGCGGGGAGATGGTGGGCGATTCGATGCCCGGCGCGACCGCGACCGCTTCGTCGATGAGCTCCGCCGGCAGGTCGTAGTCGACGAGGACGAACCGCCGCGCCACCATCACTCCACGCAGGCGCCGCAGGAGCACGTCGGTGCCGGGCGCCTGCTGGGGCGCCTCGATGAGAACGGCCTCGGATTCGAGGATCACGGGCCCGAAGATCTCCAGGCCCGCCTGCTTGAGCGTGGTTCCGGTCGACACGACGTCGGCGACCGCATCCGCCACGCCCAGCTGCACCGCCGATTCCACGGCGCCGTCCAACGGCACGATGTCCACGGCCACGCCGTGCTGATCGAGGAACCCGTCGACAAGGCCGGGGTAGGCGGTCGCGACGCGAAGCCCGTCGAGGTCGGCGAGGTCGGCGAATCGTCCCGGCTGACCGGCGAAGCGGAAGGTCGAGTCCCCGAAGCCCAGCGCCTCCGTCTCGCGGGCGCGGCTGCGTGCGTCGAGCAGCAGGTCCCGACCGGTGATGCCGACATCGAGGGTGCCGGATCCCACGTAGGTCGCGATGTCCCGCGGGCGCAGGTAGAAGAACTCGACGTCGTTGTGCGGGTCGACGACGTGCAGATCCTTGGTGTCGCGCCGGCCGGTGTACCCGGCCTCGGTCAGCATGTCGGTGGCGGTCTGTGACAGCGAGCCCTTGTTGGGCACGGCGATGCGCAGCATGTGCGGTCGGCTCTCGTTTCGTGGATGTCAGAGGATGGCGGGTGCGTGCTCAGAGATGTCGATAGACGTCTTCGAGGGACAGCCCCTTCGCCAGCATGAGCGCCTGTGCGTGGTACAGCAGCTGCGAGATCTCCTCCGCGGCGCGATCGCCGTCCTCGTGCTCCGCGGCCATCCAGGCCTCGGCGGCCTCCTCGACGACCTTCTTGCCGACCGCGTGCACGCCGCCGTCGAGCA
>JAUHYM010000042.1 GCA_030426515.1 Actinomycetes bacterium
CGCGGTCTCTCGCGTCCTTCCGTGACGCTTCGCCGCTCGGCGCTTCCCGCCGACCCGCGCTTCGCGCACCTCTCTCTCACTTCAGTCCGAAAGTCACGACCATGTCGAACCTCCTCGCCGATCAGCGACAGGCGAGCCTCGCCTCCGCTCTGGCCCATCACCACGCCCAGGCTCTCGAGTCCTCTTCAGCTCGACGCGCCTCGGCGTCGCATCTGCTCGAGCTCGCCGACCGCCTTTCGCTGCGCCTGTCCCTGTGGCTGGCCTGGCAGAGCGCGCGCCGACTCGAGCGCCACCTCGACCGTGCCGAGCACGCACGGCTCCTGCGCAACGCGCACGAGCGCCGATCCCGCGAGCACTCCTGGCAGCGCGATCTGCTCAGGCTCCCGCGGTGAGCACAGAAAGAAGCACCTCATGAGCGTTGCTCTCACCGACGTGGAGTTCCGTCCCCTGCACGTGCCCGACAGCGTCGACGCGGCCGACGCCGGAGACTTCCTCGCCATGACCGCCGTTCGCAACGCGGTCTACGAGGAGGTCTCCGGCCACGCCGACGAGACCATCACGCCGGCGGAGCTCCTCCCCTACTACCACCCCAGCCCCTACGAGCGCCGCTTCATCTGGCAGGTCTGGGACGACGGCCGTCCCGTGGGCCGTGTCGGCCTCGACCTCCCCACCGACGGTGACGCGCACACCGGCTACGTCGCCGTGGAGCTGCTGCGCCGAGCGCACGGGCGCGGCATCGGCAGCGCGGGCTACCGCATCGCCGAGCAGACGGCGCGCGCGCACGGTCGCACCGTGCTGCAGTCGTGGGTCGAGCATCCCGACGCTCCGGGACCGCGGCTGGTACCGCCGACAGGGTACGGCAGCATTCCGGCGGACGATCGGGCCGCGCGGTTCGCCGTGCGTCACGGGTTCTCGCTCGAGCAGATCGAACGCTGCAGTGCGTACGACCTGCACGGTCCCGATGAGGACCTGCGCCGCCTGCGGGATGCCGCAGCGGCCGCCGCGGAGGGCTATCGGGCTGTCGCCTGGTTCGCGCCGACCCCGCCCGCGTTCGTCGAGGGCTACGCGTGGATGAAGTCGCGCATGGTGACGGATGCTCCCGCCGCCGACCTCGAGTACGAGGAGGAGGTCTGGGATGCCGCGCGCGTCGCCCGGCACGACGCGCAGTACACGGAGGCGGGGCGCACGCTGCATGTCGTCGCCGCACAGCACATCGCGTCTGGCGCGCTGTGCGCGTTCAACGAGCTGGTCATCGGCACGGACCGCACCCGCGCGACGCACCAGGAGGACACGCTCGTGCTGGCCGAGCACCGCGGGCACCGGCTGGGGATGCTCGTCAAGTGCGAGAACCTTCTCGCCTGGCGCGACATCGCTCCGACGTCACCGCGCGTGCTGACGTACAACGCCGAGGAGAACCGGCCGATGCTCGACATCAACGAGGGGATCGGGTTCCGGCCGATCGCGTACACCGGCGCCTGGAAGAAGGTGCTCTGAGCATCGTCATCGACGCCGCTGGCAGCGGGGGCAGTAGTGGCTGGAGCGGTTGGTGAAGGCGACCCGAACGATCGGGCGCCCGCAGCGCGGGCAGGGCTGACCGGTGCGACCGTACGCGCTCAGGGAGTGGGCGAAGTAACCGGCCTGCCCGTTGACGTTCACGTACTGCGCGTCGAAGCTCGTCCCGCCCTCGACGAGGGCTTTGCCGAGGACGGCACGCACCGCTCCGAGAAGCCGGTTCACGGCACGGGTGGGCAGAGCACGACCGGTGGTCTCGGGGTGGATGCGCGCAGCCCACAGGGCCTCGTCGGCGTAGATGTTCCCGATCCCGCTCACCAGACTCTGATCCAGCAGCACGCGCTTGATCGCCGAGTCGCGACGCTGAACGGCACGGGCGAACACCCGGTCGTCGAAGGCGGGATCCAGCGGATCGCGGGCGATGTGCGCGACCTGTGCGGGGACGAATGGGGCAGACGCCCCGTAGCCGCCGGGCGCCGCATCCTCGGTGGGGACGAGTGCATCGATGGCCAGTGAGCCGAACGTGCGCTGGTCGGCGAAGACGACGACCAGCTCGCCATGCGCGGGATGCTGGATGTCGAGGCGCACCCGCTCGTGTCGGACCAGTGGCGCACCGGGCTCACGCAGCAGCATCTGGCCGCTCATCCCCAGATGCCCGACGAGGGCCCGCGCGCTCTGACCGTCGGCGGACAGCGGAAACCACAGGAACTTGCCGCGCCGCACGGCCGCGTCGATGCGGCGCCCGGTGAGCGACTGCTCGAACTGCGCGGCCGTCCCCGGGTGCCGCGTGAGCGCACGGTCGTCGTGCACGGTGGTCGCGGTCACCTGTGCGCCGGCGACGGCCGGCTCGAGGCCGCGGCGGACGACCTCGACTTCGGGCAGCTCAGGCACTCGCGCTGAGCTCTTGCCAGGCGCGCAGCGCCGCCGCCATCTCAGCGGTCTTCTTGCTCGTTCCGGTGCCGCGGGTCGTGATGTCGTCGACGATGACCGTTGCGGTGAACACCCGGCTGTGGTCGGGGCCGGCGGACTCGACCGAGTAGGCGGGCGGAGCAGCGCCGCGTCGCGCGGCGAGCTCCTGGAGGCTCGTCTTGGGGTCCATCGCTGCGCCGTAGCGCTCCGGGTCGGCCAGCAGTGGCTCGACCAGACGCAGCACGAGCGCCGTGGCGGCATCCGGGCCGGCCGACAGGTAGGTGGCGCCGATGACCGCTTCCATCGTGTCGGCGAGGATCGAGTCCTTGTCCCGCCCGCCGGTCTGCTCCTCGCCGCGACCGAGCCGCAGATGCGCGCCCAGGTCCACCCCGCGTGCGACCTCGGCCAGCGCGACGGTGGAGACGACGCTGGCGCGCCGCTTGGCGAGCGATCCCTCGTCGAGATCGGGCAGCGTCGTGTACAGCCGCACGGTGACCGCCTGCCCGAGGATGGCGTCGCCGAGGAACTCGAGGCGCTCGTTGTGAGGCAGCCCGCCGTTCTCGTAGGCGAACGACCGGTGGGTGAGCGCAAGCGACAGAAGCTCGGGGTCGATGTCGACCCCGAGCTTCTGGGTGAGCGTCGTGCGCTCCGCGATGTCGGTCACGTCACCGGCCTGATGATCAGACGTCGGCGACCTTGCGGCCCTTGTACTCCAGGAAGAGCTCCGTGCCCTGCGAGTCGGTGACGACCTTCGCCTGGTGAGGGCGGCTGTAGACGGTCTTGCCGTTCTCGACGGTCTTGACGAGCGCGGGGGCTTCGGCCTTCCACTGCGAGCGACGCGAGCGCGTGTTCGAACGGGAGACCTTCCGCTTCGGGGGGTTACCTGCCATGGCTGATTCTTCTTTCGTTCCTAGGTCTGAGTGCTGCTGTCAGCGTCTGCGTCACCGTCGGCATCGGTCTTCAGGCCTGCGAGCGCCGCCCAGCGTGGATCGAGGGTTTCGCGCGCATCCGAAGACGTTCCGTCCGCCGCCGGTTCACCCGTATCGGGGTCGAGCCCCGGGCAATCCGGCCGGCATACCGGCTGGAACGGGAGCGACAGCACGATCGCGTCCCTGACCTCGGTTTCAAGATCCACGTGGTCGTCTTGAACTTCGAGGTCCGCTTCTTCCTCCCCAGGATACGCGAAAAGCTCCTGGAACTCGACTCGGAGCGACTCGCGCAGCTCGGTGAGGCATCGTCCGCACTCCCCGATGTACTCCGCCTCGGCCTCCGCGGTGACCAGAATCCCCTCGTGAACGGACTCGAATCGGGCCTCCACGGTGATCGGTGTGCCCTCGGGCACCGACACGAGCCCCTCTCCCCACCGCTCGGGGGCGGCAGCAGTGAACTCGACTTCGCGCATCTGCCCGGGCTTGCGGACGATGTCGCGGACGTTGCGGCTGAACGGACCGGGTCGGCGGGATCTCACGCCCGCCATGCTACCCGCGCGGTCGGCGCGCGGGGCCGTCTCAGATGTCGCGCGCCCCGGTGTCCAGGAACCGCGCGACCGGGCCCGGAACGTACGGCGAGACGTCGCCTCCCAGGGCCGCCACCTGGCGCACCAGCGAGCTCGACACCAGTGCGTGGGCGGGGTCGGGCAGCAGGAACACCGTCTCGACGTGGGCGAGGTTGCGGTTCACAATGGCCATCGGCGTCTCGTAGGCCACATCGACCTGCGAGCGGATCCCCTTGACGAGGACTCCGGCGCCGACGTCGGTCGCGTAGTCGACGAGCAGCCCCATGCTCCACGACGCGACGACGATGTCGCCCTCGATCTCGGCCTCCGCGATCGACTGCTCCAGCAGCGCCAGCCGCTGCGCGATGGGCAGCATGGCCTCTTTGTCGGGGTTGTGCACGACCAGAACGTGCAGCTGACGGTAGAGGCCCGCGGCGCGGCGGATGACGTCCAGATGACCGAGGGTGGGCGGATCGAACGACCCGGGCACGACGGCGACGCTGGTACTCATACGGGCCAGCCTAGGACAGACCGGGCCGACTCATGTCCGCGCCAGGGCCGCACGCTCGGCCATCCCCACGCGACGCTCCAGCGCCGCCGCAAGCCCCGGATGCCCGTCCAGCAGCGGATCGTCGGCGAGGATCTTCTCGGCCTCAGCACGGGCGAGCGTGATGATGTCGGCATCCGCGACCACACGCAGCAGGCGCAGGGATGAGCGCGCCCCCGACTGCGCGTCGCCCAGCACGTCGCCCTCGCCGCGGAGCTGAAGGTCGACCTCGGCGAGCTCGAACCCGTCGAGCGTGCTCGCGACGGCCTCCACGCGTGCCAGCGCATCCGTCCCCGCCTCGGCCTCGGTGACCAGCAGGCACAGGCCCGGAACCTCGCCTCGGCCGACACGGCCGCGCAGCTGATGCAGCTGGGAGACTCCGAACCGGTCGGCGTCGAGGATGACCATGGTGGAGGCGTTCGGCACGTCGACGCCGACCTCGACGACAGTGGTCGCCACGAGCACGTCGATGTCACCGCCCGCGAACGCGCGCATGATGGTGTCCTTCTCGTCGGCGGGCATGCGGCCGTGCAGCGTCGCCAGACGCAGTCCCGCGAAGGCCGGATTCTCCGCCAGCAGGTCCGCGACCTGGACCACACCCCAGCGCGCCCGCGGTGCGGCCGCGGTCTCGGCGATCTCCGGCGGCGGCTCGTCCGCCTCCGCGACGGGCGCATCGCCGACCGATGTGTCGATCGCCGGACAGACGACGAACGCCTGGTGACCCTTGCCCACCTCTTCGGCCACGCGCTGCCAGACCCGCGGAAACCAGGCGGGGCGGGCGGCGAGCGGAGTGACGAACGTCTCGATGCCGGCGCGCCCGGCGGGCATCGTGCGGATGGTGGACACGTCGAGATCGCCGAAGACGGTCATCGCGACGGTGCGCGGAATGGGCGTCGCGGTCAGCACGAGCGCGTGCGGGCTGGATCCCTTGGCCCGCAGGCTCTCACGCTGCTCGACCCCGAAGCGGTGCTGCTCATCGACGACCACGAGCCCGAGGTCGGCGAACGTGGTCGACTCGCTCAGCAGCGCGTGGGTTCCGACGACGATGAGCGCTTGGCCCGAAGCGACGCGGAGTGCGGCCTTGCGCCGATCGGCAGCCGTCTGCTGGCCGGTGAGGAGAGTCGGCATCAGCTCGGGCGCCAGTGACGGCCCCAGCATCCGCGCGATCGAGCGCACGTGCTGTGCCGCCAGCACCTCGGTGGGGGCGATCAGCGCCGACTGACCGCCGGACTCGGCAACCTGGAGCATCGCGCGAAGCGCGACGAGCGTCTTCCCCGAGCCGACCTCGCCCTGCACGAGCCGATTCATCGGCCAGCCGCCCACGAGATCGGCAGCGATCTGATCACCGACGTCGACCTGGTCGGCGGTGCGGGTGAACGGGAGCGCCCGATCGAAGCGCTCGAGCAGCCCGCCCTCGGCGGCGGGGCGGGGCGCCGCCGCCATAGCGCGGACGAACTCCCGCTGCTGCAGGAGAGCGGTCTGCAGCACGAGCGCCTCGTGCATGCGCAGGGTGGCACGCGCGATCCCGGCCTCGTCATCGGACTGCGGACGGTGTATGCCCTCGAGCGCCTCGCGCGCGGTGGCCAGACCGCGGCGGGCACGGAGCTCTGCGGGCAGCGGATCCTCGACGTCGCCGAGTCCGTCCAGGACCTGCTCGACCACCTTCGCGATCCGCCAGCTGGGCAGCTGCGCCGTGGCCGGGTAGATCGGAATCGGCGTGCCTGCCGTCGCCTCCGCCGACGAGCGGGCCGCGGCGTCGTCGTCGAACAGCTCGTAGTCGGGGTGCGCGAGCTGCTTCTCTCCGCGGTACTCCCCCACCTTGCCCGCGAAGACGCCCCGGCGACCGGCGACGAGTTCCTTGATGCGCCACGCCTGGTTGAAGAACGTGAGGGTGAGCCGACCCGCACCGTCGCTGATCACGACCTCGAGCAGCGATCCGCGCCGATTGCGCATCCGCCGCTCACCCGCGCGGACGACCTCGGCGACGATCGTCACCGATTCCCCGACCGGCAGCGACGAGATCGGCGTGAGCTCGCCGCGGTGCGCGTAGCGGCGGGGGTAGTGAGCGAGCAGGTCGCCCACCGTCTCGATCCCGAACGCACGCGTCAGGGTGCCGACGGTCTTGCCGCCCACGGCGCCGTCGAGACGCTGATCGAGCCGGAACGCGGGCATGCCCTGAGTCTACGGTCGGCCGACGACACTCTCTCGATGCGCGTGATTAGGGTGGGAGGGTGACCCGCATCATCGCCGGAGACGCCGGATCGCTGACTCTCGCCGTCCCCCCGGCGGGCACACGGCCCACGAGCGACCGCGTGCGCGAGTCGCTGTTCGCCAGCCTCGCATCGGCCGACGCCCTCGAGGATGTCGCCGTCCTCGACCTGTATGCCGGATCGGGTGCCCTCGGCCTCGAGTCGGTGAGCCGAGGGGCGGCGTCCGCCGACCTCGTCGAGCGCCACCCGAAGGCCGCGACGATCGCGGGCCGCAACGCGACCGCCGTCGCCAAGGCCCTGCGGGCGGCAGGGCGCACCCCCGCCATCCACGTCCACACCGCGTCCGCTGCCGCTTTCCTCGTCGCGGCGCGGGGCACCTGGGACCTGGTCTTCATCGACCCGCCGTACGATCTCGCTCCCGCCGCACTCACCGAGACGCTGGAGCTGCTGGCCCCTCGCCTGCACCCCGACGCGATCGTCGTCGTCGAGAGGGCCTCACGCTCGGGCGCACCGGAGCTCCCGCCGGGGCTGGAGCACCTGCGCGACCGCCGGTACGGCGACACGACGCTGTGGTGGGTTCAGCCGCGCTGAGCGTCCCAGTCGCGGTACGGGTCCCACCCGCCGCGACCGCGGTGGGGGCGACCGTCGACCCGCACAGGCACACCATCGGCCGCACGCACCCGCCCGATCGGCCGGAACGCGCTCGGCAGGCGGTCGCCTGGGGGGAAGGTCGCCAGCAGGGCGTGGTCCTCGCCGCCCGAGATGCTCCAGCGGGGGTCGCCGCCGATCATCTCCGTGTCGAGATCGAGTCCGACACCGGATGCCGCGGCGAGCCGCCCCGCGTCGAGCGCGAGACCGTCGCTCACGTCCATCATCGCGGTCGCTCCGGCGCGGGCCGCCGCGACACCGGCCGCGAGGGGAGGCTCCGGTCTCAGCTGCCGGTCCAGGGCTGTCTGCTCGGCCGCGTCGAGCAGCGACCGGTCGACGGCGACCGGGGTCCCCGCGGCATCCCGGAATCGATCGAACAGCACGGCGAGTCCCCGCGCGGCGACGCCGGCGTCGCCGGCGAGCGCGACGGTGTCCCCCGCCCGGGCTTCGCTGCGGCGCACCGCCGGTCGTCCGTCGAGGCTGCCCAGCGCCGTGACAGCCACGGTCAGCGTGGGCGAGACGGTGAGATCTCCGCCGGCGACCGCACACCCGGGTGCGAGCGAGTCGCAGGCGGCGCGCAGGCCTTCCGCGAGCGCCTCGACGAATCCGATCCGCGTGTCGTCGGGCATGGTGAGCGCCACGAGAAGCGCGGTCGGGCGGGCGCCCATCGCCGCGATGTCGGCGAGGTTGACCGCTGCCGCCTTCCACCCCAGGTCGAAGCCGCTCGACCAGGCGAGGCGGAAGTCGGGCCCGTGCACGAGTGTGTCGGTGGTCGCGACGACCGGACCGGCATCACGCAGCACCGCCGCATCGTCGCCAGGGCCCACGATCGCCTCGGGCGCGGCCCCGACCCGCGACAGGATGCGGGCGAGAACCGCGCTCTCGCTGAGGTCGCCCACCGCGGGGTCGTCGTCGCGCATTCCTCCACGGTAGTCGCGTCGGCGGACCCCATCGGCCGGGGTTAGCCTGGGGGGATGCACCGCCGTGTCTCCGCTCTGCTCGCCCTCGGCGTCCTGGGCGCAGCGCTGATCGGATGCAGTTCCACCGTGTCGCTGGACCCCGGCCCAGACGCCAACGATCCGCTGTGCGCAGAGGTCACCGTGCGCCTGCCCGACGTCCTGGCGGGACAGGATCGGCGCTGGACGGACGCGCAGGCCACCGGGGCGTGGGGGGACGCGGCGCTGCTGGTGTGCGGAGTGACTCCCCCCGGACCGACCGAGGCCCGCTGCATCACGCTGGGGGGCGTGGACTGGATCGTCGACGAGTCCGAGGCGCCGCGCTATCTGGTCACCAGCTATGGTCGCGAGCCGGCGGTGCAGGTGTTCGTCGACAACGAGATCGTCTCGCCGAACGACGTGCTCACGGCGCTCGGGCCGATCGTCTCGCTCATGCCGAAGACGGCGGAGTGCACGTCGACGGAGACCCTGCTGCCGTGAGTGCTCGCCCGCGTCAGGCGGCGCGCGCCAGCGCCCCGTCGATGAGGTCGGAGATCAGCTCGGGATAGCTCATCCCGGTGGCCACCCAGCACTTGGGGAACATCGAGATCGGGGTGAACCCCGGCATCGTGTTCACCTCGTTGACGAAGAACTCGGTGCCGGTGAAGAAGAAGTCGACCCGCGCGAGGCCCTCGCCTCCCACCGCCTCGAAGGCGCGCGCGGCGACGCGCTGCATCTCGGCCAGCTCGCCGTCGCCGAGAGACGCCGGGCACACCAGGTCGATGCCCGGTGCGTCGAGGTACTTCGCCTCGAAGTCGTAGAAGTCCCGCCCCGTGATCTCGATCTCGCCCGCGACGCTCACGCGCGGCGGTCCCCCGTCGCGCCCCTCGAGCACACCGCACTCCAGCTCCCGCCCCACGACAGCCTGCTCGACGAGCACCGTGCGGTCCTCGGCGAACGCCTCGGAGAGCGCCGCGTCCAGCTGCGACCAGTCGGTCACCTTCGACACACCGACGCTGCTGCCTGCGCGCGCAGGCTTCACGAACACGGGCAGACCGAGCGCGCGCATCCGACGCTCCCGCTCGGCGCGGTCGCGCCGCCACTCGGGCTCGGTGACCCGCACCCAGGGGACAACCGGCACACCGGCCGCCTTCAGCACGCTCTTGGTCGTGTGCTTGTCCATCCCGATGGCGGACATCAGCACACCGGCACCCGCATACGGCAGGTCGAGCAGCTCGAGGAACCCCTGGACGGTGCCGTCCTCGCCGAACCGTCCGTGCAGGATGGGCAGGACGACGTCGACGTCGCCGAGCGAGCGCTCACCGGCGGCATCCGTGACCCGCAGCTCGCGGGTGCGTGCGGACTCGGGCCACATGATGCGGGTCCCGTTGTCGACCACCTCGGGCAGCTGCTCGGGGTTCAGCGCGAACTTCGCGGGGTCGTCGTCCTCGAGCACGTACACGCCGTCGCGGGTGATGCCGATCGGAATCACCCGGAAGCGGTCACGGTCGATCGCCTGCAGCACTCCCCCCGCCGTTGCGGAGCTGATCGAGTGCTCGCTGGATCGACCGCCAAAGAGCACCGCCACCGCTGTCTTGCCCATTGCTCGTCCTCTCGCCCTTCGGCTCATCGTCGTCGGTCGTCAGGTGCGGAGCGATATCGCGCGGGTCCATCGTGCCATCGAGCACCATCTTGACCTGCTCGACGATGGGCATCTCGACGCCCGCGTCCTTCGCCAGGCTGAGGATCGGCGCCACCGACGCCAGGCCCTCGGCGGTCTGCTGCATCTGCTTGACGACATCCTGAAAGCTGTAGCCCTGTCCGAGCAGGCGACCCGCCGTGTTGTTTCGACTCAGCGGTGACTGGCAGGTCGCAATGAGGTCGCCGAGGCCTGCGAGACCCTGCAGCGTCTCGGACTGCGCGCCCTGCGCGACCGCGAAGTCGGTCATCTCCACGAGTCCGCGTGTGATGATCGAGGCTTTCGTGTTCTCGCCGTACCCGACGCCGTCGACGATGCCGATCGCCACCGCGATGAGGTTCTTGAGCACCCCGCCGAATTCGGTGCCGATCACATCGGTGTTCACGAAGCTGCGGAAGTAGCCGTTGCGCGCCCGCCGCGCCACGGCGTTCGCCGTCTCTTCGCTCGTCGACGAGACGACGGCCGCGGTCGGCTGCTCGCGGGCGATCTCGAGCGCGAGGTTCGGACCGGACGCGACGGCGATGCGGGCCGGGTCGATGTGCAGCTCCTGCGCCATGACCTCGCTCATGCGCATGCCGGTGCGCTTCTCGACGCCCTTCATCAGCGAGACCACGGGAACGTCGGATGCGGCGATGAGGGGCCGCACCGCCTTGAGGTTCTGCCGTGCCGACTGACTGGGGATCGACAGGTACACCTGCTCGGCACCCTCGAGCGCCTCCGAAAGGTGCGAGGTGGCGGTCATCTCGCGCGGCAGGTTGATGCCGGGCAGGTAGCGGCTGTTCCGCTTGGCCTCCGAGATCTCGAGCGCGAGCTCGGGTCGGCGCGCCCACATGGTCACGTGCGCACCGCCGTCGGCGAGAATCTTGCCGAACGTGGTGCCCCAGCTGCCGGCCCCGATGACGGCGACCCGTGGGAGCGCGGTGTTCCTACGACTCAAAGCGGCCCGTCTCCTTCTGCTGGTGCGCGGCCGGGTCCCAGCGCTGAGCGGGCGGCTGCGCGTCGCGGAGCTCGCCGAGCAGCGCGGCGATGCGATCCATCACGACGGTCGTCGCCGCATTCAGCGATGCGGGCCTGCCATCGGCCCCGCGATGCGCGGACAGGTCCACCGGCTCGCCGACCCGCACACGCACGCGCTTGCGCGGCGGCCACAGGCTGAGGCCCTTGCCGTAGCGGGGCATGATCTTCTGCACGCCCCAGTGGGCCACGGGGATCACGGGGACGTCGGCTTCGAGCGCCAGGCGCACCGCTCCGGTCTTGCCGCGCATCGGCCACAGGTCGGGGTCCCGCGTGAGAGTGCCCTCCGGGTACACGATCACGCCGCGCCCGCCGGTGGTCAGCGCCTCTGCAGCATCCAGGGTCTGCCGCGCGGTGCCGCTGGTGGAGGCGCGGGCGACGGGGATCATGCCGGTCGCCCGCAGCGCCCAGCCGAGGACGGGCACCCGGAACAGGCTCTCCTTGGCCATGAAGCGCGGCGCGCGCCCCATCCGCCACGTCGCGACGGCGATGATCAGCGGATCGATCTCGCTGTAGTGGTTGGGGGCGAGCACGTACGGGCCGTCGACGGGGAGGTTCTCGCCGCCCTCGATCTCGATCCGGGCGAGCACGCCGACGGCGGGCACGACGACGCACGCGAGCGGCCAGAAGACACTCGGGCGGCGCTTCTCGGCCGACGCGCGCCGGCGGGACGTAGGCGTCACCGTCACCGCACGACGTCGAAGTCCGCGCCGAGCACGTCCAGCTTCGAGAAGAGCTTCTCGTACCCGCGCTGGATGATCCCGACGTTGCTCACCAGCGACTCGCCCTGGGCTGCCAGCGCCGCGATCACATGGCTGTAGCCGCCCCGCAGATCGGGGACGACGATCTCTGCGCCGTGCAGCGGTGTCGGCCCGTTGATGACGGCGGCCTGCTCGAGCTCGCGCCGGGGCACCCGGCGCGGCCCGCGGTCCAGCCCGTGCGGGTGCACGACGATGTCGGCGCCCATCTTGTTGAGGGCCTGGGTGAACCCGAACCGGTTCTCGTACACGGTCTCGTGCACGATCGACTCGCCATCGGCCTGCGTGAGGGCGACGATGAGCGGCTGCTGCCAGTCGGTCATGAATCCGGGGTGGACGTCGGTCTCGACGACGACCGGCTTCAGCGTGCCGCCGCGGCGGAAGCGGATGCCGTCCTCGCGGACGTCGAACGCGCCGCCGACCTTGCGGAAGACGTTGAGGAAGGTGAGCATCTCCTGCTGCTTGGCACCGCCGACGAAGATGTCGCCGTCGGTGGCGAGCGCCGCGCACGCCCAGGAGGCCGCCTCGTTGCGATCGAAGATGCAGCGGTGGTCGTAGCCCTCGAGGTGGTCCACGCCCTCGATGAGGATGACGCGGTTGGGCTCATAGGAGATGATCGCGCCCATCTTCTGCAGCACCGCGATCAGGTCCATGATCTCGGGCTCGATGGCGGCGTTGCGCAGTTCGGTCACGCCCTTGGCGCGCACCGCGGTCAGCAGCACCTGCTCGGTGGCCCCCACGCTCGGGTACGGCAGCGAGATGTCGGCGCCGCGCAGCCCGTCGGGGGCCGACAGGCGGATGCCGCTGGGCAGCTTCTCGACGACGGCGCCGAAGTGGCGCAGCGCGTCGAGGTGGAAGTTGATCGGGCGGTCCCCGATGCGGCAGCCGCCGAGGTCGGGGATGAACGCCTGACCGAGGAGGTGGAGCAGCGGACCGCAGAAGAGGATCGGGATGCGGGACGCGCCGGCGTGCGCGTCGATCTCCTCGAAGTGCGCCGAGACCGCGCCACTCGGGTCGAACACGAGCGAGCCCGCTTCGTCCCCCTCGGTCACCGTCACACCGTGCACCTCCAGGAGGGAGCGCACGACGTTCACATCCGAGATCTCGGGAACGTCGCGCAGCACGCTCGTGCCGTGGCCGAGGAGGGCTGCGACCATCGCCTTGGTGGCGAGGTTCTTCGCACCCTTGACCTCGACCCGCCCGGACAGCGGCCTGCCGCCGCGGATGGCGAGCGTCTCGCCCAGCTGGTCGGGCATCGACCGCCCCGGGGACGATGTCGTGGCCCCTGCACCGCCGAGGAGAGTGTTCATCCGTTTGACCTCATTCGCTTGTCGAGAGTGGCTGATCGCGCCGCCCGGTGGGGCGGGGATCCGGTCAGCGGACGGGAAGTGTCCGCGGCCGCCATCCCTCACGGCGGGCCTCGAACTGCGCGATAGCGTCTTCGTTGCGCAGCGTCAGCCCGATGTCGTCGAGCCCTTCGAGGAGCCGCCACCTAGTGTAATCGTCGACGTCGAAGTCGACTCGGAGATCGCCGAGAGTCGCAACGCGCGCCTCGAGGTCGACCGTCATCTCCACGCCCGGCTCGGCCTCGATCGCCGCCCAGATCCGCTCGAGGTCGGCTTCGGAGATCACGCCGGTGAGCAGGCCCTGCTTGCCGGAGTTGCCCCGGAAGATGTCGGCGAATTTCGTGCTCAGCACGACCTTGAAGCCGTAGTCGCGCAGCGCCCAGACGGCGTGCTCGCGGCTGGAGCCGGTGCCGAAGTCCGGCCCGGCGACCAGGATGGAGGCCGTCGCGAACGCGTCCTGGTTGAGGATGAAGTCCGGGTCCTGCCGCCAGTTCGCGAACAGCGCGTCGTGGAATCCGGTCTTCGTCACCCGCTTGAGGTAGACGGCGGGGATGATCTGGTCGGTGTCGACCGCCGAGCGGCGCAGCGGGGCGGCGATGCCGGTGTGGGTGGTGAACTTCTCCATCAGACCTGTCCTCCGCTCACGGCTGCGGCCGCATCGACCCGCGGCTCCAGATCGCTCGGGCTCGAGAGCGTGCCCCGCACCGCGGTGGCCGCGGCCACCAGCGGCGACACGAGGTGCGTGCGCCCGCCCTTGCCCTGGCGTCCCTCGAAGTTGCGGTTGCTCGTCGAGGCGCAGCGCTCTCCGGGGGCGAGCTGGTCGGGATTCATGCCCAGACACATCGAGCAGCCCGCGAAGCGCCACTCGGCGCCGAATGCGGTGATGATCTTGTCGAGGCCCTCTGCCTCCGCCTCCAGCCGGACGCGTGCGGAGCCGGGAACGACCATCACGCGCACGCCCTCGGCCTTGGTGCGCCCCTCGATGACCGAGGCGAACGCACGCAGGTCCTCGATGCGGCTGTTGGTGCACGAGCCCATGAACACGGCGTCGACCGCGACGTCCTTCAGCGGCGTGCCGGGGATCAGGTCCATGTACTCGAGCGCACGCTCTGCGGCCGCCTTCTCGTTCGGGTCGGTGAACGAGTCCGGCGCCGGGACGACGTCCGACAGCGACACGCCCTGCCCCGGGTTGGTGCCCCAGGTGACGAACGGCTCGAGCTCGTTGGCGTCGATGAACACCTCGGCGTCGTAGACCGCACCCTCGTCCGTCGGCAGCGTCCGCCAGTGGGCGACCGCCTCGTCCCAGTCGTCCCCGTCGGGGGCGTGGTCGCGACCCTTCAGGTAGGCGAAGGTGGTCTCGTCCGGCGCGACCATGCCGGCCCGCGCGCCCGCCTCGATCGACATATTGCAGATGGTCATGCGGCCCTCCATCGAGAGGGCGCGGATCGCACTGCCGCGGTACTCGAGCACATAGCCCTGTCCGCCGTTGGTGCCGATCTTGGCGATGACCGCGAGGATGATGTCCTTCGCGGTGACGCCCGGCTTGAGGTCGCCTTCGACGGTGAT
>JAUHYM010000043.1 GCA_030426515.1 Actinomycetes bacterium
CCTCGCGCGCCCCGCCCTCGCGCGCCCCGCCCTCGCGCGCCCCGCCCTCGCGCGCCCCGCCCCCGCCCGTCGCGCCCGAGGGCACATCGTCGCGCCGAGGGCACACGCCGGCGACGCCGCGAAGGTGTTCCCTCGACGCCAACGTGTTCCCTCGGCGGCACGGGCCGCGGTGCACCCGACCCCGACGACCGCCGCGACCCCGGCGACCGCCGCGACCCCGACGACCGCCGCGACCGCGACCCCGACGACCGCCGCCACCTCTATCCCGACGACCCCGAGCGGAGGCTCCCGATGACCACCGGCATCCCCGGACCGATCGACCCGCCCGCGCGCCTGCTCATGGGCCCAGGCCCGATCAGCGCCTACCCCAGCGTCCTGCGCGCGATGTCGACCGAGCTCGTCGGCCAGTACGACCCGTTCATGACCGGCGCGATGGCCGAGACGCAGGCGCTGTACCGCCAGGTGTGGGCCACCGACAACGACGCGACGCTGCTCGTCGACGGCACCAGCCGCGCGGGGATCGAGGCCGCGATCGTCTCACTCGTGCGCCCCGGCGACCGCGTCCTCGTGCCCGTGTTCGGCCGCTTCGGGCACCTTCTCGCCGAGATCGCGGAGCGGGCGATGGCCGAGGTCCACACCATCGAGGTGCCCTGGGGGCAGGTGTTCACGCCCGCGCAGATCGATGAGGCGATCGTGCGCGTGAAGCCGCACCTGCTGGCGTTGGTGCAGGGCGACACGTCGACGACGATGAACCAGCCGCTCGACGAGGTCGGCGCGATCTGCCAGAAGCACGGCGTGCTGTTCTACTCGGATGCCACCGCGAGCCTGGGCGGCAATCCCTTCGAGGCGGATGCCTGGGGTCTGGATGCCGCCACCGCCGGCCTGCAGAAGTGCCTCGGCGGCCCGAGCGGGTCGTCGCCGATCACCCTGAGCGATCGTGCGGTCGAGGTGATCCAGTCCCGCAAGAAGATCGAGGCCGGCATCCGCGAACCCGGCGACCCGAGCGCCCCGGACTTCGTCCGCTCGAACTACTTCGACCTCGGCATGATCCTCGACTACTGGGGTCCGCGTCGGCTGAACCACCACACCGAGGCCACCTCGATGCTGTACGCGTCGCGCGAGTGCGCCCGTGTGCTGCTGCTCGAAGGGCGGGATGCCGTCATCGAGCGGCACCGGCTCGCGGGGGCCGCGATGCTCGCCGGCGTGCAGGCGCTGGGCCTGGTGGTCTTCGGCGACGTGTCGCACAAGATGAGCAACGTGGTCGCCGTCGAGATCCCCGACGGGGTCGCGGGCGATGCGGCCCGGCAGGCGATGCTCGAGGACTTCGGGATCGAGATCGGCACCTCGTTCGGGCCGCTTCACGGGCGCGTGTGGCGCATCGGGACGATGGGCTTCAACGCCCGCAAGGACGCCGTGCTGGTCACCCTCGCCTCGCTCGAGGCGGTGCTGCGCCGGTTCGGGGCCTCGGTGCCCGCCGGCGGCGGCGTCGAGGCGGCACTCGACGTGTACGCGGCTGCTGCGCCGGTCGAGGACGGCGCCGCGGGGGAGGCCTGACCAGTGCCGGCCGCACGTCTGAACGTCTCGCCCGACCGCATCGCCGCCGCCGCGCGCCGGGCCATGGCGCGCTGCGACGAGCTCGCCACCGTCACCGCCACACCCGGCGAGATCGAGCGCGTCTATCTCTCACCCGAGCACGCCCGGGTCAACCGGCTCGCCGCCGAGTGGATGCGCGAGGCGGGCATGGCGACCCGCCAGGATGCCGCCGGCAACCAGATCGGGCGCTGTGGCGACCCCGACCAGAAGGCGCTGATGATCGGGTCGCACCTCGACACGGTCCTGGATGCCGGGCGCTACGACGGCATCGTGGGCGTGCTCATGGGCCTCGAGGTCGTGCGCCTGCTGCATGAGCCCGGCATGCCGCCGCTGCCCTTCGCGCTCGAGGTGATCGCGTTCTCGGATGAGGAGGGCACCCGCTTCGGCAAGGCGCTGCTGGGGTCGTCGGCGGTCGCCGGCGAGTGGGAGGACGCCTGGTGGGGGCTCACCGACGAGCACGGGACGACCCTGCGCGAGGCGTTCCTCGAGTTCGGTCTGGACCCGGGCCGCCTCGGCGAGGCGGCCCGCAGCCCCGAGGAGCTCGTCGGCTACCTCGAGGCGCACATCGAGCAGGGACCTGAGCTGGATCGGCGCGGTGAGTCGCTCGCGGTCGTCTCGTCGATCGCCGGGGCTCGACGCTTCCAGCTCGTCGTCGAGGGCGAGGCCCGTCACGCCGGCGGCACCCCGTACGACATGCGCCGCGACGCGCTGCTCGGCGCGAGCGAGGCAGCGCTCGCGGTCGAGCGGATCTGCCGGGCCGAGCATCACATCGTGGGCACGGTCGGCCAGCTCGAGGCGTTCCCGGGAGCGATGAACGTCGTGCCCGGCGAGGCCCGCTTCAGCCTCGACCTGCGCGGCGAGTTCGACGGCGGCCGCGACGAGGTGTGGCGGGCGATCACCGCCGACCTCGACGAGATCATGGGCCGCCGCCGGCTGCGCTGGCATGCCCGCGAGGTGCACGACGCCCCCGCCGTCTTCTGCGCACCGCTGTTCCAGGACGTCGTGCGCGAGGGCATCGTCTCGACGCTCGAGAAGGGCGCAGACGCCGCCGCGACGCTGTTCAGCCCGGCCGGGCACGACGGCATGGCGATCGGCTCGATCGCCGACGTGGGGATGCTGTTCCTGCGCAACCCCGACGGCATCAGCCATCACCCCGACGAAGATGTCTCGGTCGCCGACGTCGCCCGCGGCATCCGCGCCCTCGCCGAGTCGGTGCTGCACCTGGCCGCCGAGCCCGCGTAGCCGGTAGACCTCCGCCCGCTCAGACGTCGAGCGCGTTGGCGGTCTGCGCGACGAGCTCCATCATGTCGGTTCCGCCGTGCCCCTCGTGCTCGACGACGGTGAGCGTGCTGCCCGGCCACCGCCGGTGCAGCTCCCACGGGGTGATGACGGGACCCGAGATGTCGCGCCGCCCGTGGAACAGGAAGCCGGGGATGCCGGTGAGCTCACCCGCCCGCGCGAGCACCGAGCGCTGCCCCGGCAGGAAGCAGTCGTGCGCCCAGTAGTGCGTGACCAGCGTGGCGAAGTTCTCGCGATCGCGGGGATCGTCGCGGTAGGGACCTGGCGCCCAGGCCGGGTCGAGCGAGATGTGCGCCGACTCCCAGGCATCCCACCGCTCGGCGGCCGCGGTGCGCACGGCAGGGTCGGTGGCGCGCAGCATCCGCGCGTACGCCTCGACGACCCGTTCACCCGGCGGGACGGATGCCGCAAGCTCGGCCCACGCCTCGGGGAAGATGCGCCCCACACCCTCGGTGATCCAGTCGATCTCGGCACGGCCGCCGGTGGTGACGGCAGCCAGCAGCAGCGCATCGACCCGCTGCGGATGCGCGAGGGCGTAGGCGAGCGCGAGGGTCGAGCCCCAGCTGACTCCGTGCAGCGTCCAGCGGTCGATTCCGAGGTGCTCGCGCAGCGCTTCGAGGTCGTCGATGAGCACGTCGGTCGTGTTCTGGTCGAGGTGGTCGAGGTCGTCGATCGCCCAGGGCAGCGACCGGCCGCATCCGCGCTGGTCGAGCCCGACGATGAGGTGCCGATCCGGGTCGAATCGGCGGCGGTAGCCCCCGCGTCCGAGCCCGCCGCCGGGCCCGCCGTGCAGGTAGAGCACGGCGCGTCCCGCGGGGCTGCCGCTGGTCTCCCAGTACAGGGCGGCACCGCCGGGGCGTGCCAGCATCCCGGTCTCGAAGGGCGCGATCGGCGGATGCACCGGCTCAGGCTATCCGCTCACTCGGCGAGGTTGCGGCGGCGGAGCTGGAAGAGCTCGCCGGTGCGCACGATCCGCAGCACCGTGACCAGCAGCAGGCCGCCCAGCAGGTTCAGCGCCAGCACGGGCAGGAACCAGAGCAGCCAGTCGAGGTAGGTGATGTCGGCGCCGCTGAGGATCGCTCCGAACGCGAACAGCGAGTCGAGGATCGAGTGGAACAGCTGGAACCCGGCCAGCAGGAACCCGCCCATCACCGCGGCGGCGAGCTTCGCCGGCATGGACTCGGTGCCCTCCTGCATGCGCGTCATCAGGGTGATGATCGCGCCACCCAGCAGCGCGAGCGCCGCGAACTCCGCGCTCAGCGGCGCATCGATGAAGTGGTGGGCGGTGTCGGCGAGGGTCTCGTGCCAGTCGGGGAACGCCAGCACCAGGATCCCCATCACGATCCACCCGCCGGCGAGGTTCGCAGCCAGCGTCCCTCCCCACAGCTTGGCCAGTTGCACCCAGGTGCCCTCACGCGCGATGAGCGCGGCGATCGGCATGAGGAAGTTCTCGGTGAACAGCTCGCTGTGGGCCATGAGCAGCGCGATGAGTCCGACGCTGAAGGCCAGGCCGGCCAGCAGCTGATCGCCGGTCTCGTAGAGGACGCCGATGTAGGCGAGGACGCCCACACCCACCTCGATGCCGCCGAGGAACCCGGTCACCAGCGTCGCGCGGAACGTGCGGTGCAGGCGCTCCGCGCCCTCGCCGACGACATCCTCGAACTCGGCCTCCAGCTCTTCCTCAACCGGGCCCTCGTTGTCGCCGTCCGCCCGGCGCTGATCCGCGGCGCGATGCTTCTCGTCCCTCATGGGTCCATGGTGGATGCCGCGGCCACCGAAAGGCGTCGACCGTGCCGAGAGCGGGCGAATCAGCGTCAGCGCTTCGTGACGCGCTGCTCGGCGATCTTGCGCATGACATCGAGGAACCCGGGCACGAAGTCGCCCCAGGCGCCGGCGACCTTCGATGGGTCGAGCTTGCCGGTGTGCACCTGCTCGCACAAGCGGAGCCACCCCTCGCCGGTCGCGGCGGTGAGCGCGAACGCGACGCTCGCGTTGACCGCGCTTCCCGCGCCCGGGATCAGCTTGAGGAAGCTGCGGGCCAGCGCCTGCCCGGTCATCTGAACGCCCAGCTGCGCCAGCGCGCCCGCCGAGAGCATCGTCTTCAGCTCGAGGTCGTAGATGGTGGCGATCCGCCCCATCATCGTCATCTGGATCGGCGCCAGAACGGTGGCATCCGCAATCGGAATCGGGACGGCCGCGGTGGCTGCTGCGGCCGAGGCGGCGGCGCTGATGATCGGTCGGGCCATCTCGCGCTTCCACGGGAGGTTGAGTCGCTGGGCGATGCGAAACGCGTCCTTCGCGTCTTCGGGCGAGAGTGCGAGGGTCTCGGCGACTAATTCACCGAGCCCATGCCCCGTGCCCTTTCCCTGCCTGTCGCGGACCGAGGTGAGAGAGACCCGCTCGAACGGGATGGTGATCGGATGCCCGTGCGCGTCGACGGGGTTCTCGAGCCAGGCTCGGAACTCCGCGGTGTCCTTCGGCGGCGTGCGCTTGCCGGTGACGGGGTTCTTCGTCCAGTCGACCTTGGTGAGCACGAGGATGACGGGGAGCCCGGCGGCATCCAGCTCCTGGATCATCGCGATGTCGGGGGCGGTGAGCCGGTCGGCGTGCGAGAGGACGCAGTACCAGACCACCGAGATCTGCTCGCTCGCGGGGCGTTTGCGGATCGTCGCGAGATGCCCGCGCAGGATCTCGGCGGGTGTCGCGCTCGAGCCGATCTCGAACCCCTCGAGGTCCCAGATGCCCAGCGAGTCGTCGTGGTAGTAGTGCACGCCGCGCGTGACCGGCAGACCCTTGCCGACCTTCGCAAGGTCGCGCCCGAAGACCGCGTTGACCAGCGACGACTTGCCGACGCCGGTGCCGCCGACGACGGCGAGGTTGAAGCGGCCGTAGCGTGAGCGCGCCTCGGTGGTCGCCTCGATGAACGGCTGCTCGTCGACCTCTGCCGGCTCGCCTGCCGGTTGCTCTCGCTCAGGTGTCATCTTCGGAGAATCTCACGAACTTCGCACGATTCCGACGATATCGTGCGCATCTGGCGTGATTCTCCGAAGATGGTGCCGCTCGACCGCCGCGCCACCCTACGAGGTGGTCATCGCCATGCGGGCCAGGACGATGTTCTCGGCGATCTGCACCAGGTTGTACAGCACGAGCGTGATGACGGTGATCAGGGCGATCGAGGTCCACAGCTGGGTGAACTGCGCCTGAGCGCTGAACTTGAGGATCGATCCGCCGATGCCCGTCCCGGTCGACAGCCACTCCGCCAGCAGCGCGCCGGTGACGGCGCCGGGCACCGAGACGCGGGCGGCGGCGAACACGCTGGGCAGGGCCCCGGGCAGGTTCACCTTGCGCATCGCCGTAAGGCGCCCGCCGCCGAACACGTGCACGACGTCGAGGCTCTGCTGGCTGGCGCGGTTCAGGCCGAACAGCACGTTGGCCAGCGCCGGGAAGAGCACGACGATGGTTCCGATCACGGCGACGGATGCTGTCGTGCCGCGTCCCGTGATGAGCAGGATGACGGGGGCGATGGCCACGAGTGGGATGGTGCGCAGCAGCAGCACGAGCGGCATGACGCCCGCCTCGACCGAGCGCGAGATGCTGAACAGCACCGCGAGCACGATCGCGACGATCATGCCGACCACGAACCCGAGAGCCGAGTCCGCGAGGGTCTGCGCGAGGAGGGGTGCCATCTCGGCGCGGTGCGCCGCGGCATCCTCACCCACGAACAGGTACTGCCACACGTCGACCGGACCCTTGGCGACGTACGGCGAGATGCCGGTGAGGCTCACGACCGCCTG
This sequence comes from Actinomycetes bacterium, assembly GCA_030426515.1. Taxonomy (GTDB): domain Bacteria; phylum Actinomycetota; class Actinomycetes; order Actinomycetales; family Microbacteriaceae; genus Microbacterium. The sequence continues at coordinate 6,687 of JAUHYM010000043.1, forward strand.
CCACAGCAGCAGCAGGACGCCGAGGGTGATCCCGGCGTTGCCGAGCGAGCGCCCCAGCGCCTTGCTCAGGGCGCGACGGCGATCGGCGCGGATCTTCGCCTGCGCGGCGGGGTCGGCCGAGATCGCGACCTGCACGGTCGGCGACGGCGGCGCGGTGACGGTGTCGATGACGTCTTCTTTTCTGCTCATCGGGCGGCGCTCCCTGCAACCCACGGGGTGATCAGACGGATGACGAGGCCGACGAGGCCGTACGCGACGAGCGCGATCGCCGCGGTCAGCAGGAACACTGACCAGACGCCGGCCGAGTCGAGCTGGCCCTGCAGGCGGATGAGGGTGGGCCCGACCCCGGCGGTGATCGCGCCGAGGTACTCACCGAGGACGGCGCCCAGGAACGCGGTCGGCACCGCGATCTGCAGGGCGTTGAAGATCGCCGGCAGCGCGGCGATGAGCCGGACCTTGTACAGCTGCGTCCATGCCCCGCCGCCGTAGACGCGCACGACGTCGAGCGAGGCCTTGTCGGCCGACTTGAAGCCGAGGATCGCGCTGACCACGGTGGTGAACACGCACACCAGCGCCGCGAGGAAGATCGCGGTCGCCGAGGGCTCGCCGGGGTTCTTCGCCCCGCCGAGCACGACGACCGAGATACCGCCGACCGCGACGATCGGCAGACAGTACGTGACCACGGCGATCTGCGTGATGAGCGTCTCGAGCCGGGGGAACACGAGCACGAACGCCGCGAGGAACAGGGCGATGCCGTTGCCCCACAGGTATCCGATGCCCGCGGCGGCGATCGTGGGCTGGAACACGTTCCAGGCGCCGGCGATGTTGCCGTCGACGAACAGCCACTGGAACACGGCCAGCGGGGTCGGCACGGGCGTGAAGGTGGTGCCCTCGTCGGGCGGGAAGACCGTCAGCGCCAGGATCCACCAGGCCGCGATCAGCGCGACCGCGCCGATGATCGCCGACGCCCAGCCCGGGATGCGTCGCCGCGTCACGGTCAGGCCTCCGCCTCGGAGCGCCCGTCGGTGCCGAACAGCAGCTCGGAGGCCCGGTCGACGTAGGCGTGGAACTCGGGCGAGCGCATCATGTCGGGCGTGCGCGGGCGCGGCAGGTCGATGTCGATGATCTCCTTGATCCGGCCCGGCCGCGGCGACATGACGGCGACGCGGTCGGCGAGGAAGATCGCCTCGCTGATGCCGTGGGTGACCAGCAGCGTCGTCGCGGGCTTCTCGGTCCAGATGCGCAGCAGCTCGAGGTTGAGGTTCTGCCGGGTCATGTCGTCGAGGGCGCCGAAGGGCTCGTCGAGCAGCAGCACCGAGGGCTTGAGCACGAGCGCGCGGGCGATCGAGGCGCGCTGACGCATGCCGCCCGACAGCTGCGAGGGCTTGGCGTTCGCGAAGTCGTGCAGCCCGACCAGGTCGATGAGGTCCTGCACGTACTCCTTGTCGACCTTGCGGCCGGCGACCTCGAACGGCAGCTCGATGTTCTTGCGGATGCTGCGCCAGGGCAGCAGCGCGTGATCCTGGAACGCGATCCCCAGCTCGCTCTTGGCCCGCATCTGGTCGGGCGTCTCGCCGTCGACCGCGGCGGTGCCGGTGGTGGGGTGGTCGAGGGCGGCGAGGATGCGCAGAATCGTCGACTTGCCGCATCCCGACGGCCCGAGAAGGGCGAGGAACGACCCGCGGTCGGTGTGCAGGTCGGTGTCCTGCAGGGCGGTGAGGGTGCTGCCGCCGCGCAGCGGGAAGGTCTTGCTCAGACCCGAGATCTGGATGCCGGTTCCACCGGTCGGCGCCGGCGGCGAGGAGATCCCCGCCGCCGGCGCCGAGGCCGCGGCATCCGTGTTGTGGATGTCGGTCATGATGGGTGATCCGTGATCACCCGAGGTAGTCGACGAGGTCGGGGTTCTCTGCGTAGATCTCGTCGATGATCGTCGTGTCGAACAGGTCGTCCGCGCTCAGCTCCCAGCCGGCGGCCAGCAGCGACGCGAGGGTCTGCTCCTTGAGCTCGTCCGAGATGGTGAACAGGCCGTTCGCCTCGGTCTCCTCGGTCGAGATGAGGAGCATCTCGGCCTCGAGCGCGGCAGCCGTCTTGTCGGGGTCGAGGTCGCCGAAGGTCAGGTCGCCCGCGGCGGCCGACTCGTTGTAGTGCTCGATGACCATCTCGACGGTGGCGTCGGTCGGCTCGGTGAAGACATCCGACCAGCCCTTGATCTCGGCGATCAGGAACGCCTTGATCAGCTCGGGGTTCTCGGCCAGGTACTGGTCGGTGACCGTGAAGGTCTCGGCCACGTACGGCAGGCCGTTGTCGGCATAGGCGAGGTTGGTGACGTCGTAGCCGGACATCTCGACCGTGATGGACTCGTTGGTCAGGTACGCCATGAACCCGTCGACGTCGCCGTTCATCAGCGGCGTCGGGTCGAAGTCGACCGGCACGATCTCGAGCTCGTCGGGGCTGATGCCGTTCGCGGCCAGCAGCGCCTGGAACACCGAGGCGTTGGAGTCCTGCACGCCGATCTTCTTGCCGATGAGGTCCTCGGGGGTGGCGATGTTGCCGCCGTCGGTGAGCGAGAGGATCGTGAACGGGTTCTTCTGGAACGTCGCGCCGATGATCTTCAGCGGGGCGTCCTGCTCGGCGACCGCGGCACCGACCGACGCGGCGTCGCTGAGCGCGAACTGGACCGTGCCGGACAGGAGCTTCGCGACACCCGTGTCGGGGCCGGCGATGCCGACGACGCTCTCGAAGCCGGCCTCGTCGTAGTAGCCGTTGTCGTAGGCGTAGAACTCGCCGGCGAACTCCTCGTTCTTGATCCACGAGTACTGGACGCTGACCTCGCCGTACGACGCGGCCTCGTCGGTGCCGCTGTCGCCCGCGGTGTCGGTGCCGCCGGAGGCGCAGGCACCCAGGGCCAGAGCGCTCGCGGCGATGCCGGCGGCGATGGCGAGGGTGCGGGCTCGGCGGGACATTCTGCTGTGTGTGGCCATCGGGTTGGCTTCCCTTCGAATCCGAGACCGGGATCGGTGCGGATCCCGGAGTGATCGGATCGACGGTAGTGCTGTCACGTTTCCTGCGACGGCGCAGTCGTGTTTCGGTTGTGTGTCCGTTGCGTGGGAGCCGGGCGCGGGGCGGTGGGGCGCCGTGGTCAGGGGCGACGAGGCGGGTCGCTCGGGTCGCCGGGCAGACCGATCGGCTCGGTGGGCGGGGCGCCGTAGCGGAACGTCGGCACGCCCCAGCCCAGCAGCACCGATGCGATGCGCACCGCCAGGATGATCACGATCGGCACCCAGAACGCGATCACCTGGGCGACGTCGAGCTCGAGCAGCACCACGTAGGCGATCGCCCCCGCGAACGCGGCGGTGATGTAGAACTGGCCGCCGCGCAGCGCCTCGGGGATGTCGTTGGCGAGGATGTCGCGGATGATGCCGCCGCCCACGCCCGCGATGACACCGACGATGGCCGCGGCGACCGGCGTCGCTCCGGCCGCGATCGCGACGTTGGTGCCGACGACGACGAACAGCGCCAGGCCCGCGGCGTCCGAGATCTGCACGATCCGATACCGGTGCAGCAGGTCGAGGGCGCCGGTGCGCGTGAGGGGCACGACGACCAGCGCGGTGAGAGCGGCGACCAGCAGGAACGTGGGGTTCTCGACCCAGAACACGGGGGTGGTGCCCAGCAGCAGGTCGCGCAGGGTTCCCCCGCCGACCCCGACCATGCAGGCGAGGACGACGACCCCGACGAGGTCCATCTTCTTGCGGCCGGCGGCGACCGCTCCCGAGATCGCGAAGGCGACCGTGCCGGCGTATTCCAGCACGGTCTGCACGATGCTCAGCGCTGAGGTGAGCGAGTCGGATGCCCCGTCCATGCGCCTCCTCCTCGGGCACAGCCTACGGGGAGCGCCCGTCAGTCGGGGTCGGTCAGGCCCTGCGCCACGCGCCAGACCCGCTCGCGGGTGAACGGCTGCCGGAAGGGGCGGGCGCCGAGCGCGCGGGCGATGGCGTTGCCGATCGCGGGCGCGACCGGGTTGTAGGGCGATTCGCTCATCGACTTCGCGCCGAACGGCCCCAGTGCGTCGCTGGTGTCGGCGAAGTACACCTCGGTGTCGGGGATGTCGCCCATCTGCGGCACCCGGTACTGACGGAACGCGGGGTTGGCGACCCGTCCGTCGACGACGAGCACCTCTTCGTAGAGTGCGCTGCCGATGCCCTGCGCCGCACCCCCCTCGACCTGGCCGCGGCACTGCGCGGGGTTCAGGACGGTGCCCGCGTCGGCCGCCTGCACGGACTGGAGGATCCGGACCGTGCCGGTCGTGGTGTCCACCGCCACCCGCACCGCGTGCACGTTGAACGCGAGGGAGCGCTGATCGCCGTGCTCCTCGCCTCGGCCGATCAGGCCGTCGGCGGTGCTCTCGTCGGCGGGGGCCGCGGCCACCAGCTCGGCGAAGGACACCAGCCGGTCGCCCACGAGGATGCCGTCGGGCGTCGGAACCGCTGCCGCTGTGCCGCTGCCGGCAACGGCGACGGCAGCGCGCAGCATCCGCTCGCGCAGCTGCAGGCAGGCGGCGTGCAGCGCCTTGCCGGCCACGGTGATGCCCGCCGAGGCGAACGCGCCCGTGTCATGCGCGACCGCATCGGTGTCGGCGGTGACCAGGTCGATCCGCTCGAACGGCAGGCCCAGGGCGGATGCCGCGATCTGGCGGTGGACCGTCGTGGTGCCGTTGCCGAACTCGGCCGTGCCCGTGCGCAGGCCGACGGTGCCGTCGGGCCGCAGCACCGCCGCCGCGTGCGAGATGTGCCCGCGCGGCGCGAGGGTGGCGATCATCGCGACCGCCATGCCCTCGCCGACGCGCCACTGCGGTCCGTCGGGCGCAGCGGCGCCGTTCCCGCGCGCCAGCGCGTCCTGCGCCAGGTCCAGACACTGGTCGAGCCCGTAGCTGCCCCAGACCAGGTCGTCGGGGTGGAGCGGGTCGCCGTCACTGACCATGTTGCGCCGCCGCAGTTCGAACGGGTCGATCCCGAGCTTCTCGGCGAGCATGTCCATCGCCGACTCGACGCCCAGGATCACCTGACCCAGCCCGTACCCGCGAAAGGCACCCGAGGGCACGTTGTTCGTGTACACGACCTCGGCATCGACCCGCTTGGTCGGGCACCGGTAGACGTCGAGCGACTCGGACAGCGCGTGGAACATCACGCCGATCGCATGGTTCCCGTAGGCGCCGGTGTCGCTGAGCACGTCGACGGTCATCGCGGTGAGCACGCCGGCGGCATCCGCGCCGAGCTCGACGCGCACACGGAAGGGATGCCGCACCGAGGTGCGCCGGAACTCCTCCGCGCGGGTCATCTCGTACCGCACCGGACGACCGGTGCGCAGAACGGCGAGGGCGACGAGGTCCTCGGTGAAGATCTCCTGCTTGCCGCCGAACCCACCGCCCACACGCGCGGTGTGCACGCGGATCCGCTCCTCGGGCAGATCGAACAGGTGGGCCAGCTCGCCGCGGGTGAGGAACGGCACCTGCGTGCTCGAGCGGATGACCAGACGCCCCTCGTCGTCCCGCCACCCGACGGCCCCATGCGTCTCGAGCTGCGCATGCGAGACGCGTCCGGTGCGCCAGGTGCCGCCGGCGGTCACGGCGCTCGCCGCGAGGGCACGGTCGGCATCGTCGCGCGAACCCGCATGGATGTCGGCGACGACGTTCCGGCCCGCCTCCGCGACACGGTCGTCCGGGGTGCGGTCCGGGTGCAGCAGCGGGGCGCCCGGACGGCGGGCCTCATCCGGGTCGAACACGGCGGGGAGCACCTCGTAGTCGACGTCGATGAGGGCGAGCGCGGCATCGGCGGCGGCGGCGTTCTCGGCGACCACGGCTGCGACGCGCTGTCCCTCGAAGCGCACCGTGTCGTCGAGGACGCGGGTGTCGTCGGGGTCGTCGGTGCGGTGCTCGTGGCGGGCTGTCGAGAACCGCTTCGCGGGAGCGTCCTCGTGCGTGAACACGGCCACCACACCCGGGATGCCGCGGGCCGCGGTGGTGTCGATGGATCGTATGCGCGCGTGAGCATGAGGTGACCCGAGAACGCGCAGGACGAGAGTGCCCGGCGGGTCGGGCGCATCGAAGGTGAACGGCTCGAGACCCTGCACGATGCGTCGTGCATTCGTCGGGTGCACCGAGCGGCCCACACCCGACGCCCCGTCGCCGGTATCGCCCTCGGGCTCTGCCCGACCCGTCTCGCGCACCGGCCCGAGGGTGGCCTCGGTGATCGCCTGGCGGATGGGGCGGTAGCCGGTGCACCGGCACAGACTGCCCTTCATCCGGCGATCCAGATCCGGGATGTCGGCTGCCGTGAGGGTGGACGCGGTCACGCTCATGCCCGCGGTGCAGAACCCGCATTGGAACCCGAAGTCCTCCACCAGGCGCTCCTGCACCGGGTGGAGGTCGTCGCCGGGGGCAAGGCCCGCCGCCGTCGTGACCGAGCGCCCGTCGAGCCGGACGGCGGGGATGATGCAGGAGTGCACCGGCTGCCCGTCGAGGAGCACCGCGCAGGCGCCGCAGTCACCGGCGTCGCAGCCCTTCTTCACCTCGGTGTGCCCGTGCTCGCGCAGCAGCGTGCGCGCGCACTGGCCGGGGGAGGGGGCGGCGTCGACCGGGGTCCCGTTGACCTCGAACCTCATGCCTCGCCTCCGATCGCAAGGTCCGCGCGCACGCGCCGCGCGAGCTCGACGGTGACGGCCTGCCGCCAATCTGCCGCGCCGAGCGGGTCGGTGTAGTACCCGGGCGCGTCCGCGAAGGCGGCGGTCACCGTGTCGGCAGAGGGAAGCGTGGCGAACCTGCGGACGACAGGCACAAGGGTGGCGGCGGTCGCCGCGAACACCGCGGCGCCGTCGGGGTCCACTCGCCCGGTGACCACCGCGCCGGACCGGCCGTGCTCGGCGAGCGCGATCTTGCGCAGGCGTGCCGTGGACCGCAGCGCGGAGGCGGGGATCTCGAGCGCGCGGAGCACCTCGCCCGGCGCGAGCGAGGTCGTGCCGTTGCCGGTGGGGACGTCGGCGACCGGCAACCGTCGTTCGTCGCCGGCCGGGCCCCAGACGACCGCGACGCCGTCGAGTGCCACCGCGAAGGAAATCATCGCCGCAGCGGCATACGCGCGGCAGACGTTTCCGCCGACGGTGGCCGTGTTCCAGATCTTGAACGACGCGAGAAGTGCGTTGGCGGCCTCGACGGCGAGCGGCAGAGCGGTCCACGACGACGGCGGGGCGGTCTCACCACGCCCCTCGGCGAAGGCGACGAGGGTCGCGATCGTGCAGGTCGCGCCGATGCGCAGGCCCCGGTCGCTGACTTCGATGTCGGGCCACGCCATCCCCGACAGGTCGACGAAGCCGGTGGTGTACGGCTGCGGTTCGCTCATCAGCCAGGTCCCGCCGGCGAGCACCGTCTCGCCCGGAGCGAGCGCGAGGTCGCTGCGGTCGTGCGCGACGCGGTACGCGGTGATGCTCGTGATGTCCATGGCGTCTCAGAGGCGCTCGGCCAGCTCCTTCGAGGCCGCGGCCACCCCTTCGGCCAGAACCGGCTCCTCGGCGGTCACCAGTTCCCCGTCGACGACGACGGGGCGTCCGCCGACGAAGAGACGGCGCAGCGGCGGCATCGCTCCGAGGCCCAGGGCGGCGACCGGGTCGAGGATGCCGGCGTGCTCGACCGTGTCGACCTGCCACAGCGCGATGTCGGCGAGCTTGCTCGGTTCGAGCGAGCCGATCTCGGCCTCGCGCCCGAGAACCCGCGCCCCGCCGATCGTGGCGATGCGCAGTCCGTCGCGCACCGAGAACGAGTCCGCGCCCGTGCGCAGCCGGTTCATCAGCACGGCCTCGCGGATCTCGATCCCCAGTTGGCCCGACTCGTTCGACGCC
>JAUHYM010000044.1 GCA_030426515.1 Actinomycetes bacterium
GTGTCGATCCGCAGGCGCGCCTGCTGGGCGTCGTGCTCCGCGCGTGCGGCCGTGGCCTCTGCGTCGGCCTGCGCCTCGGCGCGGCGGTTGTCGCCTTCTTCGCGCGCCGCCTCGAGCAGGCGATCCGCCTGCACGGTCGCGTTGCGGATGATGGCGCTCGCCTGGTCCTCGGCGACCCGCAGGATCTCCTCGAACTGCTGCTTGCTCTCGCTGGCGACCGCCGAGCCGCTGAGCTCCTCGGTGAGCGCGTCGACCTGCTGCTGCGCGTTGGCGGCGCGTGCCTGCGCCGCCGAGAGCTCCCCCTCGAGACGCTGCACGTCGGCCTGCGTGTGCGTCGCACCCGACAGCTGGGCGCGCAGGTCCTCGATCGTGCGCAGCGACTTCTCCGTCGCCGTCTCGAAGTCGCGCAGCCGCGCGCGCAAGAGGCCCGCGGTGTGCCCTTCGGACCGCAGCTTCTGCGACATCTGGCTGAACGCGCGGTCGACCTCGTCCTTGTCGTAGCCGCGGAAGGCGGTGGTGAACGAGCCCTGCGCCGCACTGGAACCGGCGGAGCCTGTGCCGCCGAGCAGTTCGTCGAACGCGTTCGAGTCGTTCGAGGGGGTCGATGACGTGTCGGACATCCGGGTCTCCGGTTCGCGATGGGGGATGGACCCCGCGGGGGACGGGGCTCGAGGCGCTTCCATCGGCACAGCCGGTCCCGGACGCGCAACACGGAAGCGTCGGGTGGCTCAACTCTAGACGCCGCGGTGGCGGCATCCGAATCTTCGCGCGCAGTCACAGCACATGCCCAGCGGATGCCGCGGGGCGCCGATCTGGGCGTGCAGCGCGTGCGCGCGGCCGGCTACGACAGCGCGCCGACGCTGGCGAGCGCGAGACGCACGAGCGTGCCGCGGCCGCCTTCCATCTCGCCCGACAGGGCGTCGGATGCTGCTTCCTCCGGCGTCAGCCAGGTCACCTCCAGCGCGTCCTGGCGCGGCTGGCAGGTGCCGGTCACCGGGACGACGAAGGCGAGCGAGACGGCATGCTGGCGGTCGTCGTGAAAAGCGCTGACGCCCGGGAGGGGGAAGTACTCGGCCACCGTGAACGGCACGGGCTGGGGCGGGAGCTGCGGGAACGCCATCGGGCCCAGATCGTTCTCGAGGTGACGGAACAGCGCATCGCGCACCGTCTCGCCGTAGCGCACGCGCCCCGACACGACCGAGCGGGTGATCTCGCCGACCGGGGTGGCGCGCAGCAGGATGCCGACATGGGTGACCTGCCCGACCCCGTCGGTGCGCACCGGGACACCTTCGACATAGAGCATCGGCAGGCGACGACGCGCCTCTGTTAGCTCGATGTCGCTGAGCCACGCCGGGTTTGAGGCGCTGCCCGAGGGCGGGCCGATGGGCTCGTCGCCCGCGGGCTCGGGGTCGGGGGTGCGTACGGCCATGGTCCCTGTATACCGCAGTACTACACTCTGCTCAGGCAGATCGAAGGAGCGCCATGACCACCCCGTCGAATTCCGATTCGGCGACCACCGCCACCGGCACCGGACCCGCCGCACCCGCGGGCGCGAAGAAGCCGTCGAAGAAGTCCCGCAAGCGCGAGCAGCAGATCCGCGACATCGTCGCCGTCTTCGTCCTGTCGGTCACCGCGGTGCTCACCGCGTGGTGCGGCTTCGAGGCGTCGAAGTGGGGCGGCGAGATGTCGATCGCGTTCAGTCAGGCCTCCTCCGCCCGCATCCAGGCGGCGAGCGCCGACGGCGAGGCGCGGTCGGCGCGCCAGTTCGACCTGAGCATCTACTCCCAGTGGGTCGTCGCGACCGCCGATGGGAATGAGGAGCTCGCCGGGTACATCCAGGAGAGGTTCACGCCGCACTTCGCCCTCGCGTTCGACGCGTGGCAGGAGGGCGGGATGGTCGAGAACGGGCCGTTCACGGTCGAGGAGTACGTGCCGCCGGGCACGGTCGAGGCCGCCGAGCTCTCGGAGCGCGCCGACACGAAGTTCGCCGAGGCCCTCGAGAACAACCAGCGCGGCGACAACTACTCGCTGCTGACCGTGCTCTTCGCCCTCGTGCTGTTCCTCACCGCGATGAGCCAGCGCAACATCAAGGCCTGGATCGCGCGCACGCTGCTGGGCCTGGCGGTGGTGGTCGACATCGTCGGCATCACCGTGCTGCTCACCTTCCCGATCAAGATCTGACGCTGTCACCGCTCGGTGGCAGGATGGGCGGCATGCCCCCCGCGCTGACGATCGACGACGCGGCCGTGCTGTGGTCGGGAGCACCCGACGAGATCGCCGGTCGCGACCTCCTGCTGCTGCTCCACGGGTACGGTGCCGACGAGCACGACCTGTTCGGGCTGCGCGCCTACCTCCCCGACCGGTTCACCTCGGCGAGCCTGCCGGCACCTCTCGCCCCGCCCTGGCCCATGCCCGGGCGCTCGTGGTACCCGATCGACGGCCTCGACACACGGGATGCCGCCGGCATCACCCTCGCCGCCGAGTCGGTCATCGACTGGGTCGACACCCACACCGCCGGCGCCGCCTCGGTGGGCCTGCTGGGGTTCTCGCAGGGCGCGGCCGTGGCCCTGCAGGCGCTGCGCCTGGACCCCGCGCGGTTCGCGTTCGCCGTCGCGCTCAGCGGCTATGTGGCCGAGGGCCCCCTCCCCCGCGATGCCGAGCTCGCCGAGCAGCGCCCGCCGGTGTTCTGGGGCCGGGGCACGCACGACGATGTGATCCCCGAGCCCCTCATCATCCACACCAGCCAGTGGCTGCCCGGGCACGTCGACCTCAGCGGCCGGGTCTACCCCGGGCTCACCCACTCCATCTCGGAGCAGGAGCTCGCCGACATCCGCGTCTTCCTCGACAAGCACGCGCCCGGGGCCTGACGCCGATACAGTGAGCGGGTCGCCGCCCCCTCGCCTCGGAGCTGACCTCATGTGGACCCAGACGATAGATCCGACCGGGGAGCTCTGGTCGTCCGCTCTCATCGCGGTCACGCCCATCCTCGTCTTCCTTCTGTGCCTGACCGTCTTCAAGCTGAAGGGCATCACCGCGGCACTCATCGCCGTCGCCCTGCAGGTGATCGTCGCGCTGTGGCCATTCGGGATGCCGGCCGCTTCGATCGCGGGTGCGGGGCTGTTCGGCATCCTGACCGCGATCTGGCCGATCGCCTACATCATCGTGATGGCGGTGTGGCTCTACAAGATCACCGTGGCCAGCGGCCGCTTCGATGTGATCCGCAGCAGCATCTCCGGGATCTCACCGGACCAGCGCGTGCAGGTGCTTCTCATCAGTTTCTGCTTCGGAGCGTTCCTCGAGGGCGCAGCGGGCTTCGGCGTCCCGATCGCGATCTGCGCCGCCCTGCTCGTCCAGCTCGGCTTCGGCCCGGTGAAAGCCGCGATGCTCTCGCTCGTCGCCAACGTGGCCGCCGGAGCGTACGGCGCCATCGGCATCCCGGTGATCGTCGGCGCGCGCGTGGGTGAAGTCGATGTTCTGGACCTCAGCTGGGACATGGTGCTTGTTCTGCAGCTGCTGACGCTCGCCGTGCCCTTCATCCTGGTGATGATCCTCGACGGATGGCGCGGCGTCCGCGAGACGCTGCCGATGACGCTCGGGGTCTCCCTCGCCTTCAGCGGTGTGCAGGCGGCCGTTCTCATGACTCTCGGGCCCGAGCTTGCCGACATCCTGCCCGGGCTGGCGGCGATGATCGTGGTCTTCGCGATCAGCCGCGTGTGGGCGCCGAGCCGGATCTACCGCGAGGACGGCGGCAGCGCCCCGAAGCCGACAAGACACGATTTCAACGAGGTCGTCGTCGCGTGGAGTCCGTTCTACATCCTGACTGCGACGATCTTCGTCTGGTCCGTCCCCTGGTTCAAGAGCCTGTTCGCCGACGGTGGACCTCTCGCGTGGCTCGTGTTCCCCGTGCCGATCCCGGGCATCACGGACGTCGTCGTTCCCGCGGGGAAGGATGTCGCGACCACCGCGACGTGGGACTGGGCGCCGATCTCTGCGACCGGGACCGCGATTCTGCTCGCGGTCATCATCACGTTCGTCACGACCCCGCAGCTGCGCAGCGGCCAGCTCTGGGGACAGCTGTCGGCGACCGTTCGAGAGCTGTGGCGCGCGGTCGTCCTCATCGCGCTGATCCTCGTGGTCGCGAACATCGCGAACTACTCGGGAGGCACCGCCAGCATCGGCAACGCCCTCGCGGGCGTGGGGCTTCTCTTCCCGCTGTTCGCGCCGATCATCGGCTGGTTCGGCGTCTTCATCACGGGCTCGGTGGTGAACAACAACACGCTCTTCGCGCAACTCCAGTCGGTCACGGCCACGCAGATCGGGGTCGACCCGACGCTGCTCGTCGCCGCGAACACCGCGGGGGGCGCGGTCGCCAAGGTCGTCTCGCCTCAGTCGATCGCGATCGCGGCCGGCGCCGTGGGCCTCACGGGTCGCGAGGGCGAGATCCTTCGCGCCTCGATCTGGTACAGCCTGGGGATGCTGGCCTGGATCTGCGTGTGGGTGTTCCTGCTGTCACTCGTCGTCTCGGGGTAGTTCGTCGATCCCGGGGCCGTCGTCGCGGTCCTTGTTCGCGCGGCTGTTCGCCGCGGCGCCGAAGGCCAGCGCGAACGCGACTCCGATCCCCGCGCCCAGAGCGATGCCCATCCCGATGTTGTCGAGGGCGACGCCTATCGCGACGCCGACCCCGACGCCCAGCGAGATGCCGACGCCCCAGGCGACCGGCGGCGGGTAGCCGCCCGCGCTGCGGTCCTGTCCGTCCTCGGGGCCCTCGGGGGCGCCCGGCGTGTCTGCGTCGTCGTTGCCCATCCCTCGACGGTACGCGCATCCTCGCGCCCTGTCGTGGGCACAGGCTCAGGCGTCCGAGCCTGGCCCGCGGTATGATCGACGCGGTCCTGCTCCCGACGTGAGGAAAACCGGTGAAGACGTTCGACGCTCCCGCGCCCGCATCCGCGCGCTGACGTCGACGCTCCCGTGTGAGCACAGCCCCTGGGGGGCACCGGTGTCAGTGCACCCTGACACCCGGGAGGCACCATGCCCTCGCACACCCCCACACCCGCGGTCACCCTCGATCGCGTCTCGTTCGCCTGGCCCGACGGCACGCCGGCGCTCATCGAGATCAGCGGCTCGTTCCGCACCGGCCGCACCGGCCTCATCGGCCGGAACGGGTCCGGCAAGTCCACCCTGCTGGGCCTCATCGCCGGTGACCTCGCCCCGTCATCGGGAGCGATCGCCGCTCCCCCGGCATCCGTGCTGCCCCAGCGACTGACCCTCGACACCGACCGGCCCGTGGCCGACCTGCTGGGAATCGCCGCCCCGCTGCGCGCCGTCCGCGCGATCGCCGAGGGCGACGTCGACCCCGCGCACTTCGACGCGGTCGGCGACGACTGGGACATCGAGGCGCGCGCCCAGGCGGCGCTGGCCGAAGCGGGCCTGCACCCCGACATGCTCGACCGCCGCGTCGGAACGCTGTCGGGCGGCGAGGCCGTTCTGGCCGCGCTCACCGGCATCCGCCTGCGCGGCGCAGGCCTCACCCTGCTCGACGAGCCGACGAACAACCTCGACGGCGATGCCCGCGCGCGCCTGTACGACCTGGTACGGGGCTGGCGCGGCACGCTGCTGGTCGTCAGCCACGACACGGCCCTCCTGGAGCTGATGGACCACACCGCCGAGCTGTACGCCGGGTCGCTGACCGTCGTCGACGGGCCGTACTCGATGTGGCGCGCCCACATGGATGCCGCGCAGGAGGCCGCGCGCCGTGATGAGCGGGATGCCGCACAGACGCTGCGCCGCGAGAAGCGCGAGCGGATCGAGGCGCAGACGAAGGTCGCCCGGCGCCAGGCGGTGGGTCGCAAGGCACAGCTCGAGAAGCGCGTGCCGCCGATCGTCGCGGGCGGGCTGAAGCGCGCCGCCGAGGTGTCGGCGGGAAAGATGCGCAGCCAGATGCACGCGAAGGAGGACGCCGCACGGGCGACCCTGGATGCCGCCCAGCGGCGGATCCGCGACGACGACGCGATCCGGATCGACCTGCCCGACCCCGGCGTGCCGGCGGCCCGCCGCCTCGCGGTCCTCGGCGATCCGGACCGGCCCTTCGTGATGCAGGGGCCCGAGCGCGTCGCGCTCATCGGACCCAACGGCGTCGGCAAGACGACCCTGCTGGAGCGCCTGGTCGCGGGAGCCGCGGGCGACGCCGCGCAGCCGCTGCGCGCCGACGCGTTCACCGACCGGATCGGCTACCTGCCGCAGCGCGTCGACGGGCTCGACGAGGCGGCATCCGTGTTCGAGAACGTGCGGACGGCGGCCCCCGGCATCCCGGATGCGGAGCTGAAGAACCGTCTCGCCCGGTTCCTGCTGCGCGGTGCGGCCATCGAGCGGCCGGTCGGCCGGCTGTCGGGCGGCGAGCGCTTCCGCGTGGCGCTGGCCCGCCTGCTGCTGTCCGATCCCGCCCCGCAGCTGCTCGTGCTCGACGAGCCGACGAACAACCTCGACCTCGACACGCTCGACCAGCTCGTCGCCGCGCTGTCGGCGTACCGCGGCGGGGTGCTCGTGGTCAGCCACGACGACGCGTTCCTCGATCGGATCGGGGTCACCACCCGCGTGCGCCTCGCCCCCGATGCGACCGATCGCCGCGCGCGAGAAGAATGCGGCATGGTGTAATCCATTGGCAACAGTTCTTCGACAGTCTGGGACGCATGTCGATCAAGGTCGCTCTCGAGCACTACACCGGGTACGAGTTCTCTCGCCCGGTCTCTGTCGCGCCGCACACGATCCGGCTGCGGCCCGCGCCGCATGCGCGCACGCCCATCGAGGCGTACACGCTGGACGTGAGCCCCAAGAACCACTTCATCAACTGGCAGCAGGATCCCTTCGGCAACTGGGTCGCCCGCCTCGTCTTCCCCGAGAAGACCGATCACCTGCGGATCACGGTGGGCCTGGTCGCCGACATGATGGTGATCAACCCGCTCGACTTCTTCATCGAGGACTACGCGGAGCGGTTCCCGTTCACTTATGAGGAGAGCCTGAAGGCCGACCTCGCACCGTACCTGCGGCCGGTCGACGACAGCGACAGCATCGAGGGCTGGAAAGCGCAGCTGCCCGAGATCGGCGAAGACGGGATGCCGACGGTCACGTTCCTGTCGCAGCTGAACTCGGCCGTGCAGCGGGATGTCGGATACAGCGTGCGCATGGAGGCGGGCGTCCAGACGCCCGACCACACCCTCGCCAGTGCGATCGGGTCGTGCCGCGACAGCGCGTGGCTGCTCGTGAGCATCCTGCGCTCGTACGGCCTGGCCGCACGCTTCGTGTCGGGGTACCTCGTGCAGCTGACCGCCGACCAGAAGTCGCTCGACGGACCGAGCGGCCCCGAGGCCGACTTCACCGACCTGCACGCCTGGACCGAGGTGTTCATCCCGGGCGCTGGGTGGGTCGGTCTCGACCCGACCAGTGCCCTGTTCGCCGGCGAAGGCCACATCCCCCTCAGCGCCACTCCGCACCCGCGCAGCGCCGCCCCGATCACGGGCGCGACCGAGCCGGTCGAGGTGAGCTTCGACTTCCGCAACGAGGTGCGGCGCGTCCACGAGGACCCGCGCACCACGAGGCCCTACACCGACGCCCAGTGGGAGCGCATCGACGTGCTCGGCGAGGCGGTCGACGAGCGACTGCGCGCCGGCGATGTGCGCCTCACCATGGGCGGCGAGCCCACGTTCGTCGCCCTCGACGACGCAACGGCGGCCGAGTGGAACACCGACGCCGACGGGCCGCACAAGCGCGAGCTCGCGAACGACCTCGCCGAGCGGCTGCGCGAGCTGTACGCGAGCGGCGGCGCGGTGCACCGCGGGCAGGGCAAGTGGTACCCCGGCGAGCCGCTGCCCCGCTGGAACATCGCCCTGCAGTGGCGCACCGACGGCGAGCCCCTGTGGCAGGACCCGTCGCTGTTCGCCGACCCGTGGGCGACCGCGGCCGGCCGCGCGAGCGAGGACGGACCGGTGTCGCTCACCGCCGCCGGCACGGGCGCCGCCGCGAAGAGGAAGAGCGGGGATGCCGGCACCGACACAAGCACCCCGGATGCCGCCGCCCAGGCACTCGCGGAGCGCGTCACCGCCCTCCTGGGCCTGCCCGACGCGCAGCTGCTGCCCGCCTTCGAGGACCCGCTCGCGGCGCTGGCCGACGACATCCGCCAGCCGTTCGGCCCGAAGCCCGAGACGGACGAGATCGACGCCGCGACGATCGAGGCGCTCGATCGGGATGCCGGCGCCCCGACCGGCTGGGTGCTGCCGATCGCGACCGACGAGGGGTGGACGTCCCCGGCGTGGCGCTTCCGCCGCGGACGCCTGGTGCTCAGCCCCGGCACGAGCGCGGTGGGCCTGCGCCTGCCGCTCGATTCGATCGCCTGGGTCGACCCCGCGGCCCCGGGTGAGCCCAGCTACCTCGAGGCGGGCCCGCCGCTGCAGCCCGGCATCCCCGAGATCGAGGTCGTCGATCCCGCCGGGCGCGCCA
The DNA here is from genome assembly GCA_030426515.1 of Actinomycetes bacterium. Taxonomy (GTDB): domain Bacteria; phylum Actinomycetota; class Actinomycetes; order Actinomycetales; family Microbacteriaceae; genus Microbacterium. The sequence goes on from JAUHYM010000044.1 coordinate 8,491, forward strand.
CCACGGCGCTGGCGTTCGAGGCGCGCGACGGGCACGTCCACGTGTTCCTGCCGCCGACCACCCGGCTCGAGGACTACGCGAACCTGCTGCACGTCATCGAGCATGCCGCCGCCGACACGCGCACCCCGGTGGTGCTCGAGGGCTACGGCCCGCCGCCGGACCCGCGTCTGCAGCAGATCGTGGTGACCCCCGACCCGGGTGTCATCGAGGTGAACGTCCAGCCGACCTCGAGCTGGGCGCAGCAGCGGGAGCTGACGCGCACGCTGTATGCGCTGGCGCGCGAGTCGCGCCTGTCGACCGAGAAGTTCGACCTCGACGGGCTGCACACCGGCACCGGCGGCGGCAACCACATCACGCTCGGCGGCACCCAGCCCATCGACTCGCCGCTGCTGCGGCGCCCCGATCTGCTGGCCAGCCTCATCACGTACTGGCAGCGGCGTCCGAGCCTGTCGTATCTGTTCTCGGGCCGGTTCATCGGCCCGACGAGCCAGGCCCCGCGCTTCGACGAGGGGCGCCCCGAGGCGGTCTACGAGATGGAGATCGCGCTGCGCGAGCTGCAGCGCCTCACCGGTCACGCGCACGAGCAGGGCGAGGAGCCCAGGCCGTGGCTCGTCGACCGGGCACTGCGCCACCTCCTCACCGACCTCACCGGCAACACGCACCGGGCCGAGTTCTGCATCGACAAGATGTACTCGCCCGACTCCAGCCGGGGCCGGCTGGGCCTGCTGGAGCTGCGCGGATTCGAGATGCCCCCGCACGCCGAGCTGGCGCTGGTGCAGGCGCTGCTGGTGCGGAGCCTCGTCGCCATGTTCTGGGAGCGCCCGTACCGTGCGCCGCTGGTGCGATGGGGCACACGCCTGCACGAGGACTTCCTGCTGCCGCAGGGCGCGATCGCCGACATCCGCGAGGTCGTCGCCGATCTGCGCGACGCCGGCATCCCGTTCGAGGAGGCCTGGCTCGACCCGTTCACCGAGTTCCGGTTCCCGCGCATCGGGATGACCCGGGTCGGGGCGACCAGCGGCATCGAACTCGAACTGCGGCAGGCGATCGAGCCGTGGCACGTGCTCGGCGAGGAGGCGACAGGCGGCGGGACCGCCCGCTACGTCGACTCCAGCGTCGAGCGCATCCAGGTCACTGCCCGCGGCATCGATCCGCGCACGCACCTGGTCACGTGCCAGGGTGTCCCGGTGCCGCTCACGCCCACCAGCATCCCGGGCGAGTACTTCGCCGGCGTGCGCTATCGGGCCTGGCAGCCGTGGTCGGCGCTGCACCCCTCGATCGAGGTGCACGCGCCGCTCACGTTCGAGGTCATCGACGCGGACGCCGCCTCGAGCCTGGGTGGTGCCACGTACCACGTCGTCCACCCCGGCGGCCGGGCCTATGACCATCCGCCGATCAACGCGAACGAGGCCGAGGCCCGCCGCGCCAGCCGCTTCGAGCCGTTCGGGCACACCTCCGGCACGATCGACGTCGGCGCGCTGCGCGACGCGGCGCGCGCGGCATCCACCACCGACTACCCCCACACGCTCGACCTGCGCAGGACCACCCCGGCGTGAGCGTGCTGCGCGAGTACGCAGACGCCCTCACCCAGCCGACGCTGCCGCTGAACCCCACGGGTGCCGCCGGCGTGCGCTTCGACGAGGTGATCGCGCCCGACGGCGGCCTGCGCCCGGCGTGGAAGGCAGTCGCCGAGGCGGCGGTCGCCGTCACCGGGAACGACCTGCGGCGCGTCAACGGCGAGGTCATCACCCTGCTGGCCGACGCGGGCGTCACCTACGCCCCGGCCGGCGAGGAGCACGTGCCGTGGCGGCTCGACCCGGTGCCGCTGATGATGGATGCCGCGACCTGGGCGCCGCTGGAAGTGGGCCTGGCGCAGCGCGCCGAGCTGCTCAACGCGCTCATGCTCGACCTGTACGGCCCGCAGGAGACGCTGTCGGAAGGCCTGCTGCCGGCCGCCGTCGTGTACGGGCACGCGGGCTTCGCCCGCCCCGTCGCGCGCCCCACGATCACCGACCCGCAGCCGCTCGCCTTCACCGCCTGCGACCTGGGTCGAGACGCCGACGGCAACTGGCGCGTGGTCGCCGACCGCGTGCAGGCGCCGTCGGGCCTGGGGTTCGCGATGCAGAACCGCCACGTGCTCTCGCAGGTCCTCCCCGAGCTGTTCCGCGAGGCGGACCCGCACCGGCTCGAGCCCTATTTCGCCGCGATCCGCGAGGCGCTCGTGCAGTCCGCACCCGAGGGCGTGACCAACCCGCGTGTGGTCGTCCTCTCGCCGGGGTCGGGCTCCGAGACCGCCTACGACCAGGCGTATCTGGCCACCAGCCTCGGGTTCCCGCTGGTGCAGGGCGGCGACCTCGTGGTGCGCGGCGGCAGTGTGTGGCTCAAGCCCGCCGGCTGGCCGGACGCCTCGCCGCGGCACCGGGTCGATGTCATCGTCCGCCGCGTGGATGCCGAGTTCTGCGACCCGCTCGAGATGCGCGGCGACTCGCACCTGGGCGTCGCGGGCCTGTCGGAGGCGGTCCGTCGCGGCCGTGTGCGGCTGGTCAACGGACTGGGGTCGGGCGTGCTCGAGAACCCCGGCCTGCTCCCGTTCCTCCCGGCCCTGTGCGAACGCCTGCTCGGCGAGCAGCTGCGCCTCGACAACCTGCCCACCTGGTGGTGCGGCGACCCCGACGGCCTCGCCCATGTGCTCTCGCGACTGGACGACGACGGGTTCGTGGTCCGCCCGATCGACCAGCCCACCGCGGCTCTCGGCGCGCTCGGCCCCGACCAGGTCCGCGCTCGGGTGCTCGCCGCCCCGCACCGATTCGTCGGCCAGGAGCGGCTGCCGCTGTCACAGGCGCCGGTGTGGCGCCCGGGAGGACGTGCCGAGTCCCAGCCGCTCGTGCTGCGCACCTTCACGACGCTGTACCGCGCCGCGTACCGCCCGCTGGTCGGCGGGATGGCGACGATGATGGGCACCTCCGACGAGGCCCCGGCGACCAAGGACCTGTGGGTGCTGCGCGAGGCGCCGGACACCGCCGACCAGGGGCTCGACGACCTCGAGCCGATCCCCTTCACCCGGTCGATCCCGGCCCTGGCCCCGCGCGCGCTCGACGACTTCTTCTGGTCGGGCCGCTACGCCGAGCGGGCGGAGGACCTGCTGCGACTCGTGCTCGCGCTGCGCAGCGACACCGACCAGTTCGGCTCGACCCAGCCCGCCGCCCAGCTCACCTCGAAGGTGCTGCTGCGCACCCTCCAGCGGCTCGTCGGCTCCCGCTGGACGAACCTCGACGACGAGTTCCGCTCGATCATGCTCGACCGCGATCGGCCCGGCTCGGTCGGCGATTCGGTCGCGAAGCTGCGGCGCGCACTCGAGGGCGTGCGCGACCAGCTCTCGGGCGACACGTGGCGGGCCCTGGCAGGCCTGGACCGTGCGAGCCAGGCGCTGCGGATCAGCCCGTACGCGTTCGGCGTCGCCGAGGCGGGCGCCCAGATGCTCACCGGCGTCCTGGCCCTGCAGGGTGTGACCGACAACATGATCCGGGATGCCGCCTGGCACTCCATCGCCGCCGGTCGGCACCTCGAGCGGGCGATCCAGGTGTGCACCCTGCTGCAGACCACCGCCGTCCGCCAGGGCGTCGCCGTCGTCGACCGCGAGATCTTCGAGTCGGTGCTCGAGGCCGCCGAGAGCTCGGTCACCCACCGCCGCCGCTACCGCGGAGGCGCCCGCGCCACCGGCGTCATCGACCTTCTGCTGGCCGACCTCGACAACCCCCGGTCGGTGCGGTACGCGCTGACCGAGCTGCGCACGCACCTGGGCGCGCTGCCCGCCTCGACCGGATCGACACGCCCCGAGCGCCTGGTCGACGCCCTCGAGGTCCTCATCGACGAGGCGGACGCACTCACGCTCGCCCTCGTCATCGACGGCCGTCGCCCGCACCTGGAGGAGTTCCTCGACGACCTGGCCGCGCAGCTTCGCACGCTCGGCGAATCTATCGAAGACGTCCACTTCGCCTCCGGTCCGCCGCCGCAGCCGATGTCCGGCCCCACGCTCACCGAGATCATGGGGGTGGCCTCATGAGGTATCGCGTCACCCACCGCACCACGTACACGTACAGCTCGCCGGTGCGCGACAGCCTCGGTCTCACGCACGTGTCGCCGCGCCAGCTGCCGTGGCAGCAGGTCGAGACCCACGACGTGACCGTCGACCCGGCGCCGGGCGACCTCACTCACGACCTCGACGCGTTCGGCAACGTCGTCAGCTACTTCCACCTCACCGAGCCGCACGAGACGCTGCAGATCACCGCCCTCAGCGACGTGACCGTCACCGACACCGACTACGACACGGCAGCCCTCGCCGTGCCGTGGGAGCAGGCGCGCCCCCTCGTCCGCCCCGGGGCCGAGGGCGCGTGGGCGGCCACCCAGTACGCGCTTGAGTCGCGGCTCGCCACCCACGCCCCCGGCGCGGCCGAGTACGCCGCAGCATCCCTCACTCCCGGCCGGGCCCTCGGCGAGGCGGTGACCGACCTGATGCACCGCATCCACGCCGACTTCGACTACGACAGCACCGCCACCACCGTCACCAGCGGCGTCGCGGACGTCCTCGCCACGCGCGCCGGTGTCTGCCAGGACTTCGCCCACCTCGCACTGGCGTGCCTGCGCTCTCACGGCCTCGCCGCCCGGTACGTCAGCGGGTATCTGGCCACCCAGCCGCCCCCCGGCAAGGAGCGGGTCGTCGGCGCGGATGCCTCCCACGCGTGGCTCGCGGTGTGGGTGCCGGGGTCGGGCGAGTGGCTCGCGATCGACCCCACCAACGACCAGTGGGCGGGCGACCGCTACGTCACCGTCGCGTGGGGCCGGGACTACTCGGACGTCTCGCCGGTGCGCGGCATCATCTTCACCACCGCGAAGAAGTCGACGCTGCGGGTGTCGGTCGACGTCGCACCGGTGGGCGCCCCGCCGGTCGGGTCCGCGCCCGTGCCCGCCTGAGCGCGCGGACGCCGATCCCGCACAGCATCCCGCCCGTCTGTCAAGCCCCGGCGAGGCCTGGGCGGCGTGTGTCATGATCGCGATCGTGAAGTCCTATCGATGCCGCGTCTGCGACAGCCGCCTCTTCTTCGAGAACTCCGTCTGCGTCTCCTGCGGCACCGCGCTCGGGTACGCGCGCGATGAGCGTGCCATCGTCCCGGTGGACGAGCGCGGCCGCTACACCGACGCCGAGGGCCTCATCTGGCACGTGTGCCGCAACCTCAACCTCTCGGGGTGCACGTGGCTCGCGCGGCTCGAGGGCGGCGCCTGCTTCAGCTGCGCCCTCACCCGCACCCGCCCCAACGACGCCGACGCGGCGGGCCTGGAGAACTTCGTGCCCGCCGAGCGCGCGAAGCGCCACCTCATCGCCGAGCTCGACGGGCTCGGAGTGCCGATCGTCGGAAAGACGCCCGAGACCGGCGGCGACGAGGTGAACGGGCTGTGCTTCGACCTGCTCTCATCGGTGGCCGAGGACGTCACGATCGGCCACGCCGACGGCGTCATCACGATCGACCTCGCCGAGAGCGACGATGCGTACCGAGAGAAGGTCCGCGACCAGCTCGACGAGCCGTACCGGACGATGCTGGGGCACTTCCGACACGAGGTCGGCCACTACTACGAGTGGCAGCTCGTGCGCGGCGACCTGCTGGCCCGCTGCCGCGCGCTGTTCGGCGACGAGAGCGCCGACTACCAGGCCGAGATCGACCGTCACTACGCCGAGGGTCCGCCCGCGGACTGGCGAGAGCGCTACCTGTCGGCTTACGCGACGATGCACCCGTTCGAGGACTTCGCCGAGACGTGGGCGCACGTGCTCCACATCCGCGACAGCATCGAGACCGCCCGCGAGTACGGTCTGCTTCCCGGTGTGATCGCGCTGCCGCACGCGTTCCGCGACGTCGTGACGCAGGTGTGGATGCCGCTGGCCGTCGCCCTGAACGCGATGAACCAGGCGATGGGCAAGGACGACCTGTACCCCTTCGTGCTCCCC
>JAUHYM010000045.1 GCA_030426515.1 Actinomycetes bacterium
AGAGCAGGGAGAATCCCATGGACGCGATCACCACGATCAGTCAGAGCATTCGAGGTCTGGAGCGCCTGTCGCCGGCGCTCGCCGCGCGGGCGGCGCTGCCGCTGTTCCTGCGCGTCGGGCCCGCGCTGCGCGTGCGCGAGCACGACGCGGCCGTGATGGATCAGGCGCGGCGATGGACGACGCAGGTGTCCGGCATCCACGAACGCGGCGGGCAGGCCCAGATCTACGAGTGGGGAACCGGACCGGACGTCGTCGTGCTCGCCCACGGCTGGCAGGGGCGAGCCGCGCAGTTCGCGCCGCTGGTGCGTGAGCTGCGAGGAGCCGGGTTCCGCGTCGTCGCGTTCGATGCGCCCGCCCACGGCGCCGCTCCCGGCCGCCGCACCTACATCGTCGACTGGGTCGACACGATCCGCGCGATCCAGGCGCGACACGGGGCGCTGCACGCGCTCGTCGGGCACTCGTTCGGCGGGCTCGCCGCGCTGATGGCGGTCGCCGAGGGGGTGCAGGTGCGGCGGATCGTCACCGCGTCGGCGCCGGCGGATGCCGATGCGCTCTTCCGCGGGTTCCGGGCCCAGCTCGGGTACGGCGCCGACACCGATCGGGTGCTGCGCGCGCGGTTCGCTCGCACGGTCTTCGACGAGCCCGACCCCATCGCCCGCGTGTCGGCGGTGGCGCACCCCGTGGGGGCTCCGGTGCTCGTGGCCCATGACCCGGGCGACCGTCGGATGCCGCACAGCGAGGCACGACGGCTGCGTCGCGCGCTGCCGGGCGCGCAGGGCGTCGACATCGCCGCCGGCCACTCGGCCATCCTGCGGGCGGATGCCTTCCTCGACGCGGCGACGGCGTTCGTCGCGCGCTCCGACATCCCTGTGCCGCCCCCGCATCCCCGTCGCCCCGCGCGCGACTCGTCGGCGCGCGTCCCCGCGACCGCCTGACCCGCGGCGCCTCCACCTCAGCGGCACTCCCGATCCGCGGCGAGCCCTTCGGGCTACAGGTTCCGGCAGATGCGGCGCGGATCGGGGGCGCGCCTGCCGATCGGTGTAGCCGTTGCGGTGCGGATCGCAGCCGACCGCGCGCCCGGCGGCCGCGCACGGGTCAGTGGTCGATGCGCGTGAGCGTGCGCACCCGCGCCGGATCGGGGATCGCGGTCGACGCGGTGAATTCGGCGAGGAACCCCGGCGCGACAGCATCCCAGTGGGTCGCTCCGGCATACACCGAGTCGAGGTACTCCGCCGAGACCACGCCGGTCGCGACATCCGCCGCCGCGCGATGCGGGGTGCGGCCCAGGAACACGTGCACCGCGCCTGCGGGAGGTCGGCGGCCGAGCGGCACCGTCTGCGCGGTGATCTCCGCGGTCTCGTACCGGCGCTCGCGGGCGCGCAGCAGCTCGAGCGTGCGCGCGTCGACCGGAACGCAGACTCCGTTCACCCCGCGGCCGGCCGCGCGCGTGAGGTCGCAGAAAAGCACGACCGGCGGCCGATGACCGTCGGCGTCGACGTAGTGCTTGTCGGGGTGGGTGCCGTCATTGCGGAACGCCACGGTGAAGCCGCGGGTGAATCCCCGCAGTCGGGCGGGCACGCATGCGCCGAGGTCGACATCCGGCAGGGTGCGGGTGAGGGATGCCGGGTCGAGCAGGGATCCGTACGCGAAGACGTACATGCCGCATGATCGTGCCACATGCGAGTCGGCTGCGGTTAGCAGCCGGTCAGAACAGCATCGCCGGGTCGGCGGCGACGCCCTTCGCCGTGACGCGCACAGGCCCGGTTCGTGTGCGGGGCGGGCGCGGCATCCCGTCGTCCTCGTCGCGGCCGTCGAGTCCGTGCGAGCGCAGCAGCGGGCGGATCCGTCGCGCGAGCCACCGCCGGTACTCCCGGGGTGCGTTCACGGACGCACCGGGGTAGAGCTGAGCGTACGACGAGACCAGCTCCGGATGCTCCCGCGCGAGCCACTGCATGAACCACGGCTTCACGCCGGGGCGCAGATGCAGGGCGCCGTAGACGACGCGCGCGGCGCCCGCGGCCTTCACCCGCCGCAGCGCATCGTCGAGGCCGGCGATCGAGTCGGTCAGGTGGGGGATCACCGGCATGAGGAACACCGTCACGCGGAACCCGGCGGCGGTCGCCGCCCGCACGGTCTCGAGTCGTGCAGTCGCCGACGGCGTCCCCGGTTCGAGCGTGCGCTGCAGCTCGTCGTCGAACACCGCGATCGACATCGCGAGGCCGACGTCCACCCAGCGTGCGGCGTCCTGCAGCAGTGGCAGGTCGCGCCGAAGGAGAGTCCCCTTGGTGAGGATCGAGAACGGCGTCCCCGACTCGGTCAGCGCCGTGATGATGCCCGGCATCAGACGGTAGCGGCCCTCCGCGCGCTGGTACGGATCGGTGTTCGTGCCCAGCGCGACGTGCTCGCGCCGCCACGACGCCCGGGCGAGCTCCCGGCGCAGCACCTCGGCGACGTTCACCTTGACTACGACCTGCGTGTCGAAGTCGCGGCCCCCGTCGAAGTCGAGGTACTCGTGCGTCCCGCGCGAAAAACAGTAGGCACAGGCATGAGTGCAGCCCCGGTAGGGGTTCACGGTCCAGTCGAACGGCATGCTCGACGGTCCCGGCACGTGGTTGAGCGCGCTCTTGGACATCACCTCGTGGAAGGTGACGTCGGCGAACTCCGGCGTCGTGACGGAGCGGACGAACCCGCTGAGCTTCTCGAGGCCGGGCAGCGCCGCGGCATCCGCCGTATCGATCTGCTGCCCCTGCCACCGCATGATGTCAGTAGAACATAGGGACGAAAGTCCGTCAAGGTAGACGGCGCCAAGATGCGAATATCGTGCGCGCGCCTCGCGGATTCTCAGCGGCTCAGGCGACAATGGACCGCGTGACGCCCCCGGGTCCCGCGCAGCACGCCGCCCCCGCGCGCCCCAGCGCGTGGTGGCTGATCGGCGTGATCGCGGCGTTCCTCCTCGTGGGTGTCACGAGCGTGGCCACGCATGCGATCGCGCCGCCGGCCGATGTCGTCGCCGAGCCGCAGCCTGAGCCCGAGGCCGTGGTCGCCGCTCTTCCCGATCCGCCCCCGTTCATCACGCCGACTCCGACGCCCGAACCCGAGGGATGCGAGATTCCGGCGGTCTCGGACGCGGCCGCGGATGCAGACGCCACCGCGACGCTCGCCGGTTTCGGCGGTGCTGTCGCCCTGCGCGAGGCGGTCGCCGCGGACGTGGCCCCGTGCGTCGATCTGACCGACCCGACCAGCGTGTGGGTGGTCATCAACAAGCTGCGCCCGATCGAGCCGATCGATTACCACCCGGCCGGGCTCGTCCGCCCCGACGGGGTCCGCAACCTCATCGGCGGCACGCTGCGCGCCGACGCGGCCGAGGCGTTCAGCGGCCTCGCCCGCGCGGTTCGGGATGCCGGCGCGGGCGAGATCGCCCTGCACAGCGGGTACCGGTCGTACTCCACCCAGCAGTCCTCGTACGGCAATCAGGTCGCCGCCCGCGGGCAGTCCGGCGCCGACCTCATCAGCGCCCGCCCTGGGCACAGCGAGCACCAATCCGGGCTCGCCGTCGACGTCGTCGCGTGCGGGAGCGGGTGCGGGTCCATCCACGCGCTGGGCGACACCGCGCAGGGGCGCTGGATCGCCGAGAACGCATGGCGCCATGGCTTCATCGTCCGGTACGAGGCCGGGCACACCGACACGACGGGGTACAGCCCCGAGCCCTGGCACCTCCGCTACATCGGCGTCGACCTCGCCGCCGCGTATCACGAGGGCGGATTCCACACGCTGGAGGACTTCTGGGGGCTGCCCGACGCTCCCGAGTACGCCGGCTGACGCGCGTTCCGCTGCCGGCATCCCCGAGCGTGCGCCCCATGTCGCGCGCTCACAGGTGAGACTGAGTATCCTGATTCGTGGGATGCGATTTCATCCCGAAGTCAGACACGAGGCGCGCGCCGCGAACAGCTGCGGGCACCGACGGGCGCCACTCGACGAAGAGAGAAAGGGTTGCGATGAATCGCGACATCTACGACGAGGACCACGAAGCGTTCCGCGACGTCGTCAAGGAGTACCTCAAGCGCTACGCCACGAACGAGAAGCGCGAGCAGTGGGATGCCGACGGCGAGATCGACCGCGCGACCATGCTCGCGGCGGGCGAGGCGGGCATCATCGGCCTGTCGGTTCCCGAGGAGTTCGGCGGCGCCGGCATGCTGCAGGACTACCGCTTCCGCGCGGTCGTCAACGAGGAGGTCATCCGCGCCGGACTCGGCTCGCTCGCCGGGGCCTTCGGCATCCAGGACGACCTGGCCGTGCCCTACCTCGTGCACATGGGCACGCAGGAGCAGAAGCAGAAGTGGCTTCCGCGGATGGCGACCGGTGAAGTGATCGGCGCGCTCGCGATGACCGAGCCGGGCGCGGGATCGGACCTGCGTGGCGCGAAGACGACCGCGAAGAAGGTCGACGGCGGCTACATCGTCAACGGCGCCAAGACGTTCATCTCGAGTGGCAAGACCGCCGACCTCGTCGTCACCTTCGTGAAGACGGGCGAGGGCAACCGCCCCGATGCGTTCAGCCTGCTGCTCATCGAGAACGGCATGGAGGGCTTCGAGCACGGCAAGAAGCTCGACAAGCTCGGGTTCCACGGCCACGACACCGCCGAGTTGTCGTTCACCGACGTGTTCGTGCCCGACGAGAACCTCATCGGCGGCACCGAGGGCAAGGGCTTCATCCAGTTGATGATGAACCTCCCGCTCGAGCGCCTCTCGATCGGCGTCGCCGCGGCGGCCGCCTCGCAGGCCGGACTCGAATGGACCCTCGAGTACACGAAGAGCCGCGAGGCCTTCTCGACCCCGGTGATCGACTTCCAGAACACCCGCTTCAAGCTCGCCGAGGTCGCCACCACGGTCGACGTGCTCTGGGCGTACATCGACCGGGCGCTGCTGGCCTACAAGGACGGCAAGCTGACCGCCGAAGAGGCGGCCAAGGTGAAGTTCTGGACCACCGAGCGCGAGTGGGAGATCCTCGACATCTGCCTGCAGCTGCACGGCGGCTACGGCTACATCATGGAGTACCCGATCGCCCGCGCCTTCGCGGATGCACGCGTGCACCGCATCTACGGCGGGTCGAACGAGATCATGCGCGAGATCGTCGGCCGTCAGCTCGCCAAGGGCTGAACCCATACCACACACGGATGCCGCGGCGCGGCGCCCTCGCGGGTGCCCTGCGCCGCGGCATCCGTGCGTCTGCCGGGGGCCTCGCGCCCGCATCCCGCTGATCGGTCTGGTGCTGCTGTACACGCGGCGCGCCAGCGCGTTCTTCTCCTGACCGACGAGTGAGGTCGGGATGCCGGGGCGTCACCCCAGCTGCCAGGGGAACCCCCACCACAGCAGGCCGGCTGACGCGGCCCACATCAGCGCGATGAACACGACGTCGCGCGCGCGGAACGGGACGAGGTAGCGCTCGGTGCGTGTGCGGTGGGCCCCGAACGCGCGCGCGTCCATGGCGAGGGCCACCCGCTCGGCGTGGCGGATCGCGCCCGCCAGCAGGGGCACGACGTAGCCCGCCCAGCGCCGGATCGCCGCGATCGGCCCACGCCCGCCGTGCGCGCCCCGGACGCGGTGGGCGGCGCGGATCACCTCGAGCTCGTGCCCGAACCGCGGCACGAACCGGAACGCGGCCAGCGCCGTGTACCCGATCCGGTAGGGCACGCGCAGCTGCTGCACGAGCGAGCGCACCAGGTCGGGCCCGGTGGTGGTGACCCCGCCGATGAGCGCCAGCGCGACGATCGCGGCGAGGCGGAACGCGGTGGCGAAGCCGATCACGAGCGCCCCGCCGTACATCGTCCAGCCGCCGATCTGCCAGACGATCACGCTCTGATCGACCCGGGCCGCGTCCGTCCAGACCGAGAACCCGAGCCCCAGTGCGAGGAGGGCCCCGGGCACGGCGAGCCCCAGCAGCAGCGCGAGCCGGCGGGTCATGCGCGCCCCGACGAGCAGGATCGCGTACGCGAGGAGCAGGAATGCGAGCGGGGTGGCGATGTCGCGCGTGAAGATGAGGACGAGCATCGCGGGTGCAGGCCCCGCGATCTTCGCGAGCGGGTTCAGCCGGTACAGGAAGCGGACCGCGGATGCCGGGGCCGCGGGGGCGTACGGGTCGAACGCCGCGCGGGCGGGCGAGGTCGGCGGCGCGGAGGTCATGCGGTGCCGCCGGGAAGATCTCGCAGCCGCACCGCGCCCGACAGGGCCGGGTGCCCGGTCATGCCAGAGAGCATCGTGGCCAGCGGGGGTGGCCGAAGGCCCGCCGCCTCGATGAGCGCGGTGTCGGCGAACACATCCGCGGTGAGCCCGTGGCGCACGAGCCGCCCCTCGCGCAGCACCGCCATATGGGTGGCGTGTTCGGCGACGAGCTGCATGTCGTGGGTGACGACCAGCACGGTCGTCCCGTCGCGGTGGAGCGCGTCGAGCAGCCCCAGCAGCTCTTCGGCACGCGCCCGGTCCTGCCCGAAGGTGGGTTCGTCGAGCGCGATGATCGGTGCGCCGGCGATGAGCGCCGTGCCCACCGACAGCCGCCGCTTCTGCCCGCCCGACAGCAGGAACGGGTGGATGCCGGCCTTGGCGGTGAGTCCGAAGCGCTCGAGCATCTCGTCGACCCGCTGCCGCACTTCGCTCTCGGGCACCCGCTGCAGGCGCAGCCCGTGGGCCAGCTCGTCGAAGACCGTGTGCGCGAGGAACTGGTGCTCGGGATTCTGGAACACGAACCCGATCCGCTGCGCCAGCACCCGGGCGTGCACCCGCCCCGGGTCGATGTCGTCGATGCGCACGCGCCCGCGCGGCGGCGGGATGACGCCCGCGATCGCCTGGACGAGCGTGGTCTTGCCGGCGCCGTTCGCGCCGACGACCGCGACGAAGTCGCCGCGACGCACCGACAGGTCCACGTCGTGCAGCACCGTCTGTCGCCCGCGCGTCACCGTGAGGCCACGGACCGCGATGAGAGGGTCCGCGAGGGCATCCGTGTGCGGGGTGGGGGGAGCCGGGGTCGCCTCCGCTGCGGGAGAGACCGCGAGTGCCGCACGCAGCTCGTCGGGCGTGACCGGGAGCGGATGCAGGGCGTACCCCGCCCGCTGCAGGCGGAGTGCTGCGAGGGTGGAGGTCGGCAGCCACACGCCCATGTCGTGCAGCCGAGCGGCATGGGCACGCAGGGTCTCGCGCGCCGGGCCGTCGAACACCAGCCGGCCGTCGGCGTCGAGGACGACGACACGGTCGACGAACCCGATCGCCGCGTCGAGGTTGTGCTCGACGAGCACGATCGCGCGGTCACCCGCCGAGACCAGGTCGCCCAGCGCCGCGTACACGTCGTCGATCCCGGCAGGATCCAGGTTCGCGGTCGGCTCATCCAGCACGAGCAGCGGCGAGCCCATCGCCAGTGCGCACGCGATCGCCAGACGCTGGCGGCCCCCGCCCGACAGGCGGTCCGGGTTCTCTCCGCGCCGCTCCCACAGCCCCACCCGGCGCAGCGCGTCCTCCGTGCGGCGCATGACCTCGGCTTCGCTGAGAAGGAGATTCTCGACTCCGAATGCGACCTCGTCGAGCAGGGTCCCGGTCACCAGCTGTGCGTCGGGATCCTGGAACACCATCCCGACGTGGGTGCTCAGCACGGCGACCGATGTGTCGGCGGTGGTGTGGCCGGCGATGCTGACCGTTCCCGCGATCTCGGCGGGTACCGCGTGCGGAATGAGCCCGTTGAGCGCGAGGGCGAGCGTGGACTTTCCCGAGCCGCTCGGGCCGAGCACCAGGACCACCTCGCCGGGGGCGACGGTGAACGAGACGTCGGCGGGGGTCGCAGCATCCGCCCCTTCGTGCGTGATCGCCAGGTCGGCGATCCGCAGGAGCGGGGTGGGGGAGCGCTCTGCGGGGGTCATCGGCGGATGCTGCGGGCCACACCGGCCCGGCGCAGCGCCGCGCCGACGGCCAGACCGATGGCCGTCCAGACGATGGGCCCCAGCACGGCGAGCACGAGGTAGACCGCCTGCGCCCAGGGTGCGAGAGCGTCGAGGTCGGCGGCGAAGTACACGGCCAGCGCGACGACGAGCCCGATGAGGAACCCCGAGATGAAGAACCGCCACGGCGCCCACGCCCGGTAGCGCACCATCGCCGCGACGAGCTCCTGGATGCCGCCGAACAGCACGGCCGTGCCCAGGAAGCTGAAGACCCAGGGCGGGGCGATCGCGCTCGCCACGAGGGCGGCGACCAGGTGCGAGATGAGCGCGACCCACGGCAGGTGCGTCGCCTCCTGCGCGATGATGCCCGGCAGCACGTGCGCGCCCAGGACGAACCCGTACACGATCGGCACCGTGGCCAGCACCGGAGCCGTGATCCATCCCGCGATGCCCCCGAGGATGCCGGTGGCGACCCCGATCGCCGCGCACGTGAGAAGAACGCGCGTCGAGAGGGGGCTGCGGGTCACCGTCCCAGCCTAGTCCGCACCTAAGGGCACCCTAACCACGCTGGCGCGGATCGACGGTCACACCCGCCGACGCCGAGGCGTCAGGCGCACGCCGGGGAGCGGGGGCGCGGGGATCCGCACCTCACCGTGCCCCGGCACCGTGCCGAACCGCGGGGAGTCGGCCTCCCATTCCTGGCGTGCCACGACGATCTCGTCGTGGCTGCGGCCGACGAAGTTCCACCACATGACGATGTCGTCCTCGAACGGCTCTCCGCCCAGGAGGAACAGGATGCTGTCGTGCGCCGCCGACACCTCGACGCCCGTGCGCCCCAGCCCGAGGTAGAGGAGGTCGCCCGCCGACACCTCGATCGGCGATGGCGCCGCCGGCGCGGCATCCGCCTCGACGTCGCCCTCGACGCTCAGCAGCGCGTACTCCCACTCCTCGCGCAGCGGGAGAAGCACGCGCGAGCCGGCGGGGAGGGCGATCTGGGCCCCCACGATCGGGGTGTGCACGGTGGCGGGTGACGCCGTGTCGGCGAACGTGCCGAGCACGACCGTCGCCTCGGCACCGTCGGCGAGCGGCACCGTCGGCAGATTCTCGTGGCGCTCGAAAGCCGGCGCCCCGTGGCGGCGCGCTTCGGGCAGCGCCACCCACAGCTGCAGCGCATCGAGGGGGGATCGGGTCGTCGGTCACCGAGTACTCGGAGTGGGCGATGCCCGCGCCGCTGGTCATGAGGTTCAGCGCCCCGGGGCGGACCAGGACATCGCTGCCGAGGGTGTCGCGGTGGCGCACCTCTCCCACGAACGGCCAGGTCACCGTCTGCAGACCGATGTGCGGGTGCGGTTCGACACGCATCCGCGTCGTCTGCGGGCCGAACCGATCGAGGAAGCACCAGGCGCCCACCATCGGCAGATCGCGCTGCGGCAGAGCGCGGCTCACGTGCATGCCGCGGACCCCGCCCAGCGGGACCTCGCGCGACGACAGCAGCAGTGCGCGCGGGCCGTCACAGATCGCCGGGGCCTCCTCGGCGACCTCGGGCTCGGCGTCGAGGCGCGTCATGTGGCGGGTTCTGCGCTCCCTGCGCGCCACCTGTCGTCGGTCGAGGACGCGATCTCGAGACCGGGGACGTCGTTCTCGCTCACATAGCGCTTCACGAACGGGCACACCGGCGAGACGACCTCGCCGCGCCGGGCGACGTCGGCCATCGCCTCGCCGACCAGCGTCGTTCCCAGGCCCTTGCCCTTGTACGCCGGGTCGATCTCGGTGTGGAAGAAGACGAGCATCCCGCGTTCACGCGAGAACTCGGCGAACCCGGCGAGAGTGTCGTCCAGGTGGATCTCGTAGCGGTTCTGCTCGTCGTTGCGGGTGACGGTGATCTGCGCGGTCTCGGTCATCTGCATCCTTCCCTCGGACAGTCGGTGGCCTCGCCTGAAGCCAACGTAGGCGCACCCGCGGTTGTTCCGCCAGCGCCGGCGTGGCGCGAGGGCAGGGAGGGATGCCGGTCGGGGGCCTCGACGGCGTCCGGGTCGTCGCGGCCCCCGACGGTCAGCGACCGGCGTGCTTGTCGACCGGGCGCAGGTGCTTGAGCGCCTTGTCGACGGCCTTCGTGGCCTTTCTGATGTCCTTCACGTCCGCCAGGGAACCGGCCTCGACGACGCCGCCGATCGCGACCGCCTCGTCGAGGGCAGCCAGGGACGCGTCGGTGTACAGCGCCCGGTCGACGGCGGCAGCCGCCGCGAGCGACGCGGTCAGCCCGCTCTTGTCGTGGCCTGCACCCAGCCAAGCCGCGTCGTAGAGACGCACCTCGTCGAGCACGCCCCACGCGCCGCCGGTCAGGGAGAAGTCGGCGCGCACCTCGGCCACCCCGTCCTCGCCGACGAGCACGTCGGCGAGTTGCGCGGTGTGAAACGCCGGCCACGTGGTCATCTGCAGGGCTGCGCTCCACGCGCCCTCGGAGGTCGTCGCGCTGAGGGTCCGCTCGTCGGTTGCGGGGGAGTTCGTACCCATGGTCTGCGCTTCGAGCACGTAGCGGCCGGCATCAAGCCCGGTCACGGTCTGTGTTGCCGAGGTCGTGTAGACGGTGCCGTTCCAGAAGGTGACCGCGTAGTCGCCGTCAGCGGCATTGCCGGGGCCCTGCTCGCGCGCCGCAGGCGGGGTGAGTGCCCATGCCGACATGTCGGCCGACTCGAACCCGCCGTTGACGATGAGGTTGGGTGCCTGCACCTCGACCGCGGCGGAAACCGCCAGACCGCTGCCCGTCGCGCCGGGGATCGTGTACCCGCCGGGACCGCGGATCCAGTCCACGGCGCTCGACCAGGTGACCGCGTGGCGCTCGTCGGTGCCGTCGTTGTACGAGACGGTCACCTCGGCGGGGAGCGCGATGTCGTCACCCGCGGTGACCGAGAGGGAGACCTCCTCGACGGCGACGACCTCGCGCGGTGTTTCGGCGCCGGTGTACACGTACTGGAACGTGCGCAGCGACTCGTGAGGGATTCCGTCCCAGTCGAACAGTGCCTGGTTGTCCCACGCCGAACCGCCGTACCACTCGCCGACGTGAGTCGGGTCGTAGTCGCTGGCGGCGCTGGTCGCCCAGCCCGACCCGAACTGCTCCCACAGCGCCGACTTGTCGTCGCCCGGAACGGGCAGCCACGCGGGCTCCCAGTAGTAGACACCGATGCCGGCGTCGCCGACCGCGGCCACCGCGGCGATCACGTCGCGCAGCTGCGTCGCCTGCCCCTGCACGCTTGCGGGGTAGTCGGGCGTGATGTTCCCGCTGCCGATGACGTTCGACCATCCGTCGCCGTCGTCGAGGGTGAACGCCCACGACGTCTCGGCGACGATGACCTGCTTGTCGTACGTCGTCGCGATCTCGCTGAGCACCGAGGTCAGGTTGTCCGTCGACCCGTGCCAGTACGGGTAGTACGAGCTGGCGAACACGTCGTAGTCGACCTCGTAGGCGTCGAGACCGGCCGCGTAGGTCGCGTACCGGCCGGGGGACTCGGGGTTGGTGAAGTGCACCGCGACGAGCGCGTCGGGCAGGATGTCGCGCACCGCCGCCGCTCCGGCATCCACCAGTTCCGCGAACGGGGCGTCGATGTCACGTCCGGCGCGGGTGTACCCGGCGATCGCGTTGTTCGTCTCGTTGCCGACCTGCACCATCGCGACGTCGACCCCGGCGTCCTCGAACTGCTGCAAGGCATTGGCGGTGAAGTCATGCAGGGCGGTCGCGGTCTCGGCATGCGACAGGCCGGCCCAGGCCTTGGGGCTGAGTTGGCGACCCGGGTCCGCCCAGAAGTCGGAGTAGTGGAAGTCGACGAGAACGCTCATGCCGACGGCCGTGGCCCGCTCACCGATCTCGACCGCACGCGGCACGTCGACCGTGCCGCCGCCGTACCCCTGGCCCGTGACGGGGTGGTACGGGTCGTTCCAGACGCGCACGCGCACCGAGTTCACGCCGTGCTCGGCCAGGACCGTGAACAGGTCGGCCTCGGCGCCGGTCTCGTCGCGGAACACGACCCCGCTCTCTTCGAGCGACAGCACGGTCGACACGTCCACTCCGCGCAGGAAGTCCTCGCTGAGGCCGTCGACCTTCTCGACGAAGATCCCCGCCTCGACGGCGCTGGAGACGAGTGGCTCGTCGGCGGCGACCACCGGGGAGGCCAGGGCGACCGGGACGGCCAAGGTGGCGGCCGTGGCGAGGGCGACGGTCATGCGACGGGTGCGACGCCGTCGGGTGCTTGAGGTGCGCATGGGATCCTCTCGGTGCGCGGCGGGGCGGGCCGCCGAGGAAGAGGACCGGTCCGCGTCGCTGCAGAACTGTGTGCGCTCACAGTTCTAGCACAGCGTAGGAAGCGAGAACAGCCTTAGATCCCTCTGAGACAGGCGGTGCGGTTCTGAGAGCGCGCACAGTCAATACCCGCTCGGCGTCATCACCCGAGGACGACACCGCCCTACACTGAGGGCGTGTCCGACACCCCCGCGCGCCGCCGCCCGACCATGGTCGACGTGGCGCGCGTGTCCGGGGTTTCGCGCGGCACGGTGTCCCGGGTGCTCAACGGTGGGCGGTGGGTCAGCGACGATGCGCGCGCGGCGGTCGAGGATGCGATCCGTCAGACCGGGTACCGGCCGAACCCGCACGCACGCAGTCTTGCGACATCCCGGGCGCACTCGATTGCGTTCCTGCTCACCGAACCGCATACACGCCTGTTCGAGGACCCCAACTTCTCGACACTCATGCGCGCAGCATCCGACGCGCTCGCTGCCCGCGACATCCCGCTCGTGCTCCTGATGGCAGGCTCAGCCGATGAGCAGCGGCGTGCGTCGGAGTTCATCCGCGCCGGTCATGTCGACGGGGCGCTGCTGGTCTCCTCGCACGCCGGACGTGACGCGTTCCTCACCGAGTTCGTGGCCGACGAGGTTCCGGTCGTCTCGTGCGGCGTGCCGCTCGGCTTCGAGCGTCGTATCGGATTCGTGGCCGCCGACGACCTGGGCGGCGCGCGTGACATGGTCGCCTATCTGCGGGATGCCGCTGGGCGGAGCCGCATCGCGACGATCGCGGGTCCTCAGGACACGCCGGGCGGGCGCGATCGACTGGAGGGGTATCGTCTCGAGTCCGACGCGACGGTGGATGCCCTGGTCGCGTACGGCGACTACTCCCGCGCGTCGGGGAAGCGGGCGATGGCGGAGCTGCTCGCGCGGGTCCCCGACATCGACGCCGTGTTCGCCGCGAACGACCTCATGGCCGCTGGCGCCATCGACCTGCTGCGGGACCGTGGGCGCATCGTGCCCGACGACGTGGCGGTGGCGGGCTTCGACGACGCCCCCGCGGCGACGTCGTCGGTGCCTGCCATCACTACGATGCGGCAGCCGTTCGCGCGGATCGCGAACGAGATGGTGCGGATGCTGCTCGAGGTCATCGCCGGCGAGCCCGCCGGGCGGCTCACCCTGCCCACCGAGCTGGTGCGACGCGACTCGGCCTGACCTGGCGCGACCGGGTACGCGATCGCACCGCGACCACGGCAGTGTCGCGCGCCCGTGACAGACTCGGGGGATGCCGTCGCTGCTCGAGCTCGTTCCCGTCGGTGCCGATGAGGACGAGGTCTACCTCGGGTTCGCCGAGTGGGCGTCCGGGCAGGGAATCGAGCTGTACCCGGCGCAGGACGAGGCGGCGCTCGCGCTCGCGGCGGGCGCGAACGTCATCCTGTCCACCCCCACCGGCACCGGCAAGTCCCTCGTCGCGATCGCCGCGCACGTGGCGTGTCTCGCGCGGGGAGGCATCACCTTCTACACCGCGCCGATCAAGGCGCTGGTGAGCGAGAAGTTCTTCGCGCTCGTCGACATCTTCGGCGCTGAGAACGTGGGGATGGTCACCGGCGACTCGTCGGTCAACCCGGATGCGCCGATCATCTGCTGCACCGCCGAGATCCTCGCCAACCTGGCGCTGCGCGAAGGGGCGGACGCCGACATCGACCAGGTCGTCATGGACGAGTTCCACTACTACGGCGATCCGGATCGCGGCTGGGCCTGGCAGGTGCCGCTGCTGCTTCTGCCGCGAGCGCAGTTCCTCCTGATGTCGGCCACGCTCGGCGACGTCGATGCGATCGCCGCCGACCTCACCCGCCGCACCGGGCGCGAGACGACACAGGTCACCGGTGTCGAGCGGCCCGTGCCGCTGCACTTCACGTACGAGCGCCGTCCCGTCCACGAGGTGGTCGGCGCTCTCTTGGAGGAGGGCGAGGCGCCGGTCTACATCGTCCACTTCTCACAGGCCGCCGCCCTCGAGCGTGCACAGGCGCTCTCGAGTGCGAAGGTCACGACGCGCGCGCAACGCGATGCCATCGCCGAGGCGATCGGCGGCTTCCGCTTCACAACGGGGTTCGGCAAGACGCTCTCGCGCCTTGTCCGCGCCGGCATCGGCGTGCACCACGCGGGGATGCTGCCGCGATACCGCCGCCTGGTCGAGACCCTCGCCCAGCGGGGTCTGCTCCGCGTGATCTGCGGCACCGACACGCTGGGCGTGGGCATCAACGTCCCCATCCGCACGGTGGTCATCACCGCGCTGTC
>JAUHYM010000046.1 GCA_030426515.1 Actinomycetes bacterium
ATCGCCGTCGGCTCGCAGGAGCCCAAGCGACTGCGCACGTGCATCGAGGACGGCCGGTTCACTACGTGGGTGCAGGAGGCGACGCAGCGCGCGCTCGCCGGTCCGCTGCCGGGCACCGAGGACGAGGCGCTCACCGGTGCGCCGCTCGTGCTGGTCAACGGCACCCCGTACGTCGGGGCGCTGGATGACCCCGCCGAGTTCGCGCAGTACGTCCTCACTCTCTCGAGCGACGCGTACTACCAGGCGACGCCGACCCCCACGCCCACACCCACCGACGAGTGAGGTGCCCCGCGACCGGCGCCGCGCTGCGGCGCGGATAGACTGGTCGCACTGCCGACTTGGCGCAATTGGTAGCGCACCTAACTTGTAATTGGGATCGGGCCTCTATCAGGGGTTTCTGCGGGGTATCGCTAGGTCGCTCTCCCCAACGCCCGCCTACTCAGGCGGTATCAGCGAGTATCGCTGTCTCGCTTTGAATCTGCGGGGTTTGTGCGGGGCTCGCCTCACTGTGAGGCGCGTCGGGGGGGAGATCTACTCATCCCCACACGCGGGCGTCAGTCCTCAGAGTTCTTCTTCCGGTAGTCGCCGAACACGTAGCTCAGTGCGCCGACAGCGAGTGACGCGCCCAGTGTGATTCCGCCGGTCACATCGTGGTCGTTGAGCGTCAGTATGACCCCGGAGACGACGCCCGACAGGAGAAGGCCAGTGCCAAGCCACTGGCCCAGATTCGCGCGGCGCTCAGATCCTGTCATGTACCGCCGTTCCATCTCTTGGCGGTGAGACGACTGCTGCTGAAAGGCGGACAAGATCGCGTCGGGGAAACGGGGGTCGACCTCTTTGTAGTCAGCGAGCGTCTGCGGGTCCGGGAGCGGACCGGAGTACGCGCGAACCTCGTGAGAGACCATCCTGATGCCTTGAGCGCTGCTCGCGGCTAGCGGCTCCTCATCGACGGGCTCGTCGTCGTCTTCGAACCGTTCGAGTTCAGTGTCGACCATGCGCGGCGCACTGACGGCAGGCGAACTGGAGGTCTTCAGAGACGACCGCCCAGTCGTTCGCGAGCGCAGCCATGTCCGCTTCGTCCTCCGAGGCGGCGAAGTTGTACTCTCGGCTCGTGCGGCCGCGGATGTTCATAATCGTCCCAAGGCCACGCACGTAGTCTCTCGCGGCGGAGTTCGAAACGTGGCGAGTGTTGAAGAGGGTTGTCCCTGACATCGCTCATCGCCTCCTTCAGCTAGGACAACAACGTACGTAGTCAGACTATGCCACGCAAGATGCTGAGCAGGTCGTTTGAGGCCACAATGTGGATCGAGCGCGCCGAGGACGTCGGCGGCGCGACCGCGCGTTCGATGACGTGCGTCGCGAGATCCGAGGCCGCTCGCCAGGGGAGTCGAGGGATCTACGATGGCTGCGTGAGCAACCCCGGACGATGGATGACGGACGACAAGGCCCACGAGCGCGAGACGATGCACAACACGCGCGCAGCGGCCCGCGCAGCGGAGCGCTCCGAGGAGACGATGGGGAGGATCGCGGACGCGATGCGTCAGCAGATCGAGCTGGCGGAGTCGCGGTGGCGTGCGCATCCGCGTGCGCAGCTGGCGAGAACTGTGTCGGTGAGCGCCTGCGACGACACGCCTCGGGGAGCCACTGTCAGCGACACCGGTCAGTCGACGTCGAGGGCGTTCATTCGCTCGGTCATCGCCGCTCCACTGGCGCGGCCCACGGTGCCGGCGCTTTCTGGGCGGGGGTGGGTCGCGAACCATGCTCGAGCTGCTTCGTTGAGCCGATTGCGTGGGCCCCAGGAGATCCTGCGCTCGTCGAGGGTGAGGCCGTGAGATCTGGCCCACGCGAGCGTGGCGCTCTCAGTCGCCCAGGCGGCGTGCTCGGGGTTGGTGAACTCTGGCGGTACCTCTCGGAGGTCGGCCGGATACTGTCTGCGGAGTCTAGGCACCTCGTGCTCCCTTCGATCGTGCCCAGCGGGCGTTCGCGGCGGCGCTGGCCTGCGCGGAGATCGCGCGTTGCATCGCGACGTCGCCTGTCTGTCCCTCGAGCGCGGCGTTGAGGTTCAGGGTCGTGAGTAGACGGGAGAGGCTGGCCTGCTGCTGGCGGATCTCGGCGACGGCGGGGTGCACGATGGTCTGCCCCATGCTGCCGAGGGCCGTGACGCCTTGCTCGTCGACGGCGGCTTGCAGCTGGTCGATCGTGTCGGCGGTGCGGCACGCCTCGAGAACGATCTCGGACTCGTGAGCGTCGAACTCGAGGTCAGCGTGGAGCGCACGCCAGAGAGCGCGGCCGCGGCGCGCGAGCACGCGGGGCGGCGACGGCTTGCGAGCGGTCGTCACGGGCTGCCTCCTCTCGTCGTCGGGGGCCCGAAAATGGGGCCTCGGCACGCATCGGCTTCATGAAGCCCTCCCCGGCGGTCCGGGGCGCGAGGGGCGTCGGGGGTCCCCTCCCGCCCCTGTGGGCCGGTGCGCGCCGGCGGGCGAGCCACCTGTGCTCGCCCGCGGCTGGCGCCACGGTCGGGTGCGCGTCGTCGTCAGACCCACTGCTCGTTGGTCTCGAATCCGGGGACTGTGTGAGTCGCGGGAGGTTCGGGCTCGGGCTCGCGTCCGCTGATGCTCGTCGCCCAGCCGCGCGCTTCCATCGCGTGGCGGTGTGCAGCCTCGGCGGCCTCGTACGCTTCGCGTGCGAGCTCGAGGTCGTCGCTCGTGTCGTTGAGGATCTTCTGTGTGTGAGAGACGAGCTCCTCACCGTGTTCCTCCGCCCAGTCGAGGATGTCCTGCATGATCTCGCGGACGGTGGTCTTCGCGGCGTTGAGCTCGTGCTGTGACTCTTCCTGCTCGCGGTGGAGCTTGTCGCGGTTCGCGGTCGGGTCGACGGTTGTCCCGCTGCGCGCGGCGTCTGCGATCGCGGCCGTGTCGGCCTGCTTCGCCAGGAGCTCGGGGCTCGGGCGCGCGCCGATCTTGATGGGTGGGCGGCAGGCGACGTGTCGGCTCTGCGCGGCGCGCTCCTTGGCCTCCCACGTCTTGAGCTCGGTGCGGAGCTCGACGAGTCCTTCCGGGAGGTAGCTGCCGTCGGGGATGGTCTTGACGAGCGATCGGATCGCGGGTCGGTTGATGTCGAGGTTGAGCATGATGGGTTGTCCCTTCGGTGGTGGTCAGGAGTTCAGGTAGTCGTCGAGGCGGCCGGCGTCGCGAGCGGCGATGATGTCCTCGTAGCGGCCCTCGTCGTACAGCTGCTGCACGTCGCCCTCGGTCAGCTGCCGCTCTCCGGCGATGTCGATGGGCGCGGGCAGGCCGAACAGCTCGTTGAGGCGGCCGTCGTTCTTGGCCTGGACGATGTCGGCGTTGCGGCCCTCCCGGCGCATCCGGTCGACGTCGGCCTGTGTGAGTTGCGTCGTGTCGCGCTGGTCGGCGCGGGTCTGGTCAGTCATGGTCAGTTCCTCTCGCTGGGGTGTGTGATTCGGAGCGTGTGAAGCATGCGGGCATGGACGCATGCCGGGTTCAGCTGCGGGCCGCACGCGTCGCAGACCCACTCGTGTGGGGCACCGCGCCGGTACCGCACGCGGGTCTCGGACACGGCGCCCGCCGGCCGGATGAACGCGAGACGCGGTGCGAGCTCGGCGGAACCGGGGACGCGGATCGTCAGCGGCCGGTCGACGCGCATCGTGGCGTGCCGGGTGTGGCGTCGCACGACGGCCCGGTCTGCGGCGAGCGCGGCGTCGTGCGGTGTCGGCCAGACGTCCGGGGGTACGTTGCTCGGGGCAGGGGGTGCGGATTCTGTCCGTGCCCCTGAGGTCTTGTCAGTCATCGCGTGTGCTGTCCCTCGGCGTGCGGGTCGCGGGCTCTGCGTCGTGCTCGTCGGATCGCGAGGGACTTGCGGGCGCGGGAGCGGCGTCGGTGGGTCGGCCAGAGGGCCATGTGGTCTCCTTCAGGTGTTGCGCGTAGGCGTGTGGGTCTTCCCAGCACAGATCCGTGGCGCTGGCGGGCGGTCTCGGGGCTGCGCTTGAGGCGGTGCGAGGGGGTGTCTGTCGCGGCGCGATCGGGGGGCTCTTCGTCAGAAGTGCCTGCGTGCGTTATGTGTCGGTGGTCGATCATCGCGTGGCCTCTGGTCGCGGGTCCGGGCGCTCGCTGTGCGGGTCGACGTCGAGGGGCTGCGCTGGTGTGGGCAGCGGGGGGAGGCGTCTGGCGTCGACGACGTTGCGGGCGCCGCAGAGGACGCAGATCGCGTCGGCGGTGATGACCTTGTGCCGGCGGCGCTTGCAGTCGAACGTCGGCAGCGTGGCGTCGGTGGAGTTCACGATGCGGCTCCTACCGGTTGGCGGGTCTCGAGCGTCACGGCGATGTCGTCGGGGTGCGCCTCGCAGTCGCGGCACGTGCCGTTGGGCATCACGATGTGGTCTGCCGGGTCGGCGTGCACTCGGCGGCCGTGTCGGGTGACCATGGTGGGCGGCCTCGGCTTGCGGCGAGCGCGGTCGCTGCGCTCGGCGGCGGTGTGGCGCTTGCGTGCGACGCCGCAGGCGTAGCAGGGCTGGCCGGTGCCGTTGGGGTGGCGGTCGCAGTAGGGCGACGTCGGCCGGGTCTCGGGTTCGGGTTCGGGATCTTGGGGTGGGGGTGCGAGCTCGAACGGTGCCTCGTCGGCGGTGTCGCGCGCGCGTTCCTCCTCCTTTGTTCCTCTTCCCTCCTCGGGGGGATGCTCAGCGTCCACACTTGGGGATGCCAGGCGTCCATACCCCTGGACGCTGGGCATCCCCCTTGGCTCCGTTCGGGGGATGCCAGGCGTCCATACTTCGTCGCTGGGTGTGGACGCTGAGCATCCACCTTGATAGATGAGCCTGTAGCGGGGCGTGTGGCCGCGTTGGTACTTCCCGGGTACGGTGATCGCTCCAGCGGCTGATAGAGCGCTCACGGCCCGCTGGATGCGCTTCCGGCCCGCCTCTGTGTCTCGGATGCCCAGTTGAGCGCAGATCTCGGTGCGCTTGACCCAGAACGCCGGATCGGGGTCGTTGTCGATCGCGGTGAGACCCATCAGGGCGAGAAGTGCGACCTCGAGGCTCTCGAGCTCGCGGCCACCCTCCTCCCGGGCGCGTTCATTGTGCGCTGCCACGAAGGCGAACGCCGCGGCGGCCAGACGTGAGCCCATCAGTCGGTGGTGTCCTCTCGGTGGGTCTCGGGGTTCGGGTGGGGTGTGCGGCGCCAGGTGGGCGTGCCGGCGAGCTTCCAGCGGCGCGCTTTGCGGCCGCGGGCGGATCGGCCGGCGATCGGGTCGGGCATGATGTAGCGGCACTGGGCTGCGAGGTGCCAGGTGACGTACCGGAAGCACGACTCCTTGAGCGGTTCCTGCTCGCCGGTGAGGCGCAGGTACTCGGCGTACAGCTCGTCGTGCGTCGACGGCCCGCGCGCGTCGAGGATGAACAGGACGACGGCGAGATCTCCGAGCGTCACAGCACCGCACAGCGGCATCGTGACCTCGAGCGGCTTCGGTGTGGGCCGGGTCATGCGCCACCTCCGAGCGCTCGCTTGGCTGCGCGCCTGTCGTCGAGGCTGGGGATGTTCGATGCGGCGCGGGCGGCGGTGCTGCGGTCGAGTGTCGCGGCCTCTGCTGCGCGTTGCAGGTCTCCTCGTGTGATGTGGACGTACTTCGCTGTCATCGTCGGTGTCGCGTGCCCGAGGAACTCCTGCGCGACGCGCAGGTTGCCGCCCGTCCGCTCGTAGACCGTCGTGCCGGCCCTGTGGCGCAACGCGTGCGTGTTGTAGCCGGAGACCCGCCGCACTCGTTGGTAGACGGCCTGTGGACACAGGTGCCCCCCGTTCGGCGACGGGAACAGCCAGCCCTCCTCCTTGTGGACGGCGAGCAGCTCGCGCAGGTTGTCGGACAGGAACACGGTCCGCTCGTGGCCGCCCTTTCCCACGACGTGCAGCCACCCGTCGGCGGTGATGTCGTCCCGGTGCACCTTCGCGATCTCCGACCGACGCAATCCGCACTCGGCGCCCAGGTGGAGCATGATCCGCGTCGAGAGGGGCGCGCGCATCGCGGCGAGCGCGATCTCTTCATCCCCTGCGATGCGCCCCATCTTCCGCGGCTGCCGGGCCCGTTTCAGGTAGGTGGCGGGGTTGTCGGGCCGGTGCCCGTACCGGGTCGCCCATTTGAAGAAGTGACGGAGCGACGCGAGCGCGGCGTTGTAGGACGCCGGCGCCCAGTCGTGCGAGCGCAGCCAGTCTTCGACGTCGGTCTCGGTGACCGTGAGCGGGTCTGCGGTCTGGGAGAGCCGTTCGACGTAGTAGCGGCGCGCCCGGATCGTGCCGGCCGAGTCGGACTCGCGCGAGACGTACGCGGTGTACGCGTCGATCAGCTCAGCGCTCATGAGCCGTCGACCCATCGGCGTCACCGGCGACACTCGCCAGAAGTCTCACCAGCGCGCGTGCCCGTGCGAGATCTCCGATGTGAAGACGCGCGGTCCCGTCGGTGATGACGAGAGCGGGCGGCTGGTCGCTCGAGGTCGTGCACAGCGCGGCCGTGAGTCCGTCAATTGTCCCGATGACGTGGTCGGCGCGGGGGGTCGCTCTCTGCAGCGCTGCGGCGAGCGCGTCGGCCTCGTGGGGGAAGAGGTCGAGGTCGATGCCGGGGCCGGAGAGGCGGACCATGGGCTGTGCCTGGTCGTGCGGGAGTGCGCTCGGGGCGACGGTGAGGTGTCCGCCCGCGAATCGCGCGTCGACGTGGGTCTCGGCCGCGTCGGTGTTGGTCGGTATGGTGTTCATGATCGTTCCCTTTCGGATGGTGCTTCGGTCGCTGGCCCCGGTTCGCCCCCGGGGCCTTTCTTGTGTCTGGGATGGTTCTGGTCGGCGGCTTCTGTGATCCAGAAGCCTGGGCTGAGCGCGCCGGCTGCGAGCCCTGCGGCCGCCATGAGCGTTGCTCCGAGAACAGCGACGCCGGTCATCTCGAGGCGGGCGACGTCGATCGCGAAGAGGGCGAGTCCGACGACGAAGGCTGCTCGCGCGGCGACTCGGGTCACAGGCGCTGGGAGTCGAGCCACGCGACGATGTCGTCTCGTCGGTATCTGACGGCACTGCCGAGCTTGGTGATCCGCGGGCCCTTGTCGCCTTCCATCGCCCAGCGGGCGAGTGTCGCGACGGACAGCCCGGTGAAGGCGCTGAGTTGCGCTCGGGTCACCAGGTCGGGCAGGTCCAGTGCCGGGGCTGTGACTGTCTCTGTGGGGGTCATGACCTCTCCTAGCTGTCGTTGCGACAGTGATTGTGAATGTGAGCGTCACAGTAACAGTAGATACAACTGTCGTCAAGACAGCGATACGCGCTACTATCGTCCCTATGGCAGACAACTCGCATTGGCTTGACCCGACCTTCGCCAAGCGTCTGGGCGCGTGGCGCCGGCATCGAGGGTTCCGCACGGCGGCCTCGCTGGCCGAGCGCATCGAAGAGCAGGGCGGCTCGGTGTCGGCGTCAGTGATCCAAAACCTCGAGTCCGGTCGGAAAGTGGACCCGACGGTGAGTCAGCTGATCGCGCTGTCGCGCGCGCTCGGTGTTCCGCCGATCGTGCTGCTGATTCCCCTCGGTGATCCAATGGCGCCGGTTGAAATGGCGGGCGCCGGGTTCGAGGAGACGGCGGCGTTCGAGCTGGACGCCTGGTGGTCGGGACTCTCCGAAGGGATCGCCGAAGCATCGTTGCCGCAGTTCCCGAAGGACGACTGGGAGACGCTGCGCGCGCTCAGAGGCGCCGTGCAAGCGATGTTCGACTACCAGAGGTGGCACCTTCGACATGCCGCTGCCGTTCAGGCGGGAGACGAGGCCGGAACGGTGAGTGCCCATGAAGCGACGTCGCGGGCGCTCGTCAGACTGATCGCCGCATCCAGCACGCTCCACGTTCAGGGGCTGCCAACGGGCTGGATCGACCCGCTCGTGCGAGAGGCGGTGGGTGATGCCGAGGCCGAGGACGCCGATCGGTAGCCACGGGGCGATCACGGTCGCGGAGATCTCTCCCGGCCGGTGGCGGGCGCGCACGCGGTACCGGTTCGAGGACGGCAAGCTGCGCCAGCTCGAGCGGTTCGCCCCATCGAAGGCGAAGGCCGTCGCGGCGATCAAGTCGGCGAGCGCGTCTCTGGCGTCGGCTGGGGGAGTGGAGACGAAGCGGGAGACGAAGCTGCGGGATCTCGCTGAGCGGTTCCTGACGTCGAAGGCTGATCGGGCGCCGCGCACGGTGGAGGCGTACACGCACAGCGCGCGGAGAGTCATCGTGCCGCGCATCGGTGACGTGTCGGTGATGGAGGCGACGCCGGAGCGGTTGCAGCGGTTCCTGGACACGGTGCGGCTCGAGCACGGGCCTGGGGCGGCGAAGACGGCGCGTGCGGTGCTGTCGGGGATGATGGGGCTCGCCGCGAGGTCGGATGCGATCAGACAGAATCCGGTGCGCGAGCTCGAGGCGGTGAAGGGGCGCGCGAAGGGTGCGCAGCCGGTGCCGATCGATGAGCTGGCGGGGCTGCTCGAGGCGGTGCGCGCTGACGAGAGGCTGGTGCAGCTGGACCTGGTCGACGTCGTCGAGTTCGTCGCCGGCACGGGGGTTCGGATCAGTGAGGCGCTCGGGCTCGCGTGGGCTGACGTGGATCTCGCGGCGGGGACGGTCGTCGTGCGGGCGAACGTGGTTCGGGCGAAGGGGCTCGGGGTGGTCAGGCAGGAGCACACGAAGACGGAGGCCGGCTCCCGGCGGATCAAGCTGCCTGGCGCGCTGGTCGGCATCCTCGGCGATCGGCGGGTGCGCGGTGGCCCGAACGATGAGGGGCTCGTGTTCCCGACCGTGCTGGGCAAGCGTCGAGACCCTCGGGCCGTGGCGCGCGAGTGGGCGGCCGCGCGGCAGCGGGTGCTGGTCGACGCTCAGCGGCGACGTCGTGACGCCGCTGTGCGGGCGCGCGACGAGGCAGGCGCCGGCGGGGCCCGGACGGCTGACGCGCTCGAGCAGGCCGTCGTCGACGAGACGGTGAAGCTGGACGCGCTCGAGCGGGCGGTCGCGGCGGGTGCTCCGCTGCCGGCGTACACGTTCCACAGCTTCCGGAAGACGGTCGCGACGGCGCTGGACCAGGCGGGCCTCACGCCGCGCGACATCGCCGAGTACCTCGGGCATGCGGACCCGTCGCTGACGATGGGCGTCTACATGTCGAAGACGGTCGGCGGGTCGAGGGCTGCGGATGCGCTTGACGGGGTGCTCGGGCACCTCAGCGCCGACGGGTAGACTCGTGTGCGCGGCGGAGATCTGAATGTGCGGGGTTTGTGCGGGGTTGCGAGCAACCTAACTCGGGTCGACGTCGCAGGACCCGCGGAATTCCGCGGTTCGCCGACTTGGCGCAATTGGTAGCGCACCTAACTTGTAATTAGGGGGTTACGGGTTCGAGTCCCGTAGTCGGCTCGATTCACGCCAGGATCGCCCGCCGCGGTCGTGCCTCCGGTCGCGACTGACAGACTGGCGCTGTGACGGTCATCGACAACGCGATCTACGCGGGTGGGCGACGGGTCGCCTCGCCGCAGACTCTCGGCAGGACGGCGGACGAGCAGGCCTCCCACGGCGGGTTCGCCTGGGTGAGCCTGGCCGAGCCGGATGCCGACCAGCTGGCGGTGCTCGCGCGACAGTTCGATCTGCATCCCCTCGCCGTCGAGGACGCGCTGGTCGGGCATCAGCGCGCCAAGCTCGACCGGTACGGCGACACGCTCTTCCTCGTGCTGCGTCCCTCCGAGTACGAGGAGCCGACCGAGACCGTGCGGTTCGGGGAGATCGCCGTCTTCGTCGGTCAGCGATATCTCATCGTGGTCCGGCAGCGGGACGACCCGCACTTCTCCGGCGCGCGGGGACAGATCGAAGCGGACGCCGCGGTGATGAGCCGCGGCCCGATGGCGGTGCTGCACGCGATCCTCGACAGGGTGGTCGACAACCACGCCCCGGTCGTGAACGGGCTCGAGAACGACATCGACGAGATCGAAGCGCAGCTGTTCAGCGGCGACCCCGCGGTGACCAAGCGCATCTACGACCTCTCGGGCGAGGTGATGGAGATCCAGCGCGCGGTACGGCCCCTGCCGTCGATGATCGCCGGCATCCAGGACGAGCTGGACGCCCGGTACGGCGACGAGGCCGAGGTGCTCGAGCTGCGGCGCTCCCTGCGCGACGTCCAGGACCACGCGATCCATGTGCTGCAGCGCGTCGACGAGTTCCGCGCGACGCTGTCGAACGCGCTGACCGTGCACGCCACGCTCGTCGCGCAGCGGCAGGCCGACACCGCGCTCGCGCAGACCGAGCAGACCAAGAAGATCTCGAGCTGGGCGGCGATCATCTTCGCCCCGTCGCTGATCACGGGGATCTACGGGATGAACTTCGAGATCATGCCGGAGCTGCAGTGGCCGTGGGGGTACGCCTTCGCGATCATCCTGATGCTCGGGTTCGGTGTCGCCCTGTACGTCATCTTCCGCTCGCGCAGCTGGCTCTGAGGCGGCGCGGCGCGCGCGGGCACGGCAGGATGGAGCGGTGACCCCGAGCCGCCGCACGAGCCTTCTGGCTCTGGCGGGCGCGGTGGTGGTGGGCGCGCTGACCGCCCTGCAGGCGCGGATCAACGGGCAGCTCGGAGTGGCGCTGGGTGACGGGCTCGTCGCCGCCGTGATCTCCTTCGGGTCGGGCCTCGCACTGGTCGGCCTGCTGTCCGCGGTGACGCCCGCGGGCCGCCGCGGCGTGTGTCGCCTGGTGCGCGGGCTCCACGACCGCGACGTGCCCGCATGGATGCTGCTGGGCGGGCTCGCCGGTGCCCTGACGGTCGCCACGCAGGGACTCGCCGTCGGCATCATCGGCGTCTCGCTGTTCACGGTGGGGGTGGTCGCGGGCCAGACGGTCAACGGCCTCGTCCTCGACCGGGTCGGCTACGGGCCCGCCGGGGTGGTGGCGATCACTCCCGGGCGGCTGCTCGGGGGCGCGCTGTCACTGGTCGCGGTGGGCATCTCGCTGCTCAGCGACACCGCCACCGGCGTTCCGTGGTGGATGCTGCTGCTGCCGTTCCTGGCCGGAGCCGGCATCGCCTGGCAGCAGGCGACGAACGGCCGACTGCGTGCGCGGGTGCACTCCGCGCTCACCGCGACACTCGTGAACTTCGCCGGCGGCACAGCCGCGCTGGCGGTGGCCGCTGCGATCTCGATCACGGTCGCAGGTCCCCCGACGGCGTACCCCGCGGAGCCCGGCCTGTACACCGGCGGCGCGATCGGTGTGGCCTACATCTTCCTGACCGCGGCGCTGGTGGGGTACACCGGCGTGCTGCTGTTCGGCCTGGGCGCCGTCGTCGGGCAGCTCGTCGCGTCGGTGCTCCTCGACGCGCTGTGGCCATCCGCGGCGTCCCCGCCGCTCGGCCAGGCACTCGCCATGGTCGCGGTCGCGCTCACCTCGGTGGTCGTCGCGGCCGCGCGCCGCCCCCGCCGCGCTCGCTGAGCGTCAGCGGGGCATGCGCGACAGATGCTTCCCGGCGTCGATCGTCCGCACCCGGCTGCGACGGCGCTCCGGTTTGCCCCCGACGTACAGCCAGCCCAGCAGCTCCTCGCGCTTGCCGAGCCCATGCGCCTTCGCGACCGCCTTGCTCCGCGTGGCAGAACCCGCCGTCCGCCAGAACACGCCCCACCCGGCCTCGTCGAGGACGAGACTCAGGCTGTGCGCGACGCCCGCGGCGACCGCCTCCTGCTCCCAGCGCGGCACCTTGTCGCCCTTGGCGTACGACGCGACCACCGCGATCAGCAGGGGAGCACGCTGCGGCTTGCTGTCGGCGCCCTTCTTGCCGTGCGCGCGGTTCAGGGCGCGACCCAGCCTCTTGCGGTCGGAGCCGCGCAGCTCGATCAGACGCCACGGCCGCAGCGACTTGTGGTCGGCGACCCGGCCGGCGGCGGCGACGAACTCGACCAGCTCGTCGTGGCTCGGTGCCTGGTCGGTCACCGTCGACCACGAGCGACGCGTCCGCATCGCCGACAGTGCGCTCACTGATCGGCCGTGAAGTCGAGCGAGAGCGAGTTCATGCAGTACCGGTCGCCGGTGGGGGTGCCGAACCCGTCCGGGAACACGTGCCCCAGGTGCGATCCGCACGTCGCGCAGCGCACCTCGGTGCGCACCATCCCGTGGCTGCTGTCGTCGAGGAGCTCGACCGCCTCGGGGCGGATCGACTCGTAGAAGCTCGGCCACCCGCAGTGGGAGTCGAACTTCGTCCCGCTGCGGAACAGCTCGGCGCCGCACGCGGCGCACGCGTAGAGGCCGGCGCGGTCCTCGTCGAGCAGCTCGCCCGTCCAGGGGCGCTCGGTGCCCGCCTGCCGCAGCACGGCGTACTGCTCGGCGCTCAGCTGCTCGCGCCACTGCGCATCTGTCTTGTTCACGGTGTAGTCCATGGCCATCCTTCCGCCACTCCCATTCAACCCGACACCGGCGCCGGGTGTTCCCGTCTGCGGCACATCACAATAGGGGGATGCAGGAAGACGCCGCGTCAGTCGCCGAGCGCTACGGGCGGTTCGCCCGCGACGAGGCGCCGGGGCGCTCCGAGGTGTACGCCGCGTGGGCGCAGGGGATCGCCGGCGACGAGGAGACATGCCGGCTGCTGGCGCGCATTCCCGCCCGCCGTCGGCAGCCGCCGCTCGTGTTCGCGGTCACCCGGCTGCGTGGCGTGCCCGTCGGCGGGTACGACCTCTGGCGGGCGTGGCTGCACCGGCACATCGAGGAGGTCGTGGCCGAGTGCGCCGTTCGCTCGGTGCAGACGAACGAGCCGCTGCGGTGCGCCGCGCTCCTGCCGGCGCTGGCGCGGATCCACGGGCCGATCGCTCTGCTGGAGGTGGGCGTCTCCGCCGGGCTCTGCCTGTACCCCGATCGCTACTCGTATCGGTATCACCACGAGAGCGGCGTTCTGTCGATCGATCCGGCCGACGGTCCTTCCCCGGTCGTCCTCGACGCCGCCTGGCGGGGGTCGCTCCCGCCCCTGTCGGCCCCGCCCGAGATCGTGTGGCGCGGGGGCATCGACCTCCAGCCGCTCGACGCGACGGCCGATGCGGACCGCGCGTGGCTCACCGGACTCGTCTGGCCCGGGGAGGAGGGCCGCGCCGCCCGCATCCGCGCCGCACTGGAGATTGCGGCCGCCGACCCGCCTCGGCTGCGCGCGGGGGACGCGGTCGAGGGATTCGCCGGCCTCGCGGAGGAAGCCGCGGCCACCGGCGCCACCGTCGTGGTGTCCACCCCCGGGGTGCTCGCGCACATCCCGTGGGCGGGTCGTCACGCAGTGATCGACCACGCCCGCGCGGCCGGCAGGTGGCTCACGATGGACGATCCGGGGCTGCACGAGGGATGGGCGCAGCCCATCGGCGCGGACTGGCCGGCCGGGCGTTTCGCGCTCGCGCTCGACGGCGAGATGCTCGCGGCGGTCGACCCGCTGGGCGCTGTCGTGGAGTGGCGCACGGGGAACGGCGTCGAGCCGGGTTAGCGTGAGGTCATGCCCGGCCCCGAACTCTCCGATCGCGACATCGCCATGCTCGACCTCGAGGCGCAGCGACCTGTGCACAACGGGGCGAAAGAGGAGTTCATCCGCCGCGAGCTCGGCGTGACCCCGGCGCGCTACTACCAGCTGCTCGGGCGTCTCCTCGATCAGCCGTCCGCGCTCGAGCACGATCCGATGCTGGTGAACCGGCTGCGCCGGGTGCGGGACGCGCGCGAGCAGGCGCACCGGTCCCGCCTCCTCGGGGCGGCCGGCTGAGCCTGCGCCGCGTCGGCCCCGCCGCCGTGGGCGGGTAGCATCGAGGGGTGTCGAGACCGTCCTACCCGAGAGATCGCTTCGACGATCTTCCCCAGGGGCGGGGAAAGGTCGGGGCGCACCGCGTCGAGAACCCGCACCTGCGCGGCTGGACGATCTTCCTCTGGGCGGCGCTGGCCACCGTCGTCCTCATCGTCGCCGGGATCTTCGGCACCCTCGTCGCCACCGGGCGCATCACCCTGGAATCGGCCCCGGAGCCGGTCGTCACCCCAACCCCCACGATCGAGGCCGTCGTCGACACCAGCTACGACGTCCTCGTCCTCAACGCGACGACCGAGGACGGCCTGGCCACCCGCACCAAGAACACGATCGTGCAGGCGGGCTGGGCGGACTCGAGCGTGCTCGCCAGCGAGGCCGGCACGACCGACTTCCCCGAGACCACCGTCTTCTACCTCGCGCCCGAGGACGAGGCGGCCGCTGCGGGCCTGGCGCAGGTCATCAGGGCGGATCGCGTCGAGCAGAGCGACGTCTATCAGCCGGCGGACCCTGAGGACCGGCAGCTGACGGTCGTGCTGGGCGCGGATCGCGTGCCCACCCCTGAGCCCGAGTCGTAGAAGCCGGCGGCGCCGTCGGCATTCGACGTGTTTCCC
>JAUHYM010000228.1 GCA_030426515.1 Actinomycetes bacterium
ATGAGGACGGGGCGGTCCTTGCCGCGGCCGTCCCGCTCGACAAAGGGCACCCATGTCCACACGATCTCGCCCGCATTGGGCTCGCCGTTGGGCTGCGGCGCATAGGTGATGCGCAGCGCATCGCGGGCCGGCGGGGCGATCTCGACCGTGGTCGTGCCCGCCTCCTGGCCCGAGCCCGGAGCAGAAGGCGAACGCCTGGTCGGTGTCGCCGCCGAGGGCCGGGCAAGCGCCTGTAGCGCGCTCAGGAGTCGTCGAAGCACCCGATCACCCTATCCACCCGCCGTCGCCGCCTCGGAACGCCACAGGGCGCCGCAGCCGATGCTGCGACGCCCTGAGACGGTGTGAGCGAGGATCAGACCCGCTCGTCGAGGAGGTAGCCCTCCTCGCCGTGGACGACGGTGTCGACGCCCGCGAGCTCGTCTTCGTTCTTGATGCGGAAGCCGATGGTCTTGTTGATCGCGAAGCCCAGGATGAGCGCCACGACGAACGAGTAGACCAGCACGCCGACCGCGGCGATGATCTGGAGGATCAGCTGCTCCCAGCCGCCACCGAGGAACAAGCCGGTGTCGGTCGCGAGGAACCCGAGGTAGAGGGTACCGATGAGACCGCCGACGAGGTGGATGCCCACGACGTCGAGCGAGTCGTCGTAGCCGAGCTTCCACTTCAGCTCGATCGCCAGGGCGCAGACGGCACCGGCGACGACACCGAGCAGGAGCGCCCAGCCGGGGGTCAGGTTCGCGCAGGCGGGGGTGATCGCGACGAGACCGGCGACAGCACCCGAACCGGCGCCGACCGAGGTCGCCTTGCCGTCCTTGATCTTCTCGACCACGAGCCAGCCGAGGATGGCCGCGGCAGTGGCGCCGAGGGTGTTGATGACGATCAGGCCGACGACCGAGTCCTCGGTGCCCAGGGCGCCCAGGCCCTCAGCGCCGCCGTTGAAGCCGAACCAGCCGAACCACAGGAGCGAGGCGCCGAGCAGAACGAGCGGCACGTTGTGGGGCTTCTGGATGCCCTTCTGGAAGCCGATGCGCTTGCCGAGAACCAGAGCCAGGGCGAGCGCTGCCGCACCGGCATTGATGTGCACGGCGGTACCGCCGGCGTAGTCGATGACCTCGGTCGAGAAGCCCATCTCGGTGCCGAGGTTGAAGATCCAGCCTCCACCCCAGACCCATGCGGCGACCGGGAAGTAGACCAGGGTGGCCCAGATGCCGGCGAAGATCATCCAGGCGCCGAACTTGGCGCGGTCTGCGATCGCGCCCGAGATCAGCGCGACGGTGATGATCGCGAAGGTGGCGCCGAACAGAGCGCCGACGTAGTCATCGCTGGTCAGGCTTCCGATGCCGAAGTCGGCGAACGGGTTGCCGGCGAAGGTCCAGGTGCTCTCGACGGCGCTCATGTTGAAGCCGTACAGGATCCACAGCACGCTGATCAGACCCATTGCGCCGAAGGACATCATCATCATGCTGACGACGCTCTTGGCCTTCACGAGTCCGCCGTAGAAGAACGCCACGCCAGGCGTCATCAGCAGCACGAGTGCCGACGCGGTGATCAGCCACGCGAGATTTCCGCTATCCATTCAAATTCCTCATCCGTGTGTCGGTTACCGGAGCCGACGGTCCGTGTCGGGTACTGGACCCGGCTGTCGGCTCGCCCCAGTCTGACCAGCCGAGGTTTCACGCGGTGTGAGGTCGATGTTTCGGATTGGTTACACGACTGTGCTCTGTGTAAACATCAGGTTTCGTGACGCCAGGAGTCGTCCGTGGAAGCGGACCGATCACTGGCTCTCGGGCGCCGTGAGCGCCACCAGACGCGAGATCGCCCGCAGATACTTCTTGCGGTAGCCGCCCGCGAGCATCTCCTCGCTGAAGACGCGGTCGAGCGTGGTCCCCGTCGCGAGGATGGGGATCTGTGCGTCATAGACGCGATCCACGAACGCGACGAAGCGCAGCGCCGCAGACTGATCGGACAGCTCTCGCACATCCCGGAGGCCGATCGCGGCGACGTCCTCCACCATGCGGATGTACCGCGACGGATGGACGGTCGCCAGATGGTCGACGAGCGCGGCGAAGCTGTCGTCAGAGGTGACCGCCTCGTCTGCGCGGCGGGCGATCTGCGACGCGTACACGTCATCGGCGAGCGAGACCGCGTGGCCGTCCACGGAGCGATGACGGTAGTCGACACCGTCGATGCGCACCGTCTGGAAGCTCGCGGACATCGCGTGGATCTCGCGGAGGAAGTCCTGCGCGGCGAACCGGCCCTCCCCCAGGGCGTTGGGGGGCGTGTTGGATGTGGCCGCCAGGCGCGTGCCACCGGCGACGAGCTCCCCGAGGAGCCGCGTCATGACCATCGTGTCGCCCGGGTCATCGAGCTCGAACTCGTCGATGCACAGCAGCTGCGACCCCTGGAACAGCTCGACGGTCTTCTGATACCCGAGCGCGCCGACGAGTGCCGTGTACTCGATGAACGAGCCGAAGTACTTCCTGCGTGCGGGCATCGTGTGGAAGACCGCGGCCAGAAGGTGCGTCTTGCCCACACCGAAGCCGCCGTCGAGGTACACCCCCGGCTTCAGCTCGGCCTCGCGCTTTCGACCGCGGGAGAACAGTCCCCCGCGCTTGGCCGGCGCGCCGCCGCCGGTGAAGGGGATCAGCAGATCCTTCGCCTCCTGCTGCGAGGGGTATGCCTCGTCGGCCCGGTAGTTGTCGAAGGACGCGTGCGCGAACTGCGGCGGCGGAACCAGCGCCGCGACCATGTCGGCGCCCGAGACCTG
>JAUHYM010000047.1 GCA_030426515.1 Actinomycetes bacterium
CGGTCCAGACCCGCTGCAGCAGCTGGGTGAGCCCCTCGGGCTGCACCTCCCAGTGCATGTTGGTGCGGGGCAGGCCGCGATCGTGCCAGTGGATGCGCTCGAACGATGGCCACGGCGACCCGGTCTCACGGTCGGTCGGCGCGTCGCCGGGTGTCGGCGGGTCGACCGGCGCCACCCCGGCGACGTACTCGCCGTGGTAGTAGTTCACGCCCAGCGAGTCGATCGGCGTGGCGATGACCTCGAGGTCGCCGGGCCGGATCGCCGCCTCGAGCGCGTCCATCGCGGCGTTCCCGGCGTCGCCGGTCGCGCGGATGTCGTCCGGGATGTCGGTCGGGTACGCGCCGCGGAAGATCGGATCGAGGAACCAGCGGTTGAACTGGCCGTCGATGCGCCGTGCGGCGTCCACGTCGGACGGTCGCGTCGGGTCGACGGGCTCGGCGACCGTGAGGTTGAGCGTGATGCCGAGGTTCAGTGCCTCGTCGCGTGCGCGCAGCTCGCGCACGGCCTGGCCGTGGCCGAGGAGGAGGTGGTGCGCGGCGAGCGCGCCCTCCTCGACGCTGACGTGCCCGGGTGCGTGGATGCCGGCCGTGTAGCTGAGGAACGAGGAGCACCACGGCTCGTTGAGTGTGGTCCACACGGTGACCCGGTCGCCGAGCGCGTCGTGCATGTCGAGCGTGTACTCGGTGAAGCGGTCGGCCGTCTCGCGCACGGTCCAGCCCCCGGCATCCTGGATCGCCTGCGGCAGATCCCAGTGATAGAGCGTGAGCCAGGGCAGGATGTCGGCGTCCAGAAGCTCGTCGACCAGCCGCTTGTAGAAGTCCATTCCGGCCGGGTTCAGCGCGCCGCCGTCGGGACGCACCCGCGACCACGAGGTCGAGAACCGGTAGGTCTGCAACCCCATGTCCTTCATGAGGGCGACGTCATCGCGGTAGCGGTGGTAGTGGTCGCACGCGACATCCCCGTTGTCGCCGTTGATGACGGCGCCGGGGACCCGGCAGAACGCGTCCCAGATCGAGGCGCGGCGGCCCTCTTCGAAGGCGGCGCCCTCGATCTGGAACGCGGCGGTGGCGGCGCCGAACAGGAAGTCGTTCGGGAACCGGCGGCCGGTCGATGCCTGAGCCGCAGGGGCGGGGGCGGGCGCGGTCGCGGTGGTGGGCGCTGCGGTCATGATCGCAGGGTCCTTTCGGATGTCGGTGGTCATCCCTTCACCGCCCCGGCCATGATGCCGCTGACGAGCTGACGACCCGTGAAGATGAAGAGGATCAGCAGCGGGATCGTCGCGAGCAGCACGCCCGCCAGGACGATGGAGTAGTCCACGAAGTAGTTCGACTGCAGCAGCGACAGCGCCACCGGCAGGGTGGGGTTGGTGCGGTCGAGCACGATGAACGGCCAGAAGAAGTTGTTCCACGCGGTCACGAACGTGAACAGGAAGAGCATCGCGGCGGCGGGGCGCGCGGCGACGACGCCGACGGTCCAGAAGGTGCGGAACATCGACGCGCCGTCGACGCGTGCCGCCTCGATGAGCTCGTCGGGCACGGACTGGCGCAGGTACTGGGTCATCCAGAACACGCCGAACGCGGTCACCAGGGCCGGGACGATCACGGCGCCGATGTCGCCGGTCCACCCGAGGTCCGAGAACAGGATGTACAGCGGCACGACGCCCAGCTGCATCGGCACGGCCATCGTCGCGACGACGAACACGAGCAGCGGCGCAGAGCCCTTGAAGCGGAGCTTCGCGAACGCCCAGCCGGCCAGGGTCGAGAAGGCGACCACGGATGCCGCGATGAGCGTGGAGCTGTAGATCGAGTTCCACAGCGCGCGCCAGAAGTTGACGGCGGGGTCGTTCATCACCGCGAGGGCGTTCTCGACGAAGTTGCCGCCGGGCCACCACGACATGTTCGGGTCGTTGATGGTGCTGGCATCCCCCGAGCCGATGAGGAACGACCAGTAGAAGGGGAACAGCGATCCGATGAGGATGATCACGAGGGCCGCGTAGACCCAGAACCCGGCGCGGCGGCCGCGGATCTTGACCGTGCGGTTCCGGCGGCGCTGTGCGGCGTCGGGGACGGTGGCGAGCATGGTGTCCTGGGGACCGGGTGTGCCTAGAGAAGTCATCGCGCACGCCCCTTCCGGCGGGTCTTGTTCGGATTTCGCGGCCCCTCGTCGCGGACGAGGGTGCGGGTGAGGATCAGGTTGATGACGCCGATGACGAGGATGATGAGGAAGAGGATCCACGCGAGCGCCGCGGCGCGTCCGAAGTTCCAGTCACCCCAGCCGATGTTGTAGAGGAACAGAGTGATCGTCAGCCACTGCTGCGCGGGCCCGCCCTGACCGGTGTTGTCGTACATGCGCGGCTCGTCGAAGATCTGCAGGCCGCCGATCGTCGAGGTGACGATCACGAAGATGAGCGTCGGCTTGAGCGAGGGCATCGTGATGCTGAAGAACTGACGCACCGGGCCCGCACCGTCGACGGTCGCGGCTTCGTAGTAGTCGCGGGGGATCGCCTGCATGGCGGCCAGCAGGATGAGCGTGTTGTAGCCGGTCCAGCGGAAGTTGACCATGGTCGCGATCGCGACGTGGCTCCAGAACGGGTCGACGTGCCAGGCGATGCGGATGCCGAACCAGCTGTCGAGGATGTTGTTCACGAGGCCGTGGTTGTCGCCGAACATGTTGCTGAAGATCAGGGCGACGGCCACCGGGGCCATCACGAACGGCACGAGCACGCTCATGCGCCAGAAGGTCTTGGCGCGGATGTTGCGGTCGAGCAGCGCGGCGATGAAGATCGCGGCCGCCAGCTGCGGGAT
The DNA here is from genome assembly GCA_030426515.1 of Actinomycetes bacterium. Classification (GTDB taxonomy): domain Bacteria; phylum Actinomycetota; class Actinomycetes; order Actinomycetales; family Microbacteriaceae; genus Microbacterium. The sequence goes on from JAUHYM010000047.1 coordinate 2,805, forward strand.
CGACGAGAGCAGGAAGATCGAGAAGGTGTTGCGCAGGGCGGTCCAGAACTGCGGGTTGTTCAGGATCCAGATGTACTGCTCGAACCCGATGAACTCGCCCTCGTTGCGCACGAGGTCCCAGTCCTGGAACGAGATGACCGCCGTGAACGCGATCGGGAACAGCCCGACGATCGCGAAGAGGATGAAGAACGGCGAGATGTAGAGGTAGGGCGAGAACTTGAGGTCCCACTTGCTGAGCTTCTGACCGAACGACAGGACGCGTACGGGGCGATCAGTGGGGGGCGGCGTCGGCGCGCTCGAGGAGGCGGCGCGCGTGTCGGTCGCGGTCACGGTGACTCCGATTCGGTGGGGATGGGGTCGGGGTGGGACGGAGCGTGCGGGCCGCAGCAGGGCCTGCGGCCCGCACGCTCTCGGTCAGTGCGAGGCGTCTGAGATCAGAACGCCTCGACCTCGGCGACCCAGGTGTTCCAGGAGGTCTCCTGGTCCTCGAGACCGTCGAACACGCGGTTGACCGCGTTCTGGAGGGCGTCGTGGTACTTGAAGTAGTCGGCGTCCTTGTACGGCGCGACCGTCACGGCCTCGGCGCGGTCGGCGAGGATCTCACCGACGGGGGCGTCGTTGAAGTACTCGTTCGTCGACTCGGCGAGCTCGCTGCTCTCGAGCGCCTCGACCTGGCTCGGGAAGGTGCCTGCGTTGGCGAACGCCTGCATCTGCTGCTCCGGGGCGGTCAGCCACGAAGCGAGGTCGAGAGCTGCCTCGACGTTCTCACCGTCGGCGGGCACCGTCAGGTACGAGCCGCCCCAGTTGCCGCCGCCGTTCGGGAAGACATCGGCGATGTCCCAGCCGGTGACGTCGGGCGCGTTGCCCGAGATGACGCCGAGCATCCAGCCCGGGCACAGCATGGCGGCGAACTCGCCGTTGGCCATCGAGGCGAACCAGTCGTCCGACCACTGGCCCGAGTACGCCGAGTTGGGCACGGCGCGCTCGACGACGGTGTCGTAGGCGTCCTTGATGTCGGGGTTGGTGGTGGCGATCACCGCGCCGTCCGGCTCGGTGTACGTGTACTCCATCTGGTTCACGATGCCCTGGAGCACCGAGTTGGCGGAGTCGATCATCGGCTTGCCGGTGGCCTCGCGGTACTGGTCGGCGACATCCAGGAAGTGGTCCCAGTCGCCGTCGAGGAGCTCGGCGACACCCTCGCGGTCGCTGGCGAGCCCGGCCTCTTCGAAGAGGTCGGCGCGGTAGCAGACGCCCTGCGGACCGATGTCGGTGCCGAAGCCGACCAGACGGCCGTCCGCGTCGGTCGCGGCGGCTTCCTTCCAGTCGAGCCAGCGGCCCTTGACGTCGTCGGGGGCCTCGGCGAGGAGGTCGGAGTACTGCATGGCCTCGGCGAACCAGTCGATCTCGACGGCCTCGACGTCGGCCAGGCCGCCCGAGCCGAGCTTCTGGAAGTAGTTGGCGCGCGCGTCGCCCGATTCGGCGGCGCGGTTGTGCACGACGGTGATGTTCGGGTTCTCGTCCATGTACTGCTGGATGAGCTCGTCGGTGTAGCCGAAGTCGTTGAACGTCGCGACGGTCAGCGTGATCGGCTCGTCCGAGTCTCCGCTGCTGTCGCCGCTGTCGGTGCCCCCGCCGGAGCAGGAGGCGAGGACGAGAGCGGTGGTGGACGCGGCGGCGGCGATCAGGGCCGTCCGACGCAGGGCGCGTGATTTCACGGGTCACTCCTTTGTGGGTGGGGCGTGCGGGTGTGGTGCGAGTCCCGCCGTGACATTCTGCCATGGGAGCGCTCTCACCGTGTGGGATGACACGCTATGGGATCGCTCCCACGAATGTCAAGGGAGCGCTCCCACGGCGGTGATCACGGTTCGGTCACGGCCGGACGCCGTAGACTTGGCGGACACCCCCTTCCCGCGACATCCGGAGCCCTCGAATGCCCACCATCGTCGTCGACGTCATGCCCAAGGCCGAGCTCCTGGACCCCCAGGGCAAGGCCGTCGCCGGAGCCTTCTCCCGACTGGGCGTCGACGCCTTCAGCGGGGTGCGGATCGGCAAGCGCTTCGAGCTCGCCGTCGACGGCGAGGTCACCGACGAGGTGCTCGCCGAGGCGAAGCGGATGGCCGACCAGATCCTGTCGAACGGCGTCATCGAGGATGTCGTGAACATCGAGGTCGTCGAATGACCGCCCGCGTCGGGGTCATCACCTTCCCCGGCTCGCTCGACGACATCGACGCGCGCCGCGCGATCGAGATCGCCGGCGGCGAAGCGGTCGCGCTGTGGCACGGATCGCACGACCTCGACGGCGTGGACGCGCTCGTCCTGCCCGGCGGCTTCAGCTACGGCGACTACCTGCGCGCGGGTGCGATCGCCGCGCACGCCCCGATCATGGCCGAGGTCAAGGACGCGGCGACGGCCGGCATGCCCATCCTCGGCATCTGCAACGGCTTCCAGATGCTGGTCGAGGCGCATCTTCTTCCGGGCGGTCTCATCCGCAACGCCCACCAGCAGTTCATCCGCCGCGACCAGCGCCTGCGCGTCGAGAACGCGGCCACGGCGTGGACGAGCGGGTTCGAGGCGGAGCAGGAGATCATCATCCCCCTCAAGAACGCCGACGGCGGGTTCACCGCCTCGCAGGACGAGCTGGACCGTCTCGAGGGCGAGGGCCTGGTCGCCTTCCGCTACCTCGGCGCGAACCCGAACGGGTCGCTGCGCGACATCGCCGGACTCACGAACGCGGGCGGCAACGTCGTCGGCCTCATGCCGCACCCCGAGCACGCGGTCGAGCCCGGCTTCGGGCCGAACACGCCGGCCGCGATGCGCTCGGGCGTGGACGGACTCACCTTCTTCACCTCGGCGGTCGCCGCCGTCGTGCAGCAGGCCGCCTGAGTCTTCCCGGGCGCGGGTCCGCTCAGACGGTGCCGGCCGGGGGCCACACCCCGATGATGAGCGACATCACGATCACCGTCACCAGCTCGTGGGCGATGTTCAGCGTGGTGAGACTCGTCGGGCGCCCCTCGAACGCGTCGTGGGTGATGAACCGCGCGGCCGTGAACCCCGCCCACAGGGCGATGCCGGTCAGCAGCGCCGAGACCAGGTAGCTGCCCTCGCCGTAGAAGCCCCACGCGATCGTGGTGGCGCCCGCGAGCACCCATGCGGTGATGAAGCTCACGATCACCGTGACGATGATGGGCATGAACGCCTGCAGGGCCGTCTTGTCGGCGTTCATGTCGACCTTGGCGAGCTTCGCCCACCGGGTTCCGAACACCTTCGGCGTGTACCAGATCGACCCGACGACCATCGTCGAGAGCATCGCCACAATCACAGCCCAGTAGTTGATCTCGGGAACCATCTCGCGCCTCCGTCGGGTCGGGTTGGCCCCGAGAGTACTCCTGGCCGGTGACGCGGTGGGGATGCCGCGCGCCGCGGGTATCGTCGAACGGTGACCTCCGCGCCTCCCCGCCTCGTCGTGTCCGTGCCCGCCGGCCATCTCGCCGACGACCTGCAGCCGCTTCCCGAGGGGGTGGAGCTGATCGAGTGGGAGATGGATGCCCCGGCCCCGCGCGACCACATCGACATCGTCGTGCCGCCGTACATGAGCGCGTCCGTCATCCTGCCCCGTCTCGAGGGCGTGGGGACACGTCTCGTCCAGGGCCAGTCGATCGGGTACGAGGGCATCGCCGAGCATCTTCCCGCCGGCCACACGTTCGCCAACGCGGCATCGGTGCACGAGACCTCGACCGCAGAGCTCGCCGTGACGCTCGCGCTGGCCGCGCAGCGGTCGCTGCCCCGGTTCGTCCGCGCCCAGGACGCGCACCGCTGGGAGCAGGACTTCTCGCCGAGCCTCGCCGACCGGCGCATCATGCTGCTCGGCTACGGCGGGGTGGGCACCGCGATCGCCGCCCGGCTCGCGGGCTTCGAGGCAGACGTGGTGCCCGTCGCCTCGCGCGCCCGGGTCGAGGACGGCATCCCGGTGCACGGCGTCGACGAGCTGCCCGAGCTGCTCGGCACCACCGAGATCCTCATCGCCTCGCTCCCGGGCGGGGAGGCCACCCGCCACATCATCGATGACAGCGTCCTGTCGGCCCTGCCTGACGGTGCGCTGGTCGTGAACGTCGGTCGCGGGACCCTCATCGACACCGATGCGCTCGTCGACCACCTGCGCCGCGGGCGGCTGCGGGCGGCGCTGGATGTCATGGAGCCCGAGCCCCTGCCCGAAGATCACCCACTGTGGTCGCTGCCGGGCGCGCTCATCGTGCCGCACGTGGGCGGCGCGTCCAGTGCCATGCAGCCGCGCATCACGCGACTGGTGCGGCGTCAGATCGACCGGATGCTGGCGGGTGAGCCCCGGTGAACGTCGTCATCGAGGGCTGAGCCCGCTCACGCGCGGGGCTGCGGCGCCGCGCGGCCTCGTCGCACCAGCAGCGCGCCGAGCAGCACGAGGATGCCGCCGAGCGCGGCGGTCCCGGCGGCGTCGGCGCCGCTGGCCGCCAGCTCCGGCGGGTCGGCCGACCCCGCGGGCGCAGGCTCCGGGGCGGACGATGCGGTCGGCGTCGGAGTGGGCGCGGCGGGCGCCGGGTCGACACCCAGCAGCGCGGTGAAGGTGCGCTGCGACGTCATCCCGACCGCATCCAGGGGGTGCTCCCCCGCGTCGAGGTCGTCGGGAAGCGGGATCGTCGTCGAGAAGGCGCCGAAGGCATCGGCGGTGACCCTCGCGAGCACCTGCCCCGCGAGGCGGAGCTCGACCGCTTCGCCGGGCGCGTGCCCGCCGCCCTCGACGGTCGCGGAGCCACCCGGCATCGCCGTTCCCGAGGTCACCTCGACGCGCATGATGCCGGCGAGCGTCTGCTGCACGATCGACTCGATCTCGGCCACGCCACCCGGGTTCGGGTGGAGCGCCCCGAGCTTCAGGCACACCCACGCGTCGGCATCCGCCGGGATGTACCCCGCGTCGCAGGTCGACGAGACGAGGTTGACGTAGGCGGTGAGCCCCCAGATCCAGGGATCCGACGAGCACAGGGTGTGCGCGGACGTCTGCTCCCAGGTCGGGATGAAGTGGAAGGCGTGGTCGGCCGCCTCGGTCTGGATCAGGGCATCGAGCTGGCTCTCGACCTCGTGGATGAATCGGATGTCGGTGCCGCTGAACGGCACCGCGTCGGTCGTGTCGGGGTCGGTGTAGCACGCGTCGGTCGCGTCGGCAGGGGCGATCTGCGGGTACCCGACCACGAACACCTGCGCGTTCGGCGCGGCGGCGCGGATCTGCGCGAAGGCGGCGGCCAGGCGCGGTTGGACGACATCCGTCAGTCGCCCGGGAAGGTACGCCGACGGGTAGGTCGTCGCGTCGTCGAAGTAGTCCTGGCAGTTCGCGAAGGCACCGACCTCGTACTCCAGGTAGGCCGGGTCGGTGTCGAGCGTGAGCCGCATGCACGAGGTCGCGATCGAGGAGAACCCGAGATCGTTGCCGCCGATGCCGACGGTGACGATGTCGGTCGATGCGCTCAGCGCCGCTGTCTGCACCTGGGGGGCGAGCAGGCCGGTCATCGTGGTCTGCTGCTCGCTGCCCGTGGGAAGCGACGGGAGGATGACGTTCGTCGGCGTGGCGGGCACGGTCGCCGCCCCGTAGCCCAGGTTGGCGGTGATCGCGCCCGAGCAGGTCTGATCGTCGAGGGTGAGACCGAGAGCGGCGGCGACCCCGTGCGGGTAGTTGGCCTCCCCCTGGAAGCAGCCGTTGGGATCGCCGGCGAAGGGGCTCGTGCTGCTGTACGGGATGAGCCCGAACCCGGCCTGGTACGAGTCGCCGAGCGAGACGTACTCGAGCCCGGCCAGATCTGCGCCGTCGTCTGCGGCGTTCGCCGGCAGCCCTCCGAGGAGCACCAGCGCCATCCCCGTCGTCGCCGCCAGTGCCCCCATCAGCCGTCGCATGCGCCTCACCCTAGCGAGCAGGGCAGGTCGGCATAAGGGTGGGCGCGTGCGCGGCCCGGGTGGGTCTAGAGAAGCACCAGGACGCCGGCGACCGCCGAGGCGGCCGCGAGCAGGAGCGCCATCACGATGAGCACTACGTGCACCCGGTAGAACGCCGTGCGGGCTCCCGCCGCGTCGCGGGCGCGCGGATCGGCGGCGATCCGACCGTAGAACCGCGGCCAGACGATGACGTTGAACAGGGCGTTCGCGAACAGGAGCACGGCGGCGAGGATCAGCACCCCTCGATCGTAGGCAACGCCGCGACGGGCGCGGACACACCGCGGGAGGTCGGTCAGCGCACGTCGATGTCGGCGCCGTGCCACAGGTCGGCGCACTCGACCTCGACCGCGCGATGCGCCACGAGGTACGCGCGGGCACCGCGATCGCCGACGACCGACCGTCGGGCGGCGTCGAGGTGATCGGCCCCGAGAAGCACGGGATGCCCGGGGGCACCGCCGTACACGGCCTGCACCAGCGCCGACCGGACGTCAGCTCCGGCGGCCGCGAGGACGCGACGCACAAGGTCCGGCGGGGCGTCCGGTGTGTCCACGGGCATCACGATCACCGCGTCGGATCCCGCCGCCGCGGAAAGTCCCGCCCGCAGGCTCGCCGCCAGCCCTTCGGCCCAGTCCGGCACCGATACCACCTCGACCACCCCGGGCGCCGCGATCGCATCGTGGGTGGCGCGCGAGACGGGCACGCCCGGCGCGTCGACCGCCTGCGGCACGAGGGCGGCGACCTCTGCCGCCCGAGCCCCGACCGTCACGAGCACCCGCTCGCAGCCCCCCGCCCGCAGAGTCTGCACCGCTCGGGCCACCCACGGCACGCCGTGCCCGTCCCGCGCAAGGCCCTTCGGCCCGCCGAACCGCCGGCCCGCGCCGGCCGCCAGCACGAGCCCCTGCACGGTGGGCCGCGCTGCGGCAGGGGTGGGCGGCGCCTCGCTCATGGTGACGTGAGCGTATCGCGGCTGAAACACAGCGGGGCTAGCGTGTGAGCATGCTCGGACTCGGACCGGAAGCGGCACGGCGTCTGCGAGCGGGCGAGCCCCTCGCGGTCGTCACGGTCGTCCGTGTGCCCGGCAGCGCCCCGCGCGGGGTCGGCGCCTCGATGGCAGTGACCGCCGAGGGCGAGCTGATCGGATCGATCTCGGGCGGCTGCGTCGAAGCCGACGCCGCGGTGCTCGCCCGGCTGACGCTCGCCGATGGAACCGCCCGGCATGCCACCTACGGCATCAGCGAGACCGACGCGCCGCGCGCCGGGCTCGCCTGCGGCGGTCGCATCGACGTGCTCGCCTACCGGGCGGCGCCGACGGACCCCACCGCGCAGGCGATCATGGCGGCCGAATCCCGCGACGAGGCGATCGCGGTCGGGCTGGTGGTCACGGGTCCGGACGCCGGAGCCCTGCGCGGCCCTGGCGAGCTGGGGGGTGCCGCAGCAGCCGAGCTCGACCGCGCCCGGCTGCTGAACGAGACCCGGATGCTGGCGGGCAGCGAGACCGCGATCCTCGCGCTGTCGCGGGCGCCGAAGCCACGGCTGATCATCGCCGGTGCGGGCGAGCACGCGGCCGCCCTCTGCCGCGTCGCGGCCGCCGCGGGCTTCGCGGTCACAATCTGCGACCCGTGGGAGCTGCTCGTCACGGCCGAGCGCTTCCCCGATGCCACGCACCGAATCGTCGCGGCACCCCACGAGGTCCTCGGCGCACTCTCGCCCGACGACATCGACCTGCGCACCGCGATCTGCATCCTCACCCATGACGAACGGCTCGACATCCCGGCTCTCGAGGTCGCCCTGCGGCTGCCCGTCGGCTTCGTCGGGGCGATGGGGGCTCGCCGCACCGTCGCCCGCCGCGCCGAGCTGCTGCGCGAGCGCGGCGTGGATGCCGAGGCGATCGCCCGACTCCACTCGCCACTCGGCCTGGATCTCGGTGCCACCGCTCCCGACGAGGTCGCGGTGGCGGTGCTCGCCGAGATCATCGCCGCCCGCCACGCTGCCGGGGCGCGACCGCTGCGAGAGACCACCGGCCCGATCCATCGGGGCGTCGACCGCGACCACTGCGAGATCGAGGTGGCCCGGTGAGCGACGAGCCGACGAGCCCGATGACGGACGACATCGCGTTCCTGCGGCAGTGCATCGACCTCGCCTGGCGCGCCCGCGAACGCGGAGACCACCCGTTCGGATCGATCATCGTCGACCCGAACGGCGGTGTGGTCGCCGGGATGAACACGGTCGTCACCGCCGGCGATCCAACCGGCCACGCCGAGACGAACGCCGTGCGCGCAGCCGCGGCGATCCTCGCCCCGGACGTGCTCGCAGCATCCGTGCTGTACACCAGCACCGAGCCGTGCGCGATGTGCGCCGGTGCGATCTACTGGGCCGGCATCAGCCGAGTCGTCTATGCCCTGGGGGAGGACGAGCTGCGCGATCTGGTCCATGCCCAGGAGGGCATACCGACGCTCGCGCTGCCGAGCCGCGAGGTCTTCGCGCGCGGCGGGCGGCCGGTCGCGGTGGTCGGTCCCGCTCCCCTCGACGCGGCCGTCGACGTGCACCGAGGGTTCTGGACGGACGACGCTGAGAGGACGACGCCGTGACACGGACGATCATCGAGAACGGCTACATCGCGACGGTCGACGCAGCCGGCACAGAGTACGCAGCCGGCCACCTCGTGATCGACGGCGGCACGATCACCGCCGTCGCGCCGGGCGCTGCGCCCGCTCCGCTGCGCGAGGGCGCAGACATCGTGGATGCCCGGGGATGCCTCGTCACCCCGGGGCTGGTGAACACCCATCATCACCTCTACCAGTGGCTCACCCGCGGCTACGCGCAGGACGCGATCCTCTTCGACTGGCTCACGTCGCTCTACCCGCTGTGGTCGCGGATCGACGCGCGTCTGACGGGGATCGGCGCCGCGGGGGCAATGGCCGTTCTCGCGCGCTCCGGGTGCACGACGGTCGGTGACCACCACTACATCTTCCCCGCCGGCTCGGGCGACATCGTCGGCGCGATCGTCGACGCGGCGGCGCGCGTCGGCCTGCGCCTGCACGCGACGCGCGGATCCATGGATCTGGGCGCCTCGCAGGGGGGACTGCCGCCCGACTTCGCGGTCGAGACGACCGACGCCGCCCTGAGCGCCTCGGCCGAGGCCGTCCGTGCCTATCACGACGCCTCATTCGACGCGATGGTCCGGGTGGCGATCGCGCCCTGCTCGCCGTTCTCGGTCACCGCCGACCTGCTGCGCGAGTCCGCGGTGCTCGCGCGTGATCTCGGTGTGCGACTCCACACCCACGCGTCCGAGACCGTCGAGGAAGACGCGTACTGCGCCGAGAAGTTCGGCATGTCGCCCACGGAATACCTCGAGTCGCTCGGGTGGCTCGGATCGGATGTGTGGATGGCGCACTGCGTCCACCTGGACGAGCCCGCGATCGCCCGCTACGCCGCCACCGGCACCGGTGTCGCCCACTGCCCGTCCTCGAACGCCCGCCTGGCGTCGGGGATCGCCCCGGTGCGCGACATGCTGCGCGCGCAGGTGCCGGTGGGTCTCGGGGTCGACGGTGCGGCGTCGAACGAGTCGGGCCAACTGGGGATCGAGATCCGCGAGGCCGTGCTGATGAACCGGCTGCGCACGGGCGCGGACTCGTTCTCGGTGCGCGACGGACTGCGCATCGCCACGATCGGCGGCGCGCGGGTTCTCGGGCGCGAGGCCGAGATCGGATCGCTCGAACCGGGCAAGCTCGCCGACATCGCGCTGTGGCAGGTCGACACAGTCGAGCACGCCGGCATCCTCGACCCGGTCGCTGCCCTGGGCCTCGGAGCGATGCCGCCGCTGCGCCGTCTCTACGTCGGCGGACGCCCCGTCGTCGTCGACGGGGATCTGGTGACCGCCGAGGAGCCGGTCCTGGCCGAAGGGGTGGCCGCGGCCTCGAAGGAGCTGGCCGAGCGCCTCTGAGACGCCATGGACATCACGAGCATCACCGCGTACCGCGTCGCCCACGACCGCAGCGATCTCGCACTCGGTCCGGGCGAGACGGTGCTCGCGGGCGGGACCTGGCTGATGAGCGAGCCGCAGCCGGACACCACCGGCTTCGTCGACCTGTCGGGGATGGCGTGGCCCGACATCGAGGTCAGCGATCGGGGCCTGCGCATCGGCGCGACCTGCACGATCGCGACCCTCGTCGCCTTCGCCGAGGGGCGTGGTGTGGCCGCACCGCCGTCGTCGTGGACCGCTCTGCCGCTCGTCGTCGAGGCCGCCAACGCGCTTCTCGCGTCGTTCAAGATCTGGAACACGGCCACCGTCGGCGGTAACGTCTGCCGGGCGTATGCCGCTGCGGCCATGATTTCCTTCGCGGTGGCACTCGACGGCGTCGCGGTCGTCTGGGGCCCGGCCGGCGACGAACGACGGTTGCCGGTCGCCGAGGTCCCCACCGGCAACGGCACGACCTCGCTCGCGCCGGGCGAGGTGCTCCGCGCGCTCGAGATCCCCGCCTCTGCGCTGCGGTCCACGGCACGCCTGCGCAAGATCGCACTCGCCGAGCACGGCCGGTCCGGCGCGGTGGTCACCGGACGAGTGGACCCCGATGGCGCCGCGGTGTTCGCGGCGACTGCCGCCACCCTTGTGCCTGTCGTCCGCAGGTTCTCCGCGCTTCCCTCTGCCGACGCGGTGACCGCCGCCTTCGTGGACGCGCCCGGGTTCTACACCGACCCGCTCGGCGCGGCCGATTGGCGGCAGGCCGTCACCGTCGAGCTCGCGCGGCGCGTGCGGGCGGACCTTGCGATCGGAGGCGAGGCATGAGGTTCCAGGTCAACGGCAACCCGGTCGACGCCGCGCCCTCCCCCGGCCAGTGCGCACGCACGCTGCTGCGCGAGCACGGGCACACCGAGGTGAAGAAGGGCTGCGACGCTGGTGACTGCGGCGCCTGCGCGGTGCTCCTCGATGGGCAGCCGGTGCACTCCTGCATCGTCCCCGCCGTCCGGCTCGACGGGCGTTCGGTCACGACGGCGGCGGGCCTTGCCCCCGGCGACGACCTCCACCCGGTGCAGGAGCGCCTGGTGGAGGACTTCGGTTTCCAATGCGGGTTCTGCACCGCGGGCATGAGCGTGACCGCGTCCACCCTCACGGCAGCCGACATCCCGGATCTGGATCGCCGGATGAAGGGCAGTCTGTGTCGGTGCACCGGCTACCGCCCCATCCGCCAGGCGATCACCGAGGCCACCCTCGGGCCGGTGCGCGAGACGGGTCGGGTAGAGCCCGAGGGCGATACCGGCGACGGGGCGTCGGGTGTGGGCCGCTCGGTGCACCCGACGAACGCACGACGCATCGTGCAGGGTCTCGAGCCGTTCACCTTCGATGCGCCCGACCCGCCGGGCACTCTCGTCCTGCGCGTTCTCGGGTCACCTCATGCTCACGCGCGCATACGATCCATCGACACCACCG
>JAUHYM010000048.1 GCA_030426515.1 Actinomycetes bacterium
GGACGTTCGTGATCTGGGTGCTCTACGCCGGCTACATCCATGCACGCGCCACGCGCGGCTGGCGGGGCACCCGATCCGCGTGGCTGTGCATCATCGGGTTCGCCACGGTGCTGTTCAATTTCACCATCGTCAACACGCTGTTCAAAGGGCTCCACGCCTATTCCGGGCTCACCTGAGATCAACGTTCCGACCCCCCTCCCGCACTGACTTGGAGCATCCGAATGACACCGACATCCTCAAGCCCGGCCGACCGGGGTCACGACGGCAAGGCAAACGCCGGTCTGACCATCAAGCAGCAACGCGAGCTCAAGCGAAAGGAGAAGCTCGCCGAGTATCAGAAGCAACTCGCCAAGCGACGTCGCGGAAGGCTGGTCTGGTGGGTTGTCGGCTCCACCGCGGCGGTCGTGATCATCGGGCTCGTCGTCGCATCCGTGGTGTTCGCCCCGTCACCACCAAAAGAGTACGAGGCCGGCAGTGAGGGTGCCACCATCGCCGGCGTCGAGACCTTCTCCAACACCGCACAGCACGTCGCCGGTGTCGTCGAGTACGAGCAGAGCCCGCCGGCAGGCGGCCCTCACAACGCCGTGTGGCTCAACTGCGGTGTCTACAACCAGCCTGTGCCCAATGAGAACGCCGTCCACTCGATGGAGCACGGTGCCGTGTGGGTGACCTACAACCCCGACGAGATCGCCGGCGCTGAACTGGCGACGCTCAACGGCTACCTGCCGTCGACATACGTCATACTCTCCCCGTTCGAAGGCCTGGACGCGCCGATCGTGCTCTCGAACTGGAACAACCAGCTCAAGGTCGATTCCGCCGACGATCCTCGTATCAGTCAGTTCCTCGAGGAATACTGGCGCAGCCAGAACGCCCCGGAACCGGGTGCCGCCTGCACGGGCGCGCTTGATGCCCCCGGAAAGCAATGAGTCGGGCGAACCGTGGCCGGGGCGTTCATCGCTCGGGCTCGTCTTCGTGATCAATGCCGTGGTGCTCCCTACCTTGTTCGAAGCGCAGTAGGCGGAGCGCGTTGGCCACGACGATCAGGGTGGATCCTTCGTGGATGAGCACCACGGCTCCGATGGTGAGGCCGAGGAACGTCGCGATGATGAGGAACGCAACGACCAGGAGGCTCGCGACGAGGTTCTGACGGATGATCCTGCTGGTCGCCCGGCTCAGCCTGAGGGCGAACGGCAGGCGACCGAGATCGTCGCTCATCAGCGCGATGTCGCACGTCTCCAACGCGACGGTCGAACCGGCCGCGCCCATGGCGATCCCGACGTCGGCGCGGGCCATCGCGGGGGCGTCGTTGACACCGTCACCGACCATTGCGATGGGCCGATGAGTCTCCACAAGCCGGGTGATCTGAGTGACCTTGTCTTCGGGAAGGAGGCCGCCGATCGCCGTGTCCACGCCCACTTCTCGTCCGACCGCGTCAGCGACGCGCTGGTTGTCTCCGGATATCAGCACAAGCTGCCCCACGTCGGCGTCGCGCAGCTTGCTGAGTACCTGGACGGACTCGGCGCGTGAGGCGTCCATCACCCCGACCATCCCGAGGAATTGGTCGCCGCGCCGCACGATCATGAGCGTCTGACCGGAGTCTCGCGCCCGGGTGTAGGCGTTGGCCAGTGTGCCGGGAAGTTCAAGCTGCTGCTCATCGAACATGCGGAGGTTGCCGACCTCGACCCGCTCTCCCTCGATCGTGGCGGTGATGCCGCGGCCGACGACCGCCGCGAGTTCAGACGCAGAGAGCTGATCGCCCTCGGACACGCGCGGGGCGAGGTCGCGGACGATCGCGGCGGCGAGGGGGTGATCACTCAACGCCTCGGCCGCCACCAACGTGCGCACCAGCTCCATCTCTGGGACGTCGGCGGCCGGTGTGATCGAGGTGACCCGTGGTGCACCCCACGTCAGGGTGCCGGTCTTGTCGAACGCGATCGCCCGTACTCGGCCGAGTGTCTCGAGGGGGGCGCCCCCCTTCACGAGGACGCCGGCGCGGGCGGCACGGGCCACACCCGCGAGGACCGCCGCCGGTATGGCAATGGCGAGAGCACAGGGACTCGCCGCGACGAGCACCGTCATGGCGAGATAGAACGCGTCGGAGAACGGCTGTGCAAACGCGTACATGGAAATCAGTAGCGTCGCGACGACGCCGAGGATCACGGCGGGCACGTACCAGCGCTGAAACTTGTCGATGAACTGCTGCGTCGGAGAGGCGGCCTGGTCGGCGGTGCGGACCAGTTCGACGACCCTGCTGAGCGTCGAGTCCGCTGCGGTCGCGGTGACGTCGATCTCGAGCACTCCGGGCCCGTTCACCGTGCCAGCGAAGACCCGGTTGACGGCAGGGAGCGAGTCGACGGTGCGCATTGCGCGCTCCGCATCGGCGACCGGCTCTTTCTCCACCGGTATCGACTCTCCGGTGACCGCGGACTGGTCCACGGCGGAAGTGCCCGAGATCACGAACCCGTCCGAAGGAATTCGGGAGTTCGGGCGGATGACCACGACATCCCCAACTGCGATCTCCTCTACTGGGACTTCCACCGGCTCATCACCGTCTCGGCGCACTAGCGCACTGCGAGGGGCGAGTTCAGCGAGGGACTCGATGGACTTGCTGGCGCGGCTGAGCGCGTATTCCTCGAGTGCGTGGCCGAGGCTGAACAGGAACAGGAGCACCGCGCCCTCAGCCCAGCGGCCGATCAACGCTGCTCCGGCGGCGGCCACGAGCATGAGGAAGTCGACCTCGAATCTCCCGCGCAGCGTCGAGGTGATCGCCGTGCGGACCGTGAAGAACCCGCCGAAGAAATAGGTCGCCAGGAAGAAGGCCAACGGCCACCCGATGAGCGGCAGCCCCAGCGCGAACTCCGCGATCATGCCGCCGGCATAGGTAATCCCCGCAATGATGGCGAACCACAGTTCCCATCGCGCGGATCCATGAGCGTGCTCGCTCTTCTTGTCGGTGGATGTAGTCGCGGTGTCGGTGTGGGTGGGGGATGCAGTCACCTGTTCACGATACATCACAAGATCATGATATTTCGTAAGTGTGAATGATATCGTGAACTCCGTGATCCCACGGCACAATGGAGCACATGGTTGGTGCTGCGACGGGCCGCGAATCCAGTCCGCTATCCGTTGCCGATGCCGATCGGCTCGCTGAGATCATGCAGGCTCTCGGCTCGTCGGTGCGGTTGCGTATCCTCAGCGCGCTCCGCTATCGGCCCAGTACGGTGACCGAACTCAGTGAGCTGTTGCAGATCGGCCAGACGACTGCGTCGAACCACCTCCGGTTGCTGAGACATCTCAGCCTCGTCTCGGGGAGTCGTGACGGCCGACACATTCACTATTCCCTCTTCGACGACCACGTCTCCGAGCTACTCGACGAAGCCATCGGTCATCTTGAGCATCTGCCGACACGAGGGTGAGCTGCTTCTCCAGTAATCGGGTGCGACGGGGTCGGATGCCGACCTGACGGCGGTGACTCTACGAGCAGTCGTCGTCAGCGTTCCGTCGGGCGACGGTGATTGATTGTCCGATGAAGATCGCGGCGGCGATCCCGACCGCGACGAGGACCGTCGGCAGATTCGATTGAGACTTGAGCACGGTGAACGGAATGAGAATCGCGATATCGAGTCCGATCGTGAGGGCGGGCAACCACCAGTTCGCTTGGATCTTCTTGCGAAGGTGGAGGGTGACCCCCCACTGCACGGCGATGTCCATCGTCAGGTAGAGGAACACGCCTATGGAGGCGATCTGGGTCAGGTCCAGGAGGGCGGTGACGGCGATGGCGAGTCCGGCGGTGATGATCAACGGCTGATGCGGCACCTTCTGCGGTAGCGAGGGCGCCTGCTTCATCTCTTGCAGCATCCCGTACAGCCGGGACACTGAGTACAGGCTCGCGAGCAGGCCGGACAGCGTTGCCACGACGGCGATCGCGACGGTCAGCCCGACCCCCCACACGCCGAAGAGGGGGTCGGCGGCTTCGGCGAGTGCATAGTCGCGGGCATCGACAGCCCCCTTGGCGCCGATGCTCGCCTCGACGGACAGGGCGATCAGGAGGTAGAGGACGGCGCAGATCGTGAGGGAGATCACGATGGAGCGGGCGATGTTGTGTTTGGCGTCGCGGATGTCATCGCCCTGATTGGTGATGGTCGTGAATCCCTTGTACGCAAGGACGCACAGGGCAACCCCGGCGAGAATTCCGAACGGCTCCACGGGGTCACCCGAGGCTTCGGAGAAGAAGCCACCACCGGACACCGCGGCCGCCACCAATCCCGCGATGGCGAGCACGGCGATGCCGAGGATCTTCACGATCGCCGTGGTCATCGCCGACTTCTCCACCAGCGCGTTGCCGACGAGGTTCACGACCGCAGCGGCGACGATCGCGGCGATACCGAGGACCGGTACCAGAACGGCCGAGTCCTGCAGGCCGAACGGGCGCAGGAGGTAGGTGCCGAAGGTACGGGCCAGCAGGCTCTCCGCGACCACCATGGAGACATACATGAAGAGGGTGAACGAGCCGGCGACGACGCCAGACCCATAGGCATCCTTCAGTAGCATCGCGATCCCGCCGGAGGACGGGTTCACGCTCGAGTAGCGGCTGTACGCGTAGGAGCTCGCGCCGGCGACGGCCGCTCCGGCTACGAACGCGATGGGGAACCAGTCCCCGGCGAACCCGGCAACCTGGCCGACCAGCGCGAAGATACCCGCGCCGATCATCACCCCGGTGCCCAACGAGACCGAACCGGCGAGTGAGATCTTCTTGTCGCCAGAGGTCATTGGCCGACATCTCGCGTTGGCTCGAGCGGGTTGACCCCGCCGGCGGAACGGAGACGACCGACGCGGGCGGCTCGGGGCAGTGCCGGGATCACGATGCGGGCTCCGTTTCGATGACGAGCTGCCACGTCTTGCCACCGTCCGTCGTGACACGCACCCCGCCCTCATCGGCGATTGCGACTGTCCCGTCCGCGGCCGCCGCGATCGCCGCAGCGGCCCCGGTTGCCCGACCTGCCGTGCTCCACGACGAGCCCGGTGCAGTGCTGCCGGTCCAGATCGTGCCATCCGTTCCCACCCCGATGATTCCTTCCTGAACAGTGGGGTCCGCGGCGATCACCACCAGAACGGGAGCGTCCTGGACGGGTGAGAAGGTGGCACCGCCGTCACGGCTTACCATCAGGCCGTCGGCGGTCGTGGCGGTGACGACGTCGGGCTGAACCGTGTCGATGCTGATGTCACGCGCGGTCAGCGCCGCGAGATCCACCCAGGTCTGACCGGCATCAGTGCTTGCCGCCAGCACAGCCCGGTCCGAGGGCAGCCCGAGGATGAACTCGGGCGCGGCGGGTGTGGTCGCAAGCATGTGGAAGTCGGTGATCCCTGCCAGTGACACCTGCTCCCAACCGGATTCCGTATGCCGGACCAGCCCGATGTTCGGCGCGATGAAGGTGGCATCGTCCGATTCGGGGCCGGGGTGACCAGACGCGAGAAGACTGTCGCCCTGGACAGTCAGCCCCATCGCATCGAAGGCGGTGCCTCCGACGACGGAAACCTCACCACCGGTCAGGTCCGCGCGGTAGACACCGGTGTGTGCACCGACCAGCAGCGCACCGACTGGATCGAAGGCGACGTCATGGACGTGCTGAATGGGTTCGGTAGGAGCCGACGGGGCGGCCTGGTCTTCTGTGACAGCAGCGCAGGCGGTGACAGTGATGGCCAATGCCCCGGCAAGACCGAGGGTGGCAAGAAAGCGGGTGTGTGTGCGCATAGTGGTGGCGTTTCTCCGTGGACAGGGCCGGCCAGGTCTGACCGGCCCCAGTCCGGTTAGAGGGTCGCGAGAATGTCCTCCATCGTGGTGATCTCCGTGGTCTGCGAGGCGATGATGTTCTCGGCGAGGGCGATCACTTCGGCGTTCTGACCGCCTTCCACCTCGGTCTGCGCCATCTCGATCGCGCCCTCGTGGTGCATGATCATCTGCTCCAGGAAGAGACGGGACGCCTCCACGCCGGTGGCATCCTGAAGGGCTTGCATGTCGGTGTCCGACATCATCCCTCCGTGATCCATTCCGTCCATGTCCCCCATCGGGGCGCCCCAGTCATCGAGCCAGGACTCCATGAGCTCGATCTCCGGGCCCTGGGCGGCCTTGATCTGTTCGGCCAGGACCACGACGCGCTCGTCGATGTCGTCCTTCGCGAGGACCATGTCGGCCATCTCGACAGCTTGTTCGTGGTGAGGGATCATCATCATCGCGAACTGAACATCGGAGCTGTTCACGTCGACGTCCGCGGATGTCGATGGGTCCATTCCGGGCATATCACCCGGTCCGGTAGCGGTGCTGGCGCAACCGGCGAGGGCAAGTATGGCGGTAAGGGCGATTGCGGCGGTCGCCGCAGCGCGGTTCTTCAATTGGGGTTCTCCTTAGTCGTGTGTGACGCGCACGATCGGGCGATCGCACGCGGAAGCTCGGCTGACCGATAGATCAGCAGGCTGAGATCACGTACGACTGATGCAGAGAACGAGAAGAGACGGCGGTCGCGACCGCGAGATCCTGCCGGTGATCAGGACTGGTCCGGCTCGGCCGAACGTGACACCCCAACTGACGCCGACGCGGGGAAGCAGAATCAGGAGCGACGCGACCAGGAGGACGAACACGCACGCCATTGCCAGCATGGCCTCGTGCCCGCCGCAGTCCGCACAGCCCGCGTCGGTCGATGATGCGTGAGGATCCGAGGGAGAGCCCGCGTCAGGCATCGACATCGCGGCAGGCTCGCTATGAGTGGTGGGGGTGTTCAGCGCGTGCATCGCCATCAGTCCGAACGCGAGCGCGGCAGTGAGGACGATGAGCAGGAACACAGAACGGCCCGCCCCGAAAACGGAGCGGCGCGGATGCTGTGCGATAGCGATCACCGAGATCTCACCTCCCCTCCCGTTCAGAGTAATCGCGCGGCGATGCAAGGGCGATCGACATCATCGCCGACGGGCGCCAACTCTCACGTTCGGAGTCGACACGACCGGGGCTGAGTCCGGCCATGCGGACGTTGCGCGACGCCTCTCGGTCGTCAGCGCGGACACGCCCCGGCCAGTCAGCGATCAGCGCACTGGCGATCAGCTGGTTCGTCGAACGTGGGCACGGGGCGGGCCTGGGCGTCTTCAGGTGTCAGCGCCAGGCCGTTCTCCCGGATGTCTGCGGTCAGCCAGTCCATCTCGAGGATCTCGCGCTTCTGCGCCTCGCTGATCGCGACGGCGAGTTCGCAGACGCGGACGTCTTGGATCTGAGCCCGTTCCGAGCGGGTGATCGCGAGGGAGTGGTGGGGGACCATGCCCTGCATGAATCCGATGTCGTCGACGGTGATCTGGCTGCGATCCAGATAGATGCCGCCGCCGATCAGGAGGACGCCGGCGACGATGATTGCGATGTTCGCCTTGGTGTTCTTGTACATGTCGAGCATCCAGGCGAGCATGATGAGCACCATCGTCCCGCCCATGGTGATCGCCATGAAGATGCGGCTCTCGCTGAGACGGATGTGGCCCCATTCCCATGAGCCGGCGAACATGACGAAGTACATCACGACGACCGCGCTGAGGATCATGGCGCCGAATCGGATGTACATCGCGCGTGACTTGTGGGTCTCGCTCCGGTCTTGCTGGTCGGTGTGCTGCGGTTCTTCCGGCATGACGCGTCCTTTCAAGTAGGGAGGCTCGCCCATGTATGAAGCCAGCACGCTACCTCTCGGCAGCTGATCGGCACACGGGTCTTGCCATACCGTGCCGGGGTAGAGTAAAGGAGCATCAGTTCCTTCTTGACGTGTATACCCATGGGGGGTATAGTCACCCATGTGAACGGTTACGTGGCGAACAAGGATGACCTGCTCAAGAGGCTGCGACGTGCCGAAGGTCAGGTGCGGGGTATCGCGCGGATGGTCGAGGAGGACAAGTACTGCATCGACATCCTCACGCAGGTGTCGGCGGCGACCAGGGCGCTCGAGACGGTGGCCCTGAACCTTCTCGGCGATCACCTGAGCCATTGCGTGGCGGAAGCCAGCGCCGAGGGCGGTCCGGTCGCGGCGGAGAAGATCCGCGAGGCCAACGACGCCATCGCCCGCCTCGTGCGTTCCTGACACCCCCACGACGAAGGAGACACCATGACCAGCGACAACCGCATCGATCTGGGACTGAAGGATGCCGGCGCGGGATGCGCCTGCTGCGCACCCTCCACCGCCGCATCCGGCACTGCTGCATCCGCTCAGACGAAGCCCACGGATGGCTCGGTGACAGCGCACGTGTTCGTGTCGGGGATGACCTGCTCGCACTGTGTCAGCAGCGTGACCGAGGAGCTCACGGCGATCGAGGGCGTCGACGACGTCTCGGTGGAGTTGAGCGCGGGTGGCGCCTCCCGGGTCGAGATCCGCAGTTCGGCTCCGATCGCCGACGCCGAGATCCAGTCCGCTGTCGAAGAGGCCGGGTACACCCTGGCGCGCGTGTCGTCATGACCATGGGTGATGTCGAGCTCGACATCACCGGGATGACCTGCGCGTCGTGCGCGACGCGCATCGAGCGCAAGCTCAACAGGCTCCCCGGGGTGGAGGCGACCGTCAACTACGCGACCGAGAAGGCGCGGGTGCGTGGCGATGACGTCGACCCTGCTGCCCTGATCGCCACGGTCGAGTCGGTCGGCTACGGTGCCGCGCTTCCGGCGCCGCCGGAGCCCGCTACGACCGACGACGGCACCGAGCCGGTGGATCTCGAGCTCGCCTCGCTGCGGCGGCGCCTGCTGATCAGCACCGCGCTGTCGGTGCCGGTCGCGCTGATGTCGATGATCCCGGCGCTGCAGTTCGAGTACTGGCAGTGGCTGGCGCTCACGCTCACCGCTCCCGTGGCGGTGTGGGGCGCGTGGCCGTTCCACCGGGCCGCCGCGATCAACGCCCGGCACGGAGCGGCGACGATGGACACCCTGATCAGCGTCGGCGTGACCGCGGCGTTCGGGTGGTCGTTGTATGCGCTGTTCTTCGGCGGCGCCGGAGTGCCTGGCATGACGATGACCTTCACTCTGATCGGCGCTCCCCAGGCCGGGGGCCATGAGATCTACCTCGAGGTCGCCGCGCTGGTGACGGTGTTCCTCCTCGCGGGGCGCTACGCGGAAGCGCGGGCCCGCACGTCGTCGTCGGAGGCGCTGCGGGCGCTGCTCGAGCTGGGTGCCAGAGACGCCGTGCGCCTGGTCGACGGCGCGGAGCAGCGTGTCCCGGTCGATCAGCTCGTCGTCGGCGACACCGTGCTGGTGCGTCCCGGCGAGAAGATCCCGTCCGACGGCCTGGTCGTCGACGGATCATCGGCGGTGGACGCGAGCATGCTGACCGGCGAATCCGTGCCGGTCGAGGTAGGAGTGGGCTCCCGCGTCGTCGGTGCGACGGTCAACGTCGGCGGGCGCCTGGTCGTGGAGATCACCCGGGTCGGTGCCGACACCGAACTGGCCCGGATGCGGCGGCTCATGGAAGACGCGCAGACCGGGAAGGCCCGGGTGCAGCGCCTCGCCGACCGCGTCTCGGCGGTGTTCGTGCCGGTCGTGATCCTGCTGTCCATCGCCGCGTTCGTCGGCTGGATGATCGCCGGCGGCAGTCTGGAGCTCGCCTTCACCGCCGCCGTGGCGACCCTCATCATCGCCTGCCCGTGCGCGCTGGGTCTCGCGACCCCGACCGCGCTGCTGGTCGGCACCGGACGCGGCTCGCAGATGGGCATCCTCATCCGCGGCCCGCAGGTGCTGGAGCAGACCCACGACGTCGACGTCATCGTCTTGGACAAGACCGGCACGGTGACCACCGGCACGATGACGGTTTCTGCCGTTCGCCCCGCGGCCGGTGTCACCCGCGATGAGCTGCTCGCCGCGGCGGCGGCGGTCGAATCCGGATCGGAGCATCCCGTCGCCCGGGCCATCGTGGCCGCAGCCGGCGCAGTCGCGCCCGCCGACACGTTCGACTCGCATGCCGGGCTCGGCGTGCAGGGGATGGTCGACGGCTCGCTCGTCATGGCCGGCCGCCCCGCGTGGCTGCAGGAGCAGTGGGGCATCCGCGTCGACGACAACCTGCAGGATGCCGGCGCCCTCGCTGAGGGTGGGGCGACCGTCGTCGCCGTCGGCCGCGACGGGAGCCTGCTGGGCCTCATCGCGGTGGCCGACACCGTCAAGCCCACCAGCGCCGAGGCCATCGCCCGCTTCCGCGCGCTGGGCATGACGCCGGTGCTGCTCACCGGTGACAACGACGGCGCTGCCCGGCACATCGCCGCCCAGGTCGGCATCGACGAAGTGCGATCAGGAGTCACCCCGGCAGGCAAGCTCGATGCGGTGCGCCGGCTGCAGGAGCAGGGCCACACGGTCGCGATGGTCGGCGACGGGGTCAACGACGCCGCCGCCCTCGCCGCGGCCGACCTGGGCATCGCCATGGGTGGAGGCACGGATGCCGCGATCGCGGCCAGCGACATCACCGTCGTCTCGGGCGATCTGCTGGTCGTTGCCGACGCAGTGCGGCTGTCCCGGCGCACCCTGCGCACCATCAAGGGCAACCTGTTCTGGGCGTTCGCGTACAACGTCGCCGCCATTCCCGTCGCCATGGCGGGCCTGCTCAACCCGCTGGTCGCCGCCGCCGCGATGGCGCTGTCGTCGGTCTTCGTGGTCACCAACAGCCTGCGACTACGTGGGTTCCGCGCGCTTCCGCCCAGCCCGTCGTCGGTCGCCGACGCGGATTCGCGCGCCCTCGCCCGGCTCTAGCCGAGGCCGCAGAAGCACTCCTGGAAGGAGATTCCCCATGAGTCAGCACGACCCTCACCACGCCCCCACTCACGGCGGGCACGCCGCCGGCGTCGACGAGCTCCACCACGAGGGCGACCATCCCGCGCACGACGACCATGCCGGGCACGGCGAGCATGCCGGGCACGGCGGTCACTCCGGGCACGGCGACCACGTCGGCCAGTTCCGCCGACTGTTCTGGATCATGCTCTTCCTCGCGATCCCGGTCGTGGCTTTCTCGGGCATGTTCTCGATGCTGCTCGGCTACCCGCTGCCGGATGCCCCGTGGGTCGGGTGGATCTCGCCGATCCTGGGCACCGTCATGTATGTGTGGGGCGGTGCGCCGTTCCTGACCGGTGCCGTCAGCGAGCTGCGTGCCCGCACGCCCGGCATGATGCTGCTGATCGCGCTGGCGATCACCGTCGCCTTCCTCGCGTCGTGGGGCGCCAGCCTTGGTCTGCTGCACCATGAGCTGGACTTCTGGTGGGAGCTGGCGCTGCTGATCGTCATCATGCTTCTGGGGCACTGGATCGAGATGCGGTCGTTGGCGCAGACCACCTCCGCGCTGGATTCCCTCGCGGCGCTGCTGCCCGACGAGGCCGAGAAGATCGATGGCGACTCCACGGTCACCGTCGCGCCGGCCGATCTGGTCGTCGGCGATCTCGTCGTGGTGCGTCCGGGCGGGCGCGTGCCTGCCGACGGCCGCGTGGTGCAGGGGTCGGCGAGCATGGACGAGTCGATGATCACCGGCGAATCCCGCCCTGTGCGCCGTGGAGACGGCGATCCGGTGGTCGCCGGGACCGTGGCCACCGACTCGGGCCTTCGGGTGGAGATCACCGCGGTCGGCGACGACACCGCGCTCGCCGGCATCCAACGGCTCGTGACAGAAGCGCAGAACTCGTCGTCGCGGGCGCAGCGCCTCGCCGACCGTGCCGCCGGATGGCTCTTCTGGTTCGCGCTCGGCGCCGCCGCGATCACCGCGACGGTGTGGTCCATGATCGGGATGCCCGATGCCGCCGTCATCCGCACCATCACCGTGCTCGTGATCGCGTGCCCGCATGCGCTGGGCCTGGCCATCCCGCTGGTCGTGTCCATCGCCACGGAGCGCGCCGCTCGCGCCGGAGTGCTCGTCAAAGACCGCCTCGCACTCGAGAGCATGCGCACGGTCGATGCCGTGCTGTTCGACAAGACGGGCACCCTCACCAAGGGCACCCCCGCCGTCACCGGCGTGGAGCCCACTGCAGGAACCGACGAAGACCGACTGATCGCGCTCGCCGCCGCGGCGGAGGCCGACTCCGAGCATCCGCTCGCGCGGGCGATCGTCGCCGCGGCGCGCGACAAAGACCTCGCCGTGCCGGCATCCTCCGACTTCGAGTCCTCGCCGGCCATCGGGGTTCGCGCGACCGTCGACGGGCACGTCGTGCAGGTCGGCGGGCCGCACCTGCTCGACCAGGAGGGCGGCGAGGAACTGCCGGTCGCAGATCAGTGGCGCGACGAGGGCGCCATCATCCTGCACGTGCTCATCGACGGCGAGGTCGCGGGTGCGCTGCGGCTGGCCGATGAGATCCGGCCTGAGTCGCGCGAGACGGTCGACGGGCTGCACGCCCGCGACGTGGAGGTCGTCATGATCACCGGCGACGCCGAGGCTGTCGCGGCGTCGGTCGCCGCCGAGCTGGGGATCGATCGATACTTCGCCGGTGTGCGGCCCGAAGACAAGGCGTCGAAGGTGAAGCAGCTGCAAGACGAGGGCGACAAGGTCGCGATGGTCGGCGATGGCGTCAACGACGCCCCCGCGCTCGCCCAGGCCGACGTCGGCATCGCGATCGGCGCGGGCACCGACGTGGCGATCGCCTCGGCGGGTGTCATCCTCGCCAGCGACGACCCCCGTTCGGTGCTGTCGGTGATCGAGCTGTCGCGGGCGAGCTACCGCAAGATGAAGCAGAACCTCTGGTGGGCGGCCGGCTACAACCTGATCTCGGTACCGCTGGCCGCGGGCATTCTCGCGCCGATCGGATTCGTGCTGCCCATGTCCGTGGGAGCGATCCTCATGTCGCTCTCCACCATCGTCGTGGCCCTCAACGCCCAGCTGCTGCGTCGCCTCGACCTCAGCCCGGAAGCGGTCATCGACCGCTGAAACCGCGTCGGCCCTCGAGGCCCGAAAGGACGCCTATGATCACCCGCCCTCACGCGACCGCCACCGCCGTCGCGCTTATCGCGGTCGCTCTCACCGGCTGTGCGGCCGCCGACCCGCCGTCCACCGGCGACGAGCACGCCACCGACATGCTCCACGTGCACGCGATCGTCACCACCCCGGGCGGCGACGGCTACTTGCTGGGAACCCACGAAGGAATCTATGCCGCGACACCCGATGGACAACTCGGTGACCGGGTCGGCGACGAAGACTTCGACGCGATGGGGCTGACGGCGTCGGGGGAGGACCTCATCGCCTCCGGCCACCCGGGCCGCGACACGTCGGAAGGACTGGGGGCGGGAAACCTCGGCATCATCCGCAGCGACGATGGCGGCATCACCTGGGATCCGGTGGCGTTCACGGGCGAGAAGGACTTCCACGCCCTCACCGCCGCGCCGGACGGCACACTGTACGGGCAGGCCACCGACAGCGGCGAACTGCTCTCCAGCACCGACTCCGGCGTCACGTGGCATCCGACCGGCGCCACCCTCTTCACTTTCGGGCTCGCGGTCGACGCGACCGGCGGAATCCTCGCCGTCACCCCCGACGGGCTGCAGCTCAGCACCGACGGCGGTGCTTCGTTCGCAACGCTCACGGACGCGCCGAAGCTCTATGCCATCGCCGCGTCTCCCGACCACCAACGACTCGTCGGCGTGGACACCGACGGCACGATCTGGACCAGCACCGCCGGCAGTGCCTGGCAAAGCACCGGAGCCGTGCACGGCGCGGCGCAGGCGATCACGATCGCCGACAACGGAAACGTCCTCATCGTCGACGACAGCGGACTCAGCCTGCTGCGCTCCGACCGCTGACGATGCCGAACGCCTAGGGCGTGTCTGACAAATAGTTCGGCGGCGCGCTGAGAGTCTGAGGTCGTGACGCGGTTTCAGGTGCTCTCGGATGCTCAGTGGTCGTTGCTCGAGGAGATGCTGCCGCGCCCGACCGGGCGCAG
>JAUHYM010000049.1 GCA_030426515.1 Actinomycetes bacterium
CGCCGACGACGACGAGGACCATCATCGCAACGCTCGCGGCGAGCAGATCGCCGAGGTACATCACCGCCGCCCAACCCAGCACGAGGTACAGCGCGACGTACAGCCAGCGCGGCGCGTCGATCCAGAAAACCCTGAAGAGGATGCCCAGCAGTGCGCCACCCCAGACCAGCGACAGCAGCAGGATCGTCTGGGGGGTCGGAAGCGCGAGCACCGCGATCGGCGTGTAGGTGCCGGCGATCAGCAGCAGGATGTTGGCGTGGTCGATGCGCTTGAGGGTGGCCTTGGTGCGCGGCCCCCAGTTGAAGCGGTGGTACAGCGCCGAGTTGCCGAACAGCAGAAGAGACGTCGCCATGAACACGGCTGACGCCCACTTCGCGGGCGTGCCCTGCGCGAGCACGATGAGGACGACGCCTGCCGCGATCGCGACCGGGAACGTCCCTGCATGGATCCATCCCCGCCACGACGGCTTGATGTCGACGCTCGCGTCGACCGCGGCGACCTCCATGAGTGGCAGCTGAGGCACTTCGGGGACGCGGTCGGACACGCGGCGGCTCATGCCCCGAGAGTAGTCGTCGCAGTATGCCGACACCGGCACATGCGGGCGATCGGGGCGCACACGGTACCGTATGGATGTGAGCCGGAGTCAGGGGAGCGAGGGGCGGGGACCTCTCTATCGCCTCTACGCGAATCGCCTGCGCCGTCAGCTCAGCGACGCACCCGTGCCGCGCCACGTCGCGATGATGATCGACGGGAACCGGCGCTGGGCCAGGCAGCTCGGGTTCGCCACCGCCGCGCACGGACACCGGGCTGGCGCCGCCAAGATGCGGGAGTTCCTTCGATGGTGCGACGACGTCGGCGTCACGGTGGTCTCTCTGTATCTGCTGTCCAGCGACAACCTTCGAAAGCGAGACGCGCAGGAGCTCACAGACCTCATCGAGATCATCGAGGAGCTCGCGGAGGAGATCTCGCACGAGCGCGACTGGAGGGTCAAGCTCGTCGGACGACCGCACCTTCTTCCCGAGCGCCTCGCGACGGTTCTCGCGGCGGCGGAAGAGCGGACTGCGGGGAATGGCGGGCTGCACGTGAACCTCGCCGTCGGGTACGGCGGACGCAACGAGATCGTCGATGCCGTGCGAAGCATCATCAGCGCTCATCAGGGCACCGGCGGTTCGCTCGAGGACCTCGCGGAGAGCCTGACGCCCGAGCAGATCGGCGAGCACCTGTACACCGGCGGGCAGCCCGATCCCGACCTCGTGATCCGGACCTCGGGCGAGCAGCGACTGAGCGACTTCCTGCTGTGGCAGAGCGCGCACAGCGAGTTCTACTTCGTCGAGGCGCTGGGGCCCGACCTGCGTGAGGTCGACTTCCTTCGCGCGATCCGCGACTACGTGACGCGCGATCGGCGGTTCGGGAGCTGACCCGTCTGTCACAATGACACGCGTGACACTCGACACCTTCGTCGCCTCGTTCGACGGCGAGCCAGGCTACCTGGACTGGGCCGCGTTCGGTCCGCTCTCGGCCACCGTGCGCAATGAGGTTCACGCCGATGCGGAGCTGCTGGGTGCGGGCCGGCGGGCCGGCATCGAGATGGTCGCCGGGCACCTCGACACCGCCTGCGATCTGCTCGGCGAGCTGCTGGGCGTGCGCGCTGACGAGATCTCCCTGCAACCGTCGACATCGCACGGCCTCATGCAGGCGCTGTTCGGTCTCTCGGGTGAGGTGATCGTGAGTCGCCGCGACTTCCCCCCGCTCACGGTGACCGCACGTCGCGCAGAGCAGCTCGGGAGGATCGAGGTGTCGTGGCTCGATGCCGCGGACGGCCGCGTCACGCCGGGCGCCGTCGCCGAGGTGCTCTCTCCGCAGACGGCGGCGCTGGCGGTGAGCCTGGTCGATCCCCGGACCGGCTATCGCGTCGACCTCGGGGCGCTGCGCGAGGCGATCGGGGACGACCGCCTGCTGATGGTCGACGCGACTCAGGCCGCCGGCATCCTCGATGTCGACTTCGGCGTGGCGGATGTGGTCTCCGCGCACGGATCGACGTGGCTGCGCGCCGGGCGAGGCACCGGCTTCCTGCGCGTGTCCGACCGCGCACGTGAGCGGATCGAGCCGGTTCTGTCCGGGTTCGCCGGCGCCGATGGCGACGTCTGGGGAGACACGGATCCTGCGCCGGCATCCTCGGCGAAGGCGTACGCGGTGAGTCCTCCGGACAGCCTCGCGGCCGCGCGCCTGGCATCCTCGCTGCGCGAGGTGCTGGATGCGGGGATCGCGGCGATCGATGCGGAGATCGCTGCGCGCACCGCCGATGTCATCTTCCTCGCCGACCGATACGACATTCCGGTCCTCACACCTCGCGAGCCGACCCAGCGCGGCGGGATCGTGGCGCTCGCGCCGCCGCAGGCCGGGGTGGCGCCGCTCGCGGCGTCCCTGGCCAATCACGGGCTGGTCTTCACCGCACGGCGCGACACGATCCGCATCGCACCGCATGTCGGGACCGGCGAGGACACGCTGCGCCTGCTGGGGGATGCGCTCGCGGGGGCGCGCGCGTGGTGACGCCGCGAAGTTAATCCGCCCGTAACCCGCGATGGGCGTGTCGCGTGTGTCGCCGACACACCACGGTCGTAACGTCTGAGGCATCGGGCAAGGCGCCCGGTCGAGTCGGCCCTCGGACCTCGACTCGTGGCACTGGTCGACTCGAGAAAGCCGGGTTCAGCCCCGGGTCGGGAGTGGGTCGTGACCGCACGAGCAGCAGAGCAGACCGCACCAGTGCAGGGGGGCCTCGCGCCCGATCTGCGAGCGAAGGACGACGCGCCGGACGAGCTGGACGAGGATGTGCGCACGTATGTGCTCGACACCTCGGTCCTGCTGAGCGATCCGCGCGCGCTGTTCCGCTTCGCCGAGCACTCCGTGGTGATTCCGGTCGTCGTCATCGCCGAGCTGGAGGGCAAGCGGCATGATCCCGAGATCGGCTACTTCGCCCGGCAGGCGCTTCGGCACCTCGACGAGCTGCGAATCGAACATGGCCGGCTCGACTTCCCGGTGCCGGTCGGCGACGGCGGCACCCTGCGGGTGGAGCTCGCGAACATGGACTCCTCCGTTCTTCCCCGCGGCATGCGCCTGAGTGACAACGACACGCGCATCCTCGCGGTCGCGATGAATCTCGCCCAGGACGGCAGCGAGGTCACCGTCGTCTCGAAAGACCTGCCGATGCGCGTCAAGGCGGCGTCTCTGGGCATCAGCGCCGAGGAATACCTCGCCGAGCAGGCGGTCGACTCGGGGTGGACCGGCATCTCCCACCTGGCGGTCTCCGGCGACGAGATGAGCGACCTCTACGAGAGCGAGGTCGGCTCGGGCGACGAGGTGGCAGGTCTGCCCGCGAACACCGGACTGATCATCCACTCCGAGCGCGGATCCGCCCTCGGGCGTGTCACCGGCGATGGCGAGTACCGACTGGTGCGAGGCGACCGCGAGGTCTTCGGGCTGCATGGGCGCTCCGCCGAGCAGCGCATCGCGATCGACCTGCTGCTGGACCCCGACGTGGGCATCGTGTCGCTGGGCGGGCGCGCGGGAACCGGCAAGTCCGCTCTTGCGCTCTGCGCCGCGCTCGAGTCGGTTCTGGAGCGCCAGCAGCAGAAGAAAATTCTCGTGTTCCGGCCGCTGTACGCCGTCGGCGGGCAGGAGCTGGGCTACCTGCCGGGCGACCAGGGCGAGAAGATGAACCCCTGGGCGCAGGCGGTGTTCGACACCCTCGGCTCGGTCGTGTCCGGGAACGTTCTGGAAGAGGTGACGGCTCGGGGGATGCTCGAGGTCCTGCCGCTCACGCACATCCGCGGCCGGTCGCTGCACGATGCGTTCGTGATCGTGGACGAGGCGCAGTCGCTGGAGCGCAACGTTCTGCTGACGGTGCTCAGCCGCATCGGCCAGAACTCGCGTGTGGTGCTCACCCACGATGTCGGCCAGCGCGACAATCTCCGCGTCGGTCGTCACGACGGGGTCGCCTCGGTCATCGAGACCCTCAAAGGCCACGACCTGTTCGCGCACATCACGCTCACCCGGTCGGAGCGGTCGGCGATCGCCGCGCTCGTGACCGACCTGCTCGAGGGAGGAGAGCTCTCCTGACCTGACGCGCCGGGGCGGATGAGAGAAGTCTCATCCGCCCCCGCGCGGCGTTGTACCCCTCGAACGGGCAGGATGGGGGTGCGGGAGCCCGTACCCGCGACAGATGGGGACTCGATGACTCTGCCTCGCCGGCCGGTGGCGCTCGGCGCCGCCGCGCTGGGTGCGATCGCGCTCGCGGTCGCCGCCCCGGTGGCGATGGCGGCCATCACCACCGTCACCGACGCGCCCGGGCGGGCGCTGGGCGTCGTGTCGATCGTCGTGCCCGCCACGCCGACGTCATCGCCGGCGCCGGCGCAGGACGACGAGTTCGCGCTCCCGCCGTCGGCTCGGACGCAGACGGTGCCCGCCCCGCAGGCCGGTGTGGTGATCCCCCCGCAGGTCGGCGCCTCGACCTGGCCGTCGGCGGATCTCCCCGGCTCCGGCGGAGCCTCGTCCGGTGCCGAGGGCGGATCCGACGCCGGCTCGTCGGGCGGATCCACCCAGGGGGCCTCTGGCGGGTCCAGCCAGGGGTCGGCCGGCGGATCCGGCACGGCGTCCGGTGGTGGGGCTGACGCCGACGAGACGCGACCGGGACGCGTCCCGTCCGCGACCGACGGCAATGGAGACGCCGGATCGGGCAACGCAGGCGGTGCCACGCAGGGCGGCAGCGGCAACGCGAACGGCGGCAACGGCAACGCGAACGGCGGCAACGGCAACGCGAACGGCGGCAACGGCAACGCGAACGGCGGCAACGGCAACGGCAGCAATGGCCGGGCGGACGAGGACGTGCAGTCCTCTCAACGAACGGGGGCCGTCGAAGATGTCGGCCTCACACAGACCACACCAGCTGATTCGCGACGCGAGAACGCTCGCAGCAACGCGGATCGTGATCGATCGTCATCCTCGCAGGACGGCGATTGATCGGGCCGGAGCCCCCCAAGTCCGGCTCTCGCCCCCGGCGTCCCCCAGCGCCGGGGGCGATCTCCGTCGTCCCCGGCGCTGCGGTCAGGTGGCTACGGGCGACCCATCCCTCGATAGTCCCATCCCGCTGCACGCCAGGCCGCGGGATCGAGGCAGTTCCGGCCGTCGACGATGATGCGTCCTGACGCCAGATCGGCCGCGTGGGAGGGGTCCAGCTCCCGGCGGTACTCGTCCCACTCGGTCACGACGATCACCGCGTCCGCGCCGCGCAGAGCGGTGTCGCGGTCTTCGACGTAGGTCAGCTGGGGGTGCACGCGGCGCGCGTTCTCGATCGCCTCGGGATCGGTGACCGTGACCTCCGCGCCCAGGCCGTGCAGTCGTGCGGCCACGTCAAGAGCGGGGGAGTCGCGGATGTCGTCGCTGTGGGGTTTGAACGCCGCGCCGAGCACGGTGACCTTCTTCGTGTACGCCGAGCCGCCGAGCGCGTCGACGACGAGGTGCACGGCGCGATCGCGTCGGCGGAGGTTGATCTCGTCGACCTCGCGCAGGAAGGCGACGGACTCGCCACGTCCGAGTTCTTCGGCGCGAGCCGAGAAGGCGCGGATGTCCTTGGGGAGGCAGCCGCCCCCGAATCCGATGCCGGCGCCCAGAAAGCGTCGTCCGATGCGCGCGTCATGACCGATCGCGTCGGCGAGCTGGGTGACGTCGGCGCCGGTGACCTCGGCGATCTCGGCCATCGCGTTGATGAAGCTGATCTTCGTCGCCAGGAAGGCGTTGGCTGAGACCTTGACGAGTTCGGCCGTCGCGTAGTCGGTCACGATGAACGGCGTGCCCTTGGCAACGGCCGTGTGGTAGACCTCGCGCAGCAGCGCGACGGCGCGCGCGCCCTCTTCGTCGGGCTCGCCGCCCGCCGACGGCACGCCCGCGACGAGCCGGTCGGGGTCGACGGTGTCCTGCACCGCCCACCCTTCACGCAGAAACTCGGGATTCCACACGAGTGTCGCGCCGGTCGCCGAGATGCGTCCGGCCAGGCTTTCGGCGGTCCCTACCGGAACCGTCGACTTGCCGGCGACGATGTCGCCCTCTGACAGGTACGGGAGAAGCGCATCGACGGCCGCGTTCACGTACGTCAGGTCGGCGGCGTACCCGCCCTTCTGCTGGGGGGTGCCCACTCCGACGAAGTGCACGGCCGCGCCCGCCGCATCCGCCATGTCGGTCGAGAAGCGCAGGCGACCGGCCGAGATCCCCTCCGTCAGGATCTCCTGAAGCCCGGGCTCGAAGAAGGGCGCGTCGCCACGCGACAGGGCCTCGATCTTGCGAGCGTCGACGTCGATGCCGACCACGTCGTGGCCGATCGATGCCATTGCCGCAGCATGAACCGCACCGAGGTATCCGCAGCCGATCACAGAAAGACGCATCCGAGTCCTTTCGTCTACCGCCAAGCCTATTGCGCTGCGAGGACCACTCCGTACAGCGTCAGTCCCACCGGTAGCCCGCGCCGCGCACCGTCATGATGTGCTCGGGCCCGAGCTTCGCGCGGAGGTAGCGCACATACACGTCGACCACGTTCGACCCCGGATCGAAGTCGAGTCCCCACACCGTGCTCAGCAGCGTCTCGCGGCTGAGCACCACGCCGGGATTGCGCAGGAACTGCTCCGCGAGGGCGAACTCGCGCGCCGACAGCTCGACTTCTCGCCCCGACACGGTCGCGCGGCGGGAGATGGGGTCCAGCACGACGTCATCCTGCGTGATGGTCACGTCCGGGGCCGGCGCCGCTTCGCGCAGCCGCGACCGCACCCGCGCGAGGAGCTCGTCGAATTTGAACGGCTTGGCGATGTAGTCGTTGGCTCCGGCGTCGAGGCCACGGACCGTGTCCTTCGTGCTCGTCCGCGCCGTCAGCATGATCACCGGCATCGCCGACCCGCGGGCACGGAGGTGCGTGAGCACGTCGAAGCCGTCCATGCCCGGCAGTCCCACATCCAGAAGCAGGAGATCGGCGTCGCCGACCGTCGCGCGGGCCAGCGCCTCACCACCGTCCTCGAGCACGGTGGTGCGGTACCCGGCGGTCTCCAGTCCGCGCGCGACGAACGCCGCGATCTGAGGTTCGTCCTCGGCGATCAGGATGTGGGTCATTCGCTGGCCTCTCGTTGGAGAACGACATCCCCGGCGCGCACCGGCAGGGGCAGATCGGCGCTGGGAGTGTGAGGGGGGAGATGAATGGTGAACAGGGCGCCGCCGCCGTCAGCGTCGACGACGTCGCAGCTTCCGTCATGTGCCTTCGCGATGGCGTCGACGATGGCGAGCCCCAGGCCCGACCCGCCCACGCCACGGCGCGTGTTCGCTCGGTTGAAGCGCTGGAAGATGCGGTGACGCAGCGCAGCGGGGATCCCCTCGCCGTGATCACGCACCCACAGGGCCACCTCGCCGGTCGCGGCGCGACTGCTGCCGATCTCGATGCGTGTCGAGGGCGGCGTGTACTTGGCGGCGTTGTCGGCGAGCTGCAGCCATGCCTGGAGGAGCCGGTCGGCGTCGCCGAACACCTCGCCCTGGCCCGTCGCGGAGATGGTCCACTCGTGCCCCGGGATCGCCGCGACGAGCTCTCCGCAGCGCGTGGTCAGGGTGGCGAGGTCGATCGGAACCATCGTGTACTGCTCGCCTTCGACGGTCGCCAGCATGTCGATGTCCTCGACGAGGCGCGTCATCCGGTCGAGTTCGGCGATCCCGATCTCGCGGGCGTTCTCGATGTCCGCCGCGTCGCCGGCATCCATCATCTCGAGGTGGCCCCGCACGATCGTGATCGGGGTCTTGAGCTCATGCCGGACGTCGTCCAGCAGCTGGCGCTGCACGTCGACCGATCCCTCGAGACGATCGAGCATCGAGTTGACGGTCCGTGTGAGGTCGGACAGATCGTCGTTGCCCTGCTCGGGAATGCGTGCACGCAGGTCGCTGAGGGTGATCGAGTCGGCCGTCTCCCGCAGTGACCTGATGGGGGAGAGCAGCCGACCGACGACGAACCAGCCGACGATGCCGATCGCGGCCAGTGTGGCGAGAGCGGCGAGCGTGTAGGTCATCATCGACGCGGTGACCGCGCTGAGCTCCTTGTCGAGATCGACAGCCCGGATGTACAGCCCGTCGTCAGGGTCGCCGTCCATGGCGACGGGGATGGCGATGTACTGGAGTGTTCCGGCGTCGGTGACCGCGGTTCCCACGACCGTGCCCTCCTCGGATCGGCTCTCGGCGACCACTCGATCGATGAACTCGGTGTTCCCGGATACGTCGAAGCCCGACAGCGTCGTCGGCCGGAAGCGCGCGACGCCATCGATGACCGCGACCGAAGCCTCGTTGCGACCGGGCACCAGGCGCGCGACCGCGGTGCGCAGGTAGTCGGCGACCGAGGTGAACTCGTCGAGGTCCAGCTGCTCGGTGGCCGCGGTCTCGGCGTCACCCGCCGCGTCGAGGTCTCCGGCGCCGGCGCCCGCGTCGGTTCCCGCCACCGTGATGAGGCTGCCGACCTGCGCGGTCAGACGACCGTCGATCTCGTCGAGAATGCGCTCGCGCTGCGCGATGAAGGTCACACCGCCCGCGACGACGAGCCCGATGCTCGCGACGGCCAGGATGGTGCCCAGGATCCGCACGCGGGTCGAGATGCTTCTCGAGCGCGGCTTCATCCTCCGATTATCGCCCCGGCGCCCCGGAGTGGCGCCCGGGGAGCTCACCCGGGGTGGGTCATCGAGAGCAGATCGAGCTTCTCGTCCAGCTGCTCCACCGTGATCTCGCCCCGTTCGACGTACCCGAGGTCGAGAACCGCCTCGCGGACGGTGATGCCGCGTGCGACGGAGTGCTTGGCGATCTTCGCCGCCGCCTCATAGCCGATGACCTTGTTGAGCGGCGTGACGATCGAGGGCGACATCCCCGCGAAGGCGGCCGCCCGCTCGGTGTTGGCCTGGAGCCCGTCGATCGTCTTGTCGGCGAGCACCCGCACGGCGTTGGAGAGAAGGCGGATCGACTCCAAGAGGGCGGTCCCCATGACCGGGATCGCGACATTGAGCTCGAACGACCCCGATGCGCCGGCCCAGGCGACGGTCGCATCGTTTCCGATGACGCGCGCGCACACCATGAGGGTCGCCTCGGGGACGACGGGGTTGACCTTTCCGGGCATGATCGACGACCCGGGCTGAAGGTCCGGAATGTGGAGCTCGCCGAGTCCGGTGTTCGGACCCGATCCCATCCAGCGCAGGTCGTTGTTGATCTTGGTGAGCGAGACGGCGATCGTGCGCAGCGCGCCCGACGCCTCGACCAGGCCATCGCGGTTGGCCTGCGCCTCGAAGTGGTCCTTCGCCTCGGTGATGGGCAGCTCGGTCTCGGCCTGCAGGATCTCGATGACCTTCTGCGGGAAGCCGAGCGGCGTGTTGATGCCGGTGCCGGTCGCGGTGCCGCCCAGGGGCACCTCGCTCACGCGCGGCAGCGCGGACTGGACACGCTCGATGCCCAGGCGGATCTGCCGTGCGTAGCCGCCGAACTCCTGGCCCAGGGTGACCGGAGTGGCATCCATCAGGTGCGTGCGCCCGGACTTGACGGCGTCCTTCCAGAGCTCGGCCTTGGCCTCGAGCGCGAATGCGAGGTGATCCAGCGAGGGAATCAGGGTGTCGATGAGGGCCTGAGTGACCGCGATGTGCACCGAGGTCGGGAACACGTCGTTTGAGGACTGCGACGCGTTCACGTGGTCGTTGGGGTGGACCGGCGATCCGAGACGCTGGGTGGCGAGCGTGGCGAGGACCTCGTTCATGTTCATGTTCGAGGAGGTGCCGCTGCCGGTCTGGTAGGTGTCGACGGGGAAGTGCGCGTCGTGGATGCCGGAGACGACCTCGTCGGCGGCGGACGCGATGGCGTCGGCGATCTGACCGTCCAGCGTGCCCAGTGCCTTGTTGGCCAGAGCGGCGGCCTTCTTGATCCGGGCGAGAGCGGCGATCTGGCTCGACTCGAGCCCCGACCCCGAGATGGGGAAGTTCTCGACGGCGCGCTGCGTCTGCGCCCCGTACAGCGCGTGCGCGGGCACCCGCACCTCGCCCATCGTGTCGTGTTCGATGCGGTACTCGATCTCGGTCATGGATGTTCCTTTCAGCGGGTGATCTCGCCGATGACAGCGTCCACGGTGGCGCGTCCTTCGGCGAGACGGTAGGTGGTGCCGACGATCGCCAGGCGACCCTCGGCGACGGCCTGGGAGATGATCTCGGAGGAGTGCAGCAGCTCGGCGATCGTGTCTCGCAGGTGCTCGGCTCCGACCTCCTGCGCGTCGACCGTCTCGGGTGTCGCTCCCTCGTCGCGGTGCGCGGTGAGCACCCGGCGGACAGCGGGGACGATCGGCGCGATGAGGCGCCAGATCTGCGGCGGCAGGGGGGGAGCGTCGACGCGGGTGCTGTCGATCGCCGCGCGGACGGCGCCGCAGCTGTCGTGCCCCAGGACGACGATGAGCGGGACCTCCAGCACGGCGACGGCGTACTCGAGGCTGCCGACCACGCTCGAGGAGATGACCTGCCCGGCGTTGCGCACCACGAACAGATCCCCGAGTCCCTGGTCGAAGATGATCTCGGCTGCGAGCCGCGAATCCGCGCACCCGAACAGGGCCGCGCTGGGGCGCTGGGCGCCGGCGGTCTCGTGCCGACGCTCGGCATCCTGACGGGGGTGTCGCGGCTCACCCGCGATGAAGCGCTCGTTTCCGGCGAGGAGCTGTTCCCACGCCTGCTGGGGAGCGGTTGCGTCTGTCACGATGTCTCCTTGGTGAGGTCGTCGATCTCGTCCGCCACGCTGGCGGCGACCGCCGCCGTCGTCTCGGGCGAGGCGCTGCCGTAGATGAGAACGTGGTCGCCGCCTGCCTGGGTGCCCAGCGCGTAGGCCACGTTGCCCGCGGACTCCGGGTCGGCGATCTCGTAGACGTCCCAGGTGATGCCCTCGATCGTCACCGTGTCGACGGGCGCGGCGCCGCGCAGGACCTGCGCCGCCCATGTCTCGTCGGCGTCGAACGCCTGCGCCAGTCGGATGTACGAGCCATCGCCCGGGGCCAGCACGATCGTCCACGCGGGGACAGTGTCGGACATGACGTCGGCGGCGTTGACGCGCCACTCGTCGGGGACGTCGGGGACGATGATCGCGCGATCGTACCCGTCCGAGATCTCCATCGCGGCCGCGGCCACGTCGACGTCCTCGGTGGCGGCGGGCTCGCCGCGGGGCACGCCGAGGACGATGATCAGAACGATCCCGAGCGTGACCAGGAGCGCGGCGATCAGGTTGCGCGTGGTCTGACTGGACCGATAGACGCGCGACGACTCGGCCTTGCGCGCCGCCGTCTCTGCGGCCGTCTCGGGACGACCCAGCTCGGCGACAACCCTCGGATC
The DNA here is from genome assembly GCA_030426515.1 of Actinomycetes bacterium. GTDB lineage: Bacteria > Actinomycetota > Actinomycetes > Actinomycetales > Microbacteriaceae > Microbacterium. The sequence goes on from JAUHYM010000049.1 coordinate 11,409, forward strand.
ACGACCCATCAGCGGGCGGGCTCATCGTCGGGCGCGATTCCGCGCGCGTCGTCCAGGCGCTTCTTGGCACCCTGCAGCCACTGCTCGCAGTGGGCGGCCAGCGCCTCGCCGCGCTCCCACAGCGCGAGCGAGTGCTCCAGCGTCGGCGATCCCTGTTCGAGCTCGGCGACCACGCGCACGAGCTCGTCGCGAGCCTGCTCGAACGACAGGGACGAGACATCGGCCGTCTGCTGCGTCTCGGACATGATGACCATCCTAGGTCGCCGCACCCTCGGCGCCGGACGCGTCGTCGTCGGCGAGCGGACCGTGCGAGACCGCGCGCACACCGCCCCGCGCGAGGGCGACCGTCAGTGCGGTGGATGCCGGTGCCTGCGCTGCGTCCCGGAGAATGGTCCCGTCCGCAAGGTGGGCGATCGCGTACCCTCGCGCCATCGTGGCCCCGGGGGAGAGTGCAGCGAGTGTCGCGCGCAGCTCTCCGACGCGACGCGCCTGGTGGATCAGGGCGGTGTCGATGCGCGCGCGGCCGCGCACCACGATCGACGCGATCTCGTGGCCGCGGTGCTCGAGCATGCTCTCGGGGGCGCGCAGGACAGGACGCGATCGGAGCTGCTCGATCCGGTGAGACTCGTCGCGCAGCCGATGGGTGAGGCGTCCGGTCAGCCGCGCACGGAGCTCTTGGATGCGGGCGCGCTGTTCGGAGACGTCGGGCACCACGCGCTTGGCGGCGTCGGTGGGGGTGGAGGCGCGGACGTCGGCCACGTCGTCGAGGATGGGGTGGTCGTTCTCGTGGCCGATCGCCGAGACGATCGGCGTCCGCGCCGCCGCAGCCGCGCGCACCACCCGCTCGTCGCTGAACCCCAGGAGGGTCTGCGGATCGCCCCCGCCGCGGGCGATGATGATGACGTCGACGTCCGGATCGGCGTCCAGCTGCCCGATCGCCTTCACCACCTCCGGCGCGCAGCGGTCGCCCTGTACGGCGACCGGCAGGGTGCGGAAGCGCACATGCGGCCAGCGCAGCTCCGCATTGCGATGGACGTCCTTCTCCGCGTCCGATCCCGGGGCGGTGATGAGGCCGACGACGTGCGGCAGGAAGGGCAGCGGGCGCTTGCGTTCCGGTGCGAACAGGCCCTCCTCCCGCAGCGTGCGCCGCAGACGCTCGAGGCGCTCCAGCTGACCGCCGAGTCCGACCTGCCGGATCGAGGAGACGGTGAAGCTGAAGTCGCCCGTCTTCGCGAAGTAGTCGGCCTTGAGGCAGGCGACGACATGGTCGCCGACCGAGAAGTCCTCCGTCATGCGGCGTCGCGTGCTGGACCAGAGCCGGAAGCCGAGGTGCGCGTCCGCGGTGGTGTCCTTGAGCCTGCCGAACACATGGCCGCTGCGCGTGTTCCAGGAGGTGATCTCGCCCTCGACCCAGACCGAGCCCCAATTTCGCACGAACCCGCTGATGGTGTCGTTCAGCCGGGAGATGGATGTCGGGGCGTGCGGACCGGACTCCTTGGGGTGCACAGAGTCGGCCGGGGGTGGCTCGGTGTCCGAAGGGGCGGGCTGGAACGTCGTCATCGCATCCTCGTGTCGGCGGGCTCGGCCGGTGCCCAGGGGCGGCCCGTAGACTCGGACGGGTGAGCACTCCCTCAGTGAGCCTTCCCGTTCCTCGCGTCCCTCAGCGTCGCGGCCGGCTTCAGGATATCCCCGTGGCCGGACGCAAGCGCGTGCTGCTCGCTGCGCCTCGCGGCTACTGCGCCGGGGTGGATCGAGCGGTGATCGCCGTGGAGAAGGCACTGGAGCGCTACGGCGCACCGGTCTACGTGCGCAAGCAGATCGTCCACAACATCCATGTCGTGACCGAGCTCGAAGCTCAGGGCGCCATCTTCGTGGAAGAGGTCGACGAGGTTCCGGAGGGGGCACATGTCGTCTTCAGCGCCCACGGCGTCTCGCCGGCTGTCGTCTCGTCGGCCGCCGATCGCGGGCTGCAGGCCATCGACGCGACCTGCCCGCTGGTGACCAAGGTGCACCGCGAGGCCGTGCGCTTCGCGCGCGACGACTTCGAGATCCTCCTCATCGGTCACGACGGCCACGAAGAGGTCGAGGGGACCGCCGGGGAGGCACCCGACCACGTGACCGTCGTCAACTCTCCCGAAGAGGCCGATCGCGTCGAGGTGCGTGATCCGTCGAAGGTCGTCTGGCTGTCGCAGACCACGCTCTCGGTCGACGAGACCATGGAGACGGTGCGGCGCCTGCGTGAGCGGTTCCCGCAGCTGCAGGATCCGCCGTCTGACGACATCTGCTACGCGACCCAGAACCGGCAGG
>JAUHYM010000050.1 GCA_030426515.1 Actinomycetes bacterium
ACTCGGCGGTGATCGGGCAGTCGAACGGGTCGCGGGCGGCGAGCCCGACACGGTTGAGGTAGGCGATGACGATGCCGTACGAGCGCCACAGCGACGTCTCGGCGTAGGGCACGTCGAGGTGGCGGCACTGGTCGATGACGATCTCCCGCGCCTTGGCCAGGTGCGGGCGCGCCATGCTCGGGAACAGGTGGTGCTCGATCTGGTAGTTCAGGCCGCCCATGAGCCAGGTGGCCCACCAGCCCCCGCGGATGTTGCGCGAGGTGCGCACCTGCTTGCTGAAGAAGTCGAGCTTCGCGTCGGGTGCGATGACCGGCATCCCCTTGTGGTTCGGGGCGAAGGACGCGCCCATGTAGACGCCGAACACCGCGAGCTGCACGCCGAGGAACGCGAACGCTATGCCCAGAGGGAGGAACACGAAGACGGGCACGACGAAGATCGCGAACCGCGCGACCAGCAGTCCCAGCTCGATGAACCGGCCCTTCACGGGTTCGCGGCCGAGCAGGTGCCGGAACGCGAGGTAGTGCAGGTTCAGCCCCTCGAGGGTGAGCAGGGGAAAGAACAGCCACCCCTGGCGGCGCGTGATGAGGCGGCGCAGGCCGCGGGCGCTCGCCGCGTCCTCGTCGAGGAACGAGATCGTGTCGATCTCGATGTCCGGGTCTCTGCGGACGCGGTTCGGGTTGGCGTGATGGCGGGTGTGCTTGTGGGTCCACCACGAGTAGCTCATGCCGACGATGCCGTTGCCGATGATGCGGGCCAGGCGATCGTTTGCCGGCCCGGACGAGAGAATCTGGCGGTGCGCGGCCTCATGCGAGAGGAACGCGACCTGGGTGAACAGGATGCCGAGGGCGCCGGCCATCAGCAGCTGGAACCAGCTGTCGCCGAGCAGGATGAAGCCGGTCACCACACCGCCGAACGCGAGGGCGATGATCGTCGCGACGAGGATGTAGAACCACGGCGTGCGGCGCAGCAGCCCTGTCTCTCGGGCGATCTGCGCGACGTCGGTATAGGCGCGCGCGATCGGCGGGAAGTCCGCCGTTCCGGCATAGGTCTGGCGGATGGGTCCGAGCCGGGGCTCGAGCGTGGTGGAGGAGATGGTGCACCCGTCGTTCGATCGTGACCGCGGTGGCCGTTGCGGAGCCAAAGGCGGTTGCCGATCGCTGGTGCCAGGCTACGGGGTTCCTTATTGCGCCGACGGCATATGCGACCAGGCCAGAAGACGGCTATTGGACCGCGACAAAGAGTCCACATTGCCGATTGGATCGGATGACGGATGAGCGATCCCGCGATCCGGCGCATACGAGAAGGGCAAGCCGATGGAACTGGTGGTGCTGATGATGGGATTGGGAGGAGCGGCCGTCATCGCCGCCACCCTGCGCACGATCGCCCGCGACGGGTACCGGGCGGAGCCGCCGCGCGCCGGCTACGACACCCGCCGGCCCCTCACCCGGAGCGAGTGGCGCGACGACAGGTAGCGCACCGGGGGCTCGGCGGCCCTAGGATCGGCGTCGTGAGCTCTGTGTCGGCACCCGCGCCCGCGTCCACCCCGCCGTCGTCCCGACGGCCCGACCCCTCGAGCGAGCGCTCGCTGGAGTCCCTGGGGCTGACCGTCGGCGCCGTCGGGTTCATCGTCATCGCGCTGGTCGCGATCCCGGTGTTCGGGCTGCAGGCCGCACCGATCGCGGGACCCGATTCGGTGGGCCAGTTCGCCGCGCTCTCGTCGGCGGCGGTCGGGTTCGTCGCGTTCTTCGCCGGGCGGTTTCTCATGCGCGCGCAGGGGCAGGGGCCCGCAGAGCCGAGCCTGCTCGACTACCTCGACGTCGCCGCGCTCGCTCTCGCGCACGGCATCATCGCGCTGCTGTCGTGGCTGCTGCTGGCGAGCATCTTCGAGCAGAGCTTCATCGGCGCCCAGGTCTTCCCCCTGGCGCTGCTCGTGCTCGCGGGTGCGGCGGCGGCGATCACCGGGTACCTCGTGTTCTTCTCGGCCACGCACATGGATCTCAGCCTGCTCGCCGTCATCCTCGCGGTCTTTCTCGTCGAGGGCGTCGTCGCCAGCATGCTGACCGCGAGCGATCCGCAGTGGTGGATGCTGAACCTCAGCGCCCTCGGCATGACCGACGATCTCTCTGCGCGCGCCTTCAACCTGACGCTCGTGATCGCCGGGTTCCTCGTCACGACGCTCGCGCGATACGCGACGCGCGGCATCCCGACCCCTCACCCGCACGGCCAGACGATCGTGCGCGTGCTGCTGATCATCGTCGGTGTGTTCCTCGCGTGCGTGGGCATCTTCCACGTCGACACGCACTTCGCGCTGCACAACACCGTCGCCTCGGGGATGGTTGTCGCGTTCGCTGTCGCCGTCGTCGGCCTGCGGTGGTGGATCCCGGGGATGCCGCGCGCGTTCTTCGCGCTCGGGTACACGTTCCTCGCCGTGATCGTGGTGCTCGCCGTGATGTTCTTCACCGGCACCTACACGCTCACGGCGGTGGAACTCGTCGCCGGCGCGCTGGTCTTCTCGTGGATCGTGCTGTTCATCCGCAACGCGGGTGCCCTGCACACGGATGCCGCGCGCGAGGCTGCACAGTAGCGAGTCCCCGCCAGCGCGCAAGGCCTTCACGCGCGCCCACCCCACAGGTACCGTGGCGCTCATGGCCGACCACGATGTGACCGACGCCGACATCGCCCGCCTCGACGCCTGGTGGCGGGCCGCCAACTACCTTTCTGTGGGGCAGATCTACCTGCTCGACAACCCGCTGCTCCGCGAACCCCTGCACCGCGACCACATCAAGCCGCGCCTGCTCGGCCACTTCGGCACCGTGCCCGGCCTGAGCCTCATCTACGCGCACATGAACCGCGCGATCGTGCAGCGGGAGCTCGACGCGATGTACATCGCAGGGCCCGGGCACGGGGGACCAGCGATGGTCGCGAACGCGTACCTCGACGGCACGTACACCGAGAGGTATCCGGAGGTGACCCGCGACGAGGCCGGGTTGCGGCGGCTGTTTCGCCAGTTCTCGTTCCCCGGCGGCATCCCGAGCCACGCAGCGCCCGAGACGCCGGGGTCGATCCACGAGGGCGGCGAGCTCGGCTACTCCCTCTCACACGCCTACGGTGCGGCGTTCGACAACCCCGACCTCACCGTCGTGTGCGTCGTGGGAGACGGCGAGGCTGAGACGGGGCCGGCGGCCACCGGGTGGCACTCGAACAAGTTCCTGAACCCGATCACCGACGGCACGGTGCTGCCGATCCTCCACCTGAACGGGTGGAAGATCGCGAACCCGACGGTGCTCGCCCGCATCCCCGACGACGAGCTTCTCGCCCTGTTCCGCGGGTACGGGCACGATCCGATCCTCGTGGAGTTCGACGCATCCGACGACCACGCGGACGTGCACCGCCGATTCGCCGGCGTCATCGACGACGCGCTCGACCGCATCGCCCGCATCCGCGACGCCGCCCGCGACGGCGCCACCGAGCGTCCGTCGTGGCCCATGATCATCCTGCGCTCGCCGAAGGGGTGGACGGGGCCCGAGACCGTCGACGGCGACCCGGTCGAGGGCACCTGGCGGGCCCATCAGGTCCCGCTCTCGGGTGTGCGCGACAACGACGAGCACCTCGGAATGCTGGAGCAGTGGCTTCGCTCGTACGGACCCGCCGACCTGTTCGACGAGTCCGGGACGCCCGTGGAGCTCGCCACCGCGCTCGCCCCGGACGGTCACCGTCGGATGAGTGCGTCGCCGCACACGTCCGGCGGAGTGAGGCGTCCGCTCGCGCTCCCGGACTTCCGCGACGACGCCGTCGACGTCGCTCCCGACGCGCGAGGTGCGACCGAGACCGGGGCCACCGGCATCCTCGCCCGATTCCTCACCGAGACGATGGCCCGGAACCCGCGCGACTTCCGCCTGTTCGGTCCCGACGAGGTCGCCTCGAATCGTCTCGCGCCCGCCGTCTACGAGGTGACTGCGAAGCAGTGGATGGCCCGCACCGAGGAGGTCGACCGCGACCTCGCGCCGGCGGGGCGGGTGATGGAGATGCTGAGCGAGCACCAGTGTCAGGGCTGGCTCGAGGGGTACCTGCTCACGGGTCGGCACGGCGTGTTCACGTCCTACGAGGCGTTCATCCACATCGTCGACTCGATGTTCAATCAGCACGCGAAGTGGCTCGAGGCAGCTTCGCAGGTGCCGTGGCGTGAGCCGATCCCGAGCCTGAACTACCTGCTCTCCAGCCACGTGTGGCGTCAGGACCACAACGGCTTCACCCATCAGGATCCGGGTTTCCTCGACGTGGTCGTGAACAAGAGCAGCGAGATCGTGCGCGTGTATCTGCCGTTCGACGCGAACACGCTGCTGTCGACCTACGACCATTGCCTGCGCTCGACGAACTACGTCAACGTGGTGGTCGCCGGCAAGCAGCCCCAGCAGCAGTGGCTGACGATGGACGAGGCGATTCTGCACTGCACCCGCGGACTCGGGGTGTGGGACTGGGCGGGAACCGAGGTGTCGGGAGAGAGCCCGGATATCGTGCTCGCCGCAGCCGGGGACGTCCCCACCCTCGAGACACTCGCCGCCGCAGCGCTGCTGCGCGAGGGCATCCCGGATCTCAAGGTGCGTGTCGTCAACGTCGTCGATCTCATGCGGCTGCAGTCCGAGCACGAGCATCCCCACGGGCTGTCGGATGTCGACTACGACGCGGTGTTCACCGCGGACCGGCCGGTGATCTTCGCGTTCCACGGCTACCCGTGGCTCATCCACCGCCTCACCTACAAGCGCACCGGCCACCCGCAGCTCCACGTGCGCGGCTACCGCGAAGCGGGCACCACCACGACCCCGTTCGACATGGTCATGCTCAACGACCTCGATCGCTATCGGCTCGCGATCGATGCGATCGACCGGGTGCCGGGCCTGGCGACACGCTACGCCGGGTTCCGGCAGGACCTGGAGGATCGTCGCGTGCGCGCTCGGGCGTACACGCGTGAGTTCGGCGAGGACATCCCGGAGGTCGCCGACTGGCGGTGGGTGGACTGATCGGTCGGGCGCTGTCAAGCCCCGACGCGGTGCCCGCGGGCGGGCATACGCTGACGGCGTGAATCGCACAGAGCACGGGCGCGTCGGCGTCGTCTTCAACCCGAGCAAGATCGAGGAGGGGGACCTGCGCGCGGCGGTCGACTCCGTGGATGCTGCGGTCGCCGCCGAGGCGCGCTGGTACCCGACCACCGTCGAGGACCCGGGCAGAGGTCAGGCCCGCGAGGCGCTCGAGGCGGGCTGCGAGCTGGTGCTCGTCGCCGGCGGCGATGGCACCGTGCGGGCGGTGGCTGAAGTGCTCGCCGGGACGGACGTTCCGCTCGGCATCGTGCCGCAGGGCACCGGCAACCTCCTGGCCCGCAACCTCGACGTGCCGCTGGGCAGCGTCGAGAAGGCGGTGCGCCGCGCCCTGGAGGCCGACACCCGCTCGATCGACCTCGGCTGGGTGGCGCTCGACGACGAGGAGGACGAGCGCGGCTTCGCCGTGATGGTGGGCTTCGGGCTCGACGCGAAGATGCTCGCCGAGACCGACGACGACCTCAAGAGCAAGGCCGGCTGGCTCGCCTACGTCGAGTCGCTCGGGCGTGCCGTGTCGAGCTGCGAGGTCGTCGACCTCGAGTATCGCCTCGACGACGGAGCGGCCCAGCGCGCGCAGGCGCACACAGTGCTCGTCGGCAACTGCGGCACCGTGCAGGGCGGGGTGGCGCTGATGCCGAATGCTGCGCCCGACGATGGTCAGCTCGACATGCTGCTGGTCAGCTCGGAAGGGGCTGCCGGGTGGCTCGACACGCTGCGCTCGTATGTCTGGGACAACGGGGTGCGCCGGCTGTTCGCCGCCGATGACCAGGTCGTCGACTCCGACACGGCATCGCACGTGACCGCTTCGTCGGTCGCGGTGACCCTGCCGGCGCCGCAGACCTTCGAGATCGACGGCGAAGAGATCGGCGAGGTCCGCACCTTCCGGGTGCGACTGGATGCCGGGGCGCTGCGCGTGCGGTAACGCCGACGCGCAGCCGCATCCGACAATATGGCCCCCATGTGGCTTCCATGGTGCGGGGCGCCGTGAGCATCCCTGCGACGGACCTGCCCGTGCCCGCACGCGTGCGAGAGCTCGCGGCGGGGGCGGTGCTCACGCCGGTCTGGCGCAACGAGCTGGGCGGCGTCACGTTCCGCGCCGAAGGCGACGGCGTGCGGTTCCTCAAGTTCGGCCCGCGCAACGCCGAGACGAGCATGGCCAACGAGGCTGAGCGGCTGCGGTGGGCCGGGCAGTACACGCCGGTGCCGCGGGTTGTCGAGATCGGAGGGGACGCCGCGCACGAGTGGCTGGTGACCGAGGGGATGCCGGGGCTGAGCGCCGTGGACCCGCGGTGGATCGACGAGCCGGCGACGGCCGTGCGCGCGGTGGGCCGCGGGCTGCGGGCTCTGCACGAGGCGCTGCCGGTCGCGGCCTGCCCGTTCCGCTGGGACGTGCCGAGCCGCCTGGCGAAGGCCGCTGCCCGCGGCATCCAGGTGCCGGCCGATCTGAGGTCGGCGCCGCCCGTCGATCGGTTGGTGGTCTGCCACGGCGATGCCTGCGCGCCGAACACCCTGCTCTCGGATGCGGGCGAGTGGGCCGCCCACGTCGACCTGGGTGCCCTCGGTGTCGGTGACCGCTGGGCCGACATCGCCGTCGCGGCGCTCAGCACGGAGTGGAACTACGGCCCCGGGTGGCAGCACGCGCTGGTCGACGCCTACGGCGCCCGGTGGGATGCCGAGCGCATCGACTACTACCAGCGCCTGTGGCAGGCGACGTAGCTGCACAGGGGGCCAGGCAACCTAGCTAGGTGTGATGTCCAGGCAGGTTGTTGAGTCTGGTGAGGGGCGGGGCTCCGATTGCGGAGTGGCGCCTGTGGTGATTGTAGAAGTGGACCCAGCCTGGTAGCGCTTCGCGTCGCTCAGAGTCGGATCGGTAGAACCGGGCGTATGCCCACCCTTCGGCGAGGGTGCGGTGGAACCGCTCGATTTTGCCGTTCGTCTGCGGTCTGTAGGGCCGCGTCCGTTTGTGCGTGATGCCCAGCCCAGCGCAGGCGTCTCGCCAGGCGAACGACTTGTAGGCCGACCTGTTGTCTGAGAGCACCCGTTCGACGGTCACGCCGCGGTCGGCGAACCACGCGACCGCGCGCTCGAGCACTCCGATCGCGGTGACGGCCTTCTCGTCGGTGCAGATCTCGACGTAGGCAACACGCGAGTGGTCATCAACGACGGTGTGGAGGAACGCGGTCCCGACGTTGGGCTCGTAGCCCCTCCGTTTCCCGGTGCGCTTCGCCGTGGTCTCGCGGTTCCGGTCGCCCTGCTGTTTGCCGACGTATCGCCATCCGCCGCCGTCCGGAATGTTGCCGAACTTCGTGACGTCGACGTGCAGCAGTGAACCGGGATGGTCGTGCTCGTAGCGGCGGATCGGCTCGCCCGTGACCCGGTCGATATGGCTGAGCCGACTGATCCGGCACCGGACCAGCACCGCGTGGACCGTCGAGGCCGGGATCTGGAGCTCCTCCGAGATCTGCGCTGGACCAGGCGACGCCGCCACCGCAACCGCACGATCTGCTTGACTGACTGCGCTGGTGTCTTGCTCGGCATCGACCGGGGTCGGCTGGGCCGATCGGTCGTCCCGGCGGCGCCCTCGGCACGGAACCGGGCCGCCCACTCACGGGCGGTGATCGGCGACACCATGAACATCTTCGCCGCGACCGTCACAGGCCACCGATCCTCGACGATCAAATCGCGCGAGCCTGAGCCGTGCGCGGGGCGTGAGAGCAGCATTAGCGTGGGACACGAAGGCGTCCTGTTGCGTGAAACGGTTCCTAGACAGCTCCACTTCACAACGGGAGGCCCTCGCCCGTCAGCAACTCACTCGCGATTCACGTAGCAACGTCCCTGGACATCATACCTAGTCGCATGCACACGACAGCTGATAACGTTCTTCGTTAACAACGAATATCGTTAAACGAGGAGGAGCTATGTCGACCTGGGCGTCCGTGACCTGGATTGTCATCCCGCTAACGATCGCGACCACGATCATCGTCATGTTCGTCATCGCACGCTCGGCCAAAGCTTCGGGCAAGCTGACGCGTCTCGAGTCGTACATGGTGTCGTTCGTCGGGGCCGCGGCGATGCTGGTCGGCCTGCTTGCGGTCATCGGTCTCGTGGTCGTGAGCGTGCAGGGACTCACGCTCGATTCCATCCGCGTCGGCGACATGCCGTACTTCGGCTCCCCGATCGAGAGACTCGCTCATGTCGAGAATCTCGCCGACAGCGGGTACCAGTCCGCGTGGCTGGAAGTCACGACGCTTCCCGCAGGCGCACGGTGGCTGCTCCTCCTGGAGCAGGCCCTTCCCCCGGTGGCTACCATCGCGATCAGCGTCGCGGTTGCGTGGCTGGCGATCACTGTCATCCGCGAGCGTCCCTTCACCCGCGCGATCCCTCAAGCGGTCGGCGTCGCCGCAATCGCGATCATGGTCGCCGGCATCGGCAGCCAAGCCGCCGGTGCCTTTGGCCGCGCCGCAGTTATCGACCACATCGGCGTCCGAGAAGTTACCAGCGTGTCCGGGGATGGAACGAGCGAGGGTCTGGCCTACTTCGCTCTCGGGCTCGATCTGTCTCCCATCGGATGGGCCTTCGGACTGCTGCTTGTTGCCACCGCATTTCAGATCGGAAGCCGTCTGCAACGCGACACAGACTTTCTCGTATGACACCCGCACCCGACGACGGGCCAAGCGGAGTGCACTGCCGCCTCGACGAGCTGCTCACCGAGCGCGACATGACCCTCACCCAGCTGTCGAAACTCGTCGGAGTGTCGATCGTCAACCTGTCCATCCTCAAGAACGACCACGCGCGCGCGATCCGGTACTCCACGCTCTCTGCAATATGTCGTGCACTCGACTGCGAGATCGGCGACCTCCTTGTCCGTTCGGACTAGCTAGCCGCACTGTGGGCGCAGTGCGGGGGCTCTCGTGCGCCGGCGCGCGACCCGCTACGGTCTGGGCATGACTCGAACTCGCGCACGACGTGGTGCCCTTCTTCCTGCTCTCGCCGTCGCCGGCCTCGTCGCGCCGTTGATCGTCCCTGTGGCCGCTCATGCGGCGGCGCCCGAGTTCCCACCCGGCACCGTGAGTGTGGTGACGGTGAGTGAGAACGATGTCGACAACGACGGTGTGATCGACGACCGCTACACGACCACGGTCACCGTCGACGGTTTCGGCGCCGTCCTGGAGACCGTCCAAGAGGCCGACAACGGCGCGGACGGCGTGCTCGACTCGGTCGTCACCCTCGTGAACTCGTACGACGACCGCGGCCGGCTGATGCTGACATCCGAAACCACCGACTTGTTCGCCGACGGAGTGATCGACCGCGGGAGGTGGATCGAGTACGTCTATGACAACAGCGGCACGCTGCTGTCGACCACGACGCAGGTAGATGTCGACAATGACGGCGTCGTGGACGTCGAGCTGACGAGTGTCGCCGTCGTCGACGGTCGGACCTCGACGACCACGGTCGTTGAAGAGATAGATCTGGATGATGACGGCACTCTCGACGAGACGGCGACGACCACGACAGTGCGCGACGGGAAGGGCCGTGTGCTCACGAACACCGTCGTCGTCGACTCCGCCCTGGGGGAGGCCGCGGACGAGGTCGCCGAGACGGTGAACACCTACACCCAGCGCGGCAGCCTCGCCACGCGGACGTCGACGCGGTCTGTCGGCGGCGTGGTGGTCGAAGAGAGCGAATCGCAGCTGACCTACGACCAGCGTGGGCTGCTCACCGGGTATGTGACGGAATCCGGGGAGGACGTCGAGACGGCCGCCGTGAGCTACGACCAGCGCGGCCAGCGTGTGCTGCTCAAGACGGAGCACACCGCGGCAGGTGTCGTGGTCGGGACCCTCGTCGACGAGACGATCTACGACGTGCGCGGCCGTGTCGTGGGCGGCGTCGCGACGAGCACGGACGATGGCTGGGTGACCGTCTCGACGGATTCCTACGAGCGCGACGCGCGGGGCAACGTGGTCGTCGCGGTCTCGACCCAGGATCATGACGGCGATGGTGTCGTCGATTGGACGAACCGGTCGGAGTACACGTACGACCAGCGGGGTAACCGCCTCACGGAGTACTCCTGGTCGGATGGCACGGATGCCGGGGATGAGCCCGACACCCAGTACTGGGATACGCGCACCTACGACAGGCAGGGTCGGCTCCTGTCGATGCAGTCCGAGGTGGACGTCGACGGTGACGGCGCGGTCGACAGCACGTCGACGTTCACGAGCGTTTTCAGCTGAGGCTGGGCGCGGGCGCCGGCGCGGATGCCGGGCGAGAGGTCTCCCACGGAGGGGGAGGATCGTTCTCGGCGTCGGGCGCGAACGCGACCGTGCTCACCGGGTAGTCGGTGTAGCGGATTCCGACGGGGCTGGTCCACTCGAGGACACCGCCGGGCAGCTGTCTGACCGCCCACGGTGAGTGGTGTTTCAGCGTGTGATGCCGTCGGCAGAAGTAGGCGAGATTGCCGATCTCGGTCTCGCCGCCGAACTGCCGGTCGATCGTGTGATCGATGTCGGATCTCTTCGTGCTGTGCCGACAGCCCGGGAACCGGCAGTGCTGGTCGCGCACCTGCAGGTGCCGCTTCTGCTGCGCCGAGGGGGTGTAGCGGTCGACCGCGAGCAGCTGGCAGCTGATCGGGTCGGTGAGCACGCGGTCCCAGCCGGGCGCCCCGGCGGCGAGCTGTCGCGCGACATCGGGTGAGACGGGGCCGACGCCGCGCAGCATCGCCGGGTCGAACGGGTCCTCGAGGCGGTCATCGAGCAGGGTGAGCACCGGCACCGTCACCTCGACGGTGCCGCGAATCGCCCCCAGACCCGTGGCGGTCGTTCCGGCATGGGCTGCCGGGTCTGCGGCGAGCAGGAGATCGGCGAGGATGTCGGCACGCAGCTGGTCGAGGGTGCGCGGCGGTTCGTTGCTCGACCCGTCTGCTGCTGTCGCTGCGTCTGTGAAGAGCGTGTCGTCGTAGCCGCCCGCGTCGGGGTCGGTCGCCGAGAACCCGCGTCCGTCGGCGTCTGTGGAGCGGTCGATGTCGTCGCCGCGCGCCTCGGCACGCTCGGCCGCGGCGACATCGCGTGCCATTGAGGTGAGCCGGTCGTGCACGCCGTAGGCGAGGACGGACGGGAGCACGGCGATGAGCTCGGTCATCCCGTCGTCGAGATCCGACAGGCCGACGCGGCGCGTCTTCCGCGCCTCGTCGTGCCGCTCGGACACGGTCTGCGGCAGGTACCATTCGGCGCGCTGCTTCGCGATCGGGCCGAGTCGGCCCGCGGATTCGCGCACGGCGATGCTGAGAACGTCCTGCTCGTACTCGGCGCGCAGTTCAGGCTGCTCGATGCGCATGCCGGCGTCGACGATGACGCGCGCGTGACCGGAGCTGATCGTGCCGGACTCGAACGCGGCGAAGGTCGCGGGGAAGTCGTCGACGAGCGCCGCCGCGTCGTTCATGCGTCGCTGCACCGTGCGGTCGCTGACCCGCCAGGCGGCGGCGACCTCGGCCGCGGTGGAGCGGTGGGGGAGCTCTGCCTCGGAGCTCTGGGTCGTGGAGCCCGCCCACTCGTCGGCGATGTGTCGCACGTGGGAGAGAAGCTTGGCCTCGTGCGCCTGCGCACGCGCGATCTGACGGCGTGCTTCGACCAGCTGCGGAAGGAGGTCGCGCATCTGCGCGGTGGCCTTCTCGGCGGCGGTCAAAGCTTCGTCGAACATGCCCCCAGCGTAGAGAGAGGGTGCGACATTCGTTCGATCAGGTCATCGATGTGTGAAGAGCTGCGAGCTGTGGAGGAACCGATGCCGCGGCATCCTCTTCGATCCGGTCGCGCGGCGCCCGACCCACATCGGACACCCGGCGCGCACCGACCCCCGACGTCCCGACCCCGGCCTCACCGACCCCCGATGCCCCTAGCGCCGCGTCCAGGTCGCCGATGAGGTCGTCGGCGGCCTCGAGTCCGATCGAGAGGCGGACGATGCCCGCGTCGGGCTTGGCGTCGGCGGCGACCGGGCGATGGGTGAGCGCGGCGGGCGACTCGATCAGCGAGTCGACGCCGCCGAGCGAGACCGCGTGGGTGAAGACCCGTACCCGGCTCGTGACGGCCTCGGCGGCATCCGCGCCACCGGTCAGCCGCACCGCGATCATCGCGCCGGTTCCGCGCATCTGCGTGCCGACAAGGCCCGCGGCATCCCGCAGCCCCGGGTAGAACACCTCGCTGACCGCCGGGTGACCGCCCAGCCACGCGGCGATGCGCGCCGCGGTCGTCTGCTGTGCCCGCACCCGCAGCGGCAGTGTCGCAAGGCCCCGGTGGAGCAGGTAGGCGGCGAGAGGGTGGAGGATCGCGCCGGTGATGGCGCGCACCGGGCGGATCTTCTCGGCAAGCGCCTCGGAGCAGGCGAGCACGCCGCCCATCACGTCGCCGTGGCCGCCGAGGTACTTCGTGCCGCTGTGCAGCACGAGCGCGGCACCGTGGTCGGCCGGGTTCTGCAGCACCGGCGTCGCGAACGTGTTGTCGACGAGCACCGGCACGCTGCCCGACTGCGCGACGACCGCGGCGATGTCGACGAGGTCGAGGGTGGGGTTCGCGGGGGTCTCGACGACGACGAGTCCGGTGTCGGTGCGAATTGAGGCGGCGACATCCCGAGCATCGCAGTAGGTGACGGTCGTGCCCAACAGGCCGGATGCCAGCAGGTGGTCGGTGCCGCCGTAGAGCGGCCGCACCGCGACGATGTGTCTGGTCTCGCCTCCGCAGAGGGCGAGGACGGCGGCGGTGAGCGCGGCCATCCCGGTCGAGAACGCGACGGCGGTCTCGGTGTGCTCGAGAGCGGCGAGGGCGCGCTCGAACCGCGCGACCGTCGGGTTCCACAGGCGGGCGTACACGCTGCTGCCGCCGGGCGGAACCGTGCCGCCGCCGGCAAGCGCCTCATACGAGTCGCCCCCGCCGAGGATGCTCGGCAGCGGATTGGTCGTCGACAGGTCGATCGGCAGGGCGTGCACCCCGAGGGCGTTCAGGTCTTCGCGACCGGCGTGCACGGCGAGGGTGTCCTGGCTCATCATCGACGCATCCATGCTCGAACTCTCAGCGCTCCGACAGAAGAGCGCAACAGATCCTGTTGATGACGCAGGAACAGCGAGCAAGACTTGTGACACGAGCGATCCGGATGCTCGGGAGAGGCACCCACATTGACGAAACCACAGCCCGCACCGGCACCCCTGGATGACACCGATCGCGCGCTCATCGCTGCCCTGAGCCGCGACCCGCGCCTGCGGATCCGCGACCTCGCCGCCCGCCTCGGCCTCGCCGAGTCGACGTGCGCTTACCGCCTGCGCCGGTTGCGCGAGTCGGGGGTCATCGGCCCCGACCGGCTCGCCGTAGATCACAAGCGGCTCGGCTACGGCCTGCAGGCGATCGTGCTCGTGTTCCTCGCCCGCCACAACCGGGATGTCGTCGACGAGTTCACCGCGCACATCGTGCAGCAGCCGCACGTGCTCAGCGTCATGAACCTCACCGGGCGCTTCGACTTCATGATCACGGTCGCCGTCGCCGACGCGGAGGAGCTGCGCCGGTTCGTCCTCGACCACGTCACGGTGCTGCCCTCAGTGCGCGGAACCGAGACTCACATCGTGTTCTCGGTGAC
>JAUHYM010000051.1 GCA_030426515.1 Actinomycetes bacterium
GGCCACACCGAGGATCAGGAACGCAGGCAGCGTGCACACGCCGAGGGGGCCGAGGAGGCGGGCGCTCAGCTGCGCGGCGCGCAGGCGCCCCTCGGTGCGCGCGGTGTGCCGGTCGTGGGCCGCGGTGGCCCGCAGGAGCTCGACAGCGGGGACCCCGGCCGCGACCGACAGCCGCAGGATCTCGGCGACCTCCTCGGGGTCGTAGTCGCCGCTGGCCCGCACCACCGATCGGGCGCGATCGATCGACGCGCCGCCCGACAGCGCGATCGCCACCAGCTCCGGGACGAGCCCGGGGATGCCCGGCGGCGGCTGTGCGCGGCGGATCAGCGCAGCCGTCCAGCGGTGCGCGACACCGAGCAGCACGATCCCGACGATCAGGCACGCCCACCCCAGCGGTCCCGAGATCAGAATCGCGAGAGTGTCGAACCCGAGCACGAGACCGAGGAGCACTCCCCCGGCGGGCAGAAACAGCAGGAGTCGTGCCGTTCCGGCAGGCTCGGCCAGCGCGACGCGCACATCGTCGGCCGCCTCTGCGGCATCCCGGAGCGCGATCGCCGCGCCGCGCAGACTGTCGGCCAGCGGCGCGCCGACCTCGGTGGCCACGTACCAGGTCGCGGCGACGTGCGGCCACGGCCCGCCGCCATGGGCGATGGCGGCCGGCCCGCTCTCGCCGGCACGCAGGGCCGCCGTCACCGCGCGCGCCCGAGGGTCTCCCGCGGCCGCGAGGTGCTGCCAGGCGGCCACCGGTGCGGCGCCGGCCTGCAGCAGCACCGCCAGGCGCAGCACGGTGGCCGCTGCCGCGGCCGCATCCGGCGGTGCGGCACGGCGCGCTCTCAGCCCCATGGCGTCACCTCCGCCACGTCGAGGCGGCCGGAGCCGGCGAGTGTGAGAGACCCGACGGCGGCGAGACGGCGCACGCCCTCGACGTCCCGCTCGACGTGGAGCACCCAGGCGATCGCGCTGACGACCTGCCGGGCGAGGGCGCGGTCGCCGAGCCCCGCCAGGGCGCCGAGTGCTTCGAGCCGCGCCGGCACGTCGGCGATGCCGCTGGCGTGAAGGGTGCCCGCGCCGCCGTCGTGGCCCGTGTTCAGCGCGGCGAGAAGCTCGCGCACCTCGGCGCCCCGGCACTCGCCGACGACGAGCCGGTCCGGGCGCATCCGCAGCGCTTCGCGCACGAGACGCTCCAACGTCACCCCACCCGCCCCTTCCAGGTTCGGCTGGCGCGACTCGAGTGCGACGTGATGGGGGTGGTCGATGCGCAGCTCGGCGACGTCTTCGATCGTCACGATCCGCTCCTGCGGCCCCGCTTCGGCCAACAGGCCGGCGAGCAGCGTGGTCTTTCCGGCCCCGCCAGCGCCGGACAGCAGCACGTTCTGCCGCGCGCGGACCACCTCGCGCAGCCAGTCGAGCTGGGCGTGCCCCAGCATCCCGCTCTCGGCGAGCTGTGCGAGCGTGGGACGCACGAGTCGGGGGATGCGCACCGACACGGTCGTTCCGCCGGTCGCGATCGGCGGGAGCACCGCGTGGATGCGCACCCCGCCCGGAAGTCGCACATCGACGGCCGGCGTCGCGTCGTCGAGGTGCCGTCCGCCCGCGCCGATGAGGCTCACGGCGAGCGCACGCACCTCGTCCTCACTCGCGTGCCACTCGGGGACCCGCTCCGGGCCCGCGCCACGGTCGGCGAAGAGCCCAGTCGCGCCGTTGACGAACAGGTCGGTGACCTGAGGGTCGCGCGCCACCGCACCGAACGGGCCGAGGGCCGGGTGCGGGCGCGCCTCGGGGGCGCGGCGTGCGCGCGTCGCCGGTGGCGCGCCCGCCTCGACAGGAGGTCCGTCGGCCGCCGACGCAGCCGACCCTCGGGGGCGGACGACGAACGAGTCGGGCATGGGCTCGACGCTAGAAGCCCACAGATGGGCGAGCCGGCCGGTCGACGCGATCCGTGGACAACCGCACGCCCTGCGGCCCTGGGGAGGAACGGGCATGCCGGAACGCACCGAGCGGCAGAAAGAGAAAGGGCGGCATCCCATGGGGGGAATGGGATGCCGCCGCAGGCAGCACCCGACATTCGGGGGGCGTTCGGGTGCCGCAATGCCAGAATCGAAGTTCGGCCGCCCACGAGCATACGCGCGATAATCGACGCGCTCCAACAAATCGGGATGCCCCCACCCGGTATATCGGTGAGACCTCTCTCATGAAACGCGGCCACTACCGACTTTCGTCGGTATCGGCACGGCGCCGCCGCTGATTAGGGTGGGCGGCAGACTCACACGACGTGCGCCACGACGGCCCACGCCACTCGACGCCGCAAAGGAGCGCGCCCATGACCACGACGAGCACGAGCAGCCAGATCGACCACCTCCTCGACGAGACACGACGGTTCGCGCCGACGGCCGCCTTCGCGCAGAACGCGGTCGGCAGCGCCGACCTGTACACGCAGGCGGCGAACGACCGCGAGGGATTCTGGGCCGATCAGGCGCGCGAACTGGTGCACTGGCACACCCCGTTCGAGCAGGTGCTCGACTGGTCGAACCCGCCCTTCGCGAAATGGTTCGCCGACGGCGAGCTCAACGTGGCCTACAACTGCCTCGACCGTCATGTCGAGGCGGGCAACGGCGACCGGGTCGCCCTGCTGTGGGAAGGCGAGCCCGGCGATGAGCGCCGTGTGACCTACGCCGAGCTGACCGACGAGGTCAAGCGGGTCGCGAACGTCCTGACGGGGCTGGGTGTGGGCCGCGGCGACCGGGTCGCGATCTACCTGCCGATGATCCCCGAGGCGGTCGCCGCGATGCTCGCGGTGGCCCGGCTGGGCGCCGTGCACTCGGTCGTCTTCGGCGGGTTCAGCGCCGACAGCCTGCGCGCCCGCATCGACGACGCCGGCGCGAAGGTCGTCATCACCGCGGACGGCGGGTACCGCAAGGGCAAGGTGTCACCGCTGAAGCCCGCCGTCGACCAGGCGCTCGCCGACCGGAACGGCCAGGGCGTCCAGCAGACCGTGCAGCACGTGCTCGTGGTCCGCCGCGGCGAGAACGACGTCGACTGGACCGACGGACGGGACATCTGGTGGCACGACGCCGTGCCGGCGGCATCCGCGGATCACACCGCCGAGGCGTTCCCTGCCGAGAACCCGCTGTTCATCCTGTACACGTCGGGCACCACCGGAAAGCCCAAGGGCATCCTGCACACCTCGGGCGGGTACCTCACCCAGGCTGCGTACACCAACCGGGTCGTCCACGACCTGCACCCCGAGTCCGACGTCTACTGGTGCACGGCCGACATCGGGTGGATCACGGGCCACACCTACGTGACGTACGGCCCGCTCGCCAACGGCGCCACCCAGGTGCTCTTCGAGGGCACACCCGACTCCCCGCACCCGGGCCGGTGGTGGGAGATCATCGAGAAGTACAAGGTCAGCATCTTCTACACGGCACCCACCGCGATCCGCTCGTTCATGAAGACCGGGCGCGCGGTCCCGCAGAGCTTCGACCTGTCCAGCATCCGCGTGCTCGGCTCGGTGGGCGAGCCCATCAACCCCGAGGCGTGGATGTGGTACCGCGAGATCATCGGCGCGGATGCCGCCCCGATCGTCGACACCTGGTGGCAGACCGAGACCGGGGCGATCATGATCTCGGCCCTGCCGGGGGTCACCGAGGCCAAGCCCGGAAGCGCGCAGGTGCCGCTGCCCGGCATCAGCGTCGACGTCGTGGATGACGCGGGCACCCACGTCGGCAACGGCAACGGCGGTCTGCTGGTGATCACCGAGCCGTGGCCGAGCATGCTACGCGGTATCTGGGGCGACCCCGACCGGTTCGTCGAGACGTACTGGGAGAAGTTCCAGGACCAGGGCTACTACTTCGCCGGAGACGGCGCGCGCCTCGACGACGACGGCGACGTGTGGCTTCTCGGCCGCGTCGACGACGTCATGAACGTGTCCGGCCACCGCCTGTCGACCGCCGAGATCGAGTCGTCTCTCGTCGCTCACGAGGCGACCGCCGAGGCTGCGGTCGTCGGTGCGAGCGACGACACGACGGGACAGGCGGTCGTCGCCTTCGTCATCCTCAAGCAGAGTTACCTCGACGCGCACTCCCCCGAGGGCCTCGCCCAGGCGCTGCGGTCGTGGGTCGGCGAGCAGATCGGTCCGATCGCGCGCCCCCGCGACGTGTACATCGTGGGAGAGCTGCCCAAGACGCGCTCGGGCAAGATCATGCGCCGTCTGCTGCGGGATGTCGCCGAGGGACGTGAGGTCGGCGACACGACGACCCTGGCCGACACCGCCGTGATGAGCGTGATCTCCGCGCAGGTGAAGTAGCGCGTCGGGGATGCTGCGGGTCGCGGCATCCCCTCACGCCCCCGCACGGCGGGCTCAGACGAGGGTGAAGACGACCTCGACCTCGACCGGCGCGTCCAGCGGCAGCACCGGGACTCCGACGGCCGAGCGGGCGTGGCGGCCCGCGTCGCCGAAGATCTCGCCGAGCACCTCGCTGGCGCCGTTGATGACGCCCGGCTGCCCCGTGAACTCGGGGATCGACGACACGAACCCGGTCACCTTCAGCACACCAGCCAGGCGATCCACGCCCCCGGCGGTGGCCGCGGCAGCCGCGATCGCGTTGAGCGCGCAGCGGCGCGCGAGTCCTGCGGCGCCCGCCGGGTCGATGAGCCCCTCGCCCTCGCCGACCTTGCCGGTGGCGGGGAGCGCCCCGTCGACCATGGGCAGCTGACCGGCGGTGTAGACGAGGTCGCCGTGGACCTTGGCGGGGACGTAGGCCGCGACCGGCGGGACGACCTCGGGCAGATCGATGCCGAGCTCGGCCAGACGTGCAGAGATCGACATCCTCAGTTCTCCTCGAACTGCTTGGCCGCCTCGGCGGCGGCTCCCAGGCCCGTGTTGGCGGCGGCGCCGTCGTCGACGGGGCGCTTGAAGTAGGCGACCAGTCCCCCCTCGGGGCCCTCGACCACCTGCACGAGCTCCCACCCCTTCTTTCCCCAGTTGTTGAGGATCGCCGCCGTGTTGTGGATCAGCAGCGGGGTGGTCAGGTACTCCCAGGTGGTCATGACGCTCCAGACGCGGGTCGCGGGGTGAAGAGGGCGCCGCACCCGTCCCGGTCGAACCGGTGTCGCGCACGCGCGGGCGCGTTGGGGGATCCCCCAGGTACGTCCCTTACGATCAACCATATGCCCAGTCCCAAACGCACGGCTACGGGTGTGCTCGGCGGCATCGCCGGCCTCGTCGGCCTGAGCGCGATCGCCGGTGTGCTCGTCACTGCCACCGTGACCCCCGCGATCGCCCTGACCAGCAACGCGGCATCCAGCGCCATCACGATGTTCGACAACCTGCCGAGCTATCTCGACATCGACGAGCTGATGCTGCCCACGACCATCTACGCGAAGGACGGCGACTCCGACGACTACGTCGAGCTCACGCAGTTCTACGACCAGAACCGGTCGCCCGTGGAGTGGGACGACGTCACCCCGGTGATGTACGACGCGATCCTCTCCAGCGAGGACCCGCGCTACTACTCGCACGGCGGCGTGGACCTCATCGGAACCACGCGTGCGGTGCTCTCCAACCTTCAGGGCAACGACACCCAGGGTGGATCCTCGATCAGCCAGCAGTACGTGAAGAACGTGCTCATCCAGCGGTGCGAGCGCGATGCGCCCACCGACGAGGAGCTGCTGAACTGCTGGACGCAGGCGACGACCGCGTCGGGCACCGTGGGAATCGAGCGCAAGGTGCAGGAGATGCGCTATGCGATCGCGCTCGAGCAGCGGTACTCGAAGAACGACATTCTGCTCGGGTACCTGAACATCGCGAACTTCGGCGGCCAGAACTACGGCATCGATGCCGCCGCGCGCTACTACTTCGACGTGTCGGCCTCCAAGCTCAGCCTCGCCCAGGCGGCGACGCTGGCGGGGATCGTGCAGAACCCGAACACCTACCGGATCGACCTCAAGGGCGGGTCGACCACCAACTCCGACGGCGACCCGGTCAACAGCGCCGAGGACGGCTACGCGCTCACCAAGGAGCGCCAGTCGTATGTGCTGGGCCGGATGCTGGATGACGGCAAGATCACCCAGGAGCAGTACGACGAGGCTATCGAGGCTCCGATCGAGCCGAACATCACCCAGCCCGCGACCGGCTGCGGTGCCGCGGGCGGAGCCGCGTACTTCTGCCAGTACGTCAAGGGCATCATCGAGACGGACGAGGCGTTCGGCGCCACCCGCGACGACCGCGAGAACGAGCTGCGCCGCGGCGGCCTGAACATCTACACGACGCTCGACTTCCGCATCCAGAACGAGGCGCAGGCCGCGATGAAGGAGTGGACGCCGACCAAGGTCGACGGCATGGACTTCGGCGCCGCCTCCGTCAGCATCGAGGTCGGCACCGGGCGTGTGCTCGCGATCGCGCAGAACACGAAGTTCAGCGAGGACGCCTCGCTCACGACGGGCGAGAACCGCGACAAGGCGTACTCGTCGCTCGTGTATGCCGGCGACTTCGACATCGGCGGCGCGACCGGCTTCTCGGCCGGTTCGAGCTGGAAGCTGTTCACGCTCGTCGACTGGCTCGAGCAGGGCCACTCGGTGCGCGAGGTCCTCAACGGCCGCGTGCGGGCGATCGACCGCCTCACCAACTCCTGCGCCGGCGACTGGGTCAACTTCGAGAACGACACCATCAACAACTTCGCGAACGCCGGGGGGTACACCGCGACCCCGATGGAGTTCACCCGCGACTCGCTGAACTCGGGCTACCTCGCGATGGCCGAAGAGCTCGACCTCTGCGACATCCAGAACGTCGCCGCGAAGATGGGCGTGGAGACCGCGCAGTGGAACAACGACGACGAGGCGTGGGAGATGGCCGCGCCGCAGATGAACACCGCGTTCTCGGTGCTCGGCTCCGAGAACGTCTCGCCGCTGCGCGTGGCCGGCGCCTACGGCACGGTCGCCAACAACGGCATCTACTGCGAGCCCAAGTTCATCGACCGCGTGACCGACGCCGAGGGCAACAGCATCGACCCGCCCGAGACCTCCTGCTCGCAGGTGCTC
This sequence comes from Actinomycetes bacterium, assembly GCA_030426515.1. Lineage (GTDB taxonomy): Bacteria > Actinomycetota > Actinomycetes > Actinomycetales > Microbacteriaceae > Microbacterium. The sequence continues at coordinate 7,039 of JAUHYM010000051.1, forward strand.
TCGCCTGAGGTCGCCGCCACCGCCGCGTTCGCCCTGCAGGGCGTCATGCAGCCCGGCGGAACCGGCTCGGCATCGAACCCCTACGACGGTGTGCCGCTGATCGGCAAGACCGGTACCCACGAGAAGTGGCAGACCTGGATGAACGCGTCCAGCACCGAGGTCGCCACCTCGGTGTGGGTCGGCAACTCGCTGGGTGAGACCGACCTGTACACCCGCTGGCACAACGGGGTTCAGCTGTCTCAGCTGCGTCACCAGATCGCCCCTCGCATCATCGCGGCAGCGAACGCGGCGTACGGCGGCGAGGCGTTCCCGCAGCCCGACAGCAACCTGACCCGCCAGGTGCTGCGCGACCTGCCGAGCGTCGTGGGGATGTCGGTCGATGACGCCACCCGCACGCTCGAGGCCGCCGGTTTCTCGGTCCGCGTCGGCGACGCGGTCAACTCGACCGAAGCCGAGGGCGTCGTCGCCCGTCAGGACCCGGGTGCCGGGCGCGTGGCCGGCGGCACCGCGGTGACGATCTACCCGAGCAACGGCAACGGCGTGACCGTACCGGATGTCATCGGGCAGGACCCGCAATCCGCGGCGCAGCAGCTGCGCAGCGCCGGGTTCGGCAGAGTGGGCACCCAATGCGAGCAGAGCGACGACGCGCCTCCGGGCGGCGTGGTCACCAGGCTCGACCCCGCCGCGGGCAGCGAGGTCACCCAGAACACCCGCATCACCATCACCTATTCCGCCGACAACTGCGGCGGAGGCGGCGGGAACGGAAACGGAAACGGAAACGACGACGACGACTGACGTGACCTCTCCCTCACGCGCGCGCACCGCCCTCACCGCCCTCGCGGCCGTGGGGGCGGTCGGCGTCGCCACGGCGACCTGGGGCATCGGGATCGAGCGGTACCTGTTCACGCTGCGCCGCCACGTGGTCCCGATCCTGAACCCCGGATCACCCCAAGTGCGGATCCTGCACCTCTCGGACGCCCACATGGCGCCGTGGCAGCACCGCAAGCAGGAGTGGATCGCGCAGCTGGCGCGTCTGAAGCCCGATCTCGTCGTGAACACCGGGGATAACCTCGGGCACATCGACGGCCTGTCGGGCGTGCGCGCCGCGCTGTCGCCGTTCCGCGGCATCCCCGGCGTGTTCGTGCACGGCTCGAACGACGTGTCCGGCCCCTCGCCCCGCAACCCGCTCGCGTACTTCCTCGGTCCCTCGCGGACCAAGAACCGCGAGGTGGCGCTGGATACGCCTGCCCTCGACGCGTTCCTGAGCTCGGATCTCGGGTGGACGAACCTCAACAACGACGCGGCGCGCCTGCGGGTGGCCGGCCACGAGATCGACCTGTTCGGCGTCAGCGACGCCCACCGCGGGTGGGAGGACCTCGACGTCCTTCCCGGCCGACTCGCCGAGGTGCGCGCGGATGTCGCCCCGGCAGACCTCACCCTCGGCGTGACCCACGCGCCCTACCGGCACGTGCTCGACGCGTACACCGAGATGGGCGCCGACATGCTGTTCGCCGGGCACACGCACGGCGGACAGGTGCGCGTGCCGTTCTACGGCGCGCTCGTCGCGAACTGCGACATCCCCCTGCGCCAGGCCCGCGGACTGAGCACGTGGCGCGTGCCCGGCAGCCGCGGCATCCCCCTGAACGTGAGCGCGGGCCTGGGCCACTCCATCTTCGCGCCGGTCCGCTTCTCGTGCCCGCCCGAGGCGTCGCTGCTCACCCTCGTCCCGCGCGTCGACTAGCGACGCCGTTGCGGCCGTCACCACCCGCGACGCCCGCGACATCGGCGCGCCCCCTCCTCCACAGGCCAAGGCAGCGCCCCGGTCATCCCCAGATCGGCGCTGAGCACCCCGCGGCATCTCTCCCACCGGCCACCATCGAGACACACCTGCCGAGGAGTCCCGATGCCCCGCGTTGCCCACCGCTCCACCCCGCTCTCCCTGACCGACACCGGTGCATGGGTCGCCCGCGCGACCCTGACGCTGCTCGTCGCCACCGTCCTCGCCGCGATCGCCCTGGTGGTCACGCCCTCACCGGCGGCGGCCGCTGAGCGCGGTGTCGGGTTCGGCACGTGGGCCCCGACTTCCGCCTATGGATGGCACGGGTCGATGGTCGTCGACGGCGTGCACACGTACTGCATCCTCCCCGGCAGGCCGCTTCCGGTCGGCGCGACGACCGACCACGGCGAGCGGACGCGTGTCGCCGGGCTCTCCCCCGCGGATCTCGCGGGGATCAACCACCTCGTCACCCGGTACGGCCAGACCGACGACCCCGTGCAGGCTGCGGCCGTCGGCTGGGCGGTCAAGGCGATCGCCGACTGGGACGCGACCCTGCACACCTTCGGGTACCGCGGCGACACGCTCGCCGGTGCGATCGACTGGACGTTCTCCGCCCTCGCGCCCGCGCACAACCGCGCTGTCCAGCGCCTCGCTGTGGCGTACTACCGCGAGGCGACGGGGCTCGCCGATGGAGCGGGCGGCACCGATCTCACGCTGACGGTGACGACAGATCCCGACGACCCCTCGCGCGGCACGGTGACGGTGACGGGCAGCCCGGGACTGCGCGGCTCGCTGACGCTCGCGAACGCGCGGTTCGCCGACACCGGCGAGGCGACCCGCAGCGACGTGGCGACAGGGTCGACGTTCGACATCGACGCCGTCGGCGGCACGCCGGGGCGAGGCTTCCGCGTCGACGCGACGGGCGCGTTCGTCCAGCCCATGCCCGCCGCCATCCGCCACTACACGACGGCGGGCGGTCAGGACACGGCAGGTCCCGCCGCGCCGCGCGCTGTCACAGCCGGTGCCCAAGACGACGCCGAGCGCACGCTGCGCTTCTCGCCGACGATCTCCACCCAGGTCGCAGCCGCCTACGCCCAGGGTGGCACCTACGTCGACGACATCTCGCTCACCGGCGATCTCACCCACTGGCCGCGGGATGATGCCGGCGCCTTCCTCCCGGTGACCGCCACGGCCGACCTGTTCCGCACCGCGACACCTCCCGCCCCGGCGGACGGCGCTCCGGCATCCGCCGTGCATGTCGGGGTTCTCGCCCTGACGACCGGCGCGGACGGGCCCGACGCGACGTACCGCGTGACGGGACCGGAGATGACCGAGCCGGGTTTCTACACAGCCGTGTGGCGCATCGATGCCGACGCGCAGGAGACGGATGTCGCTCGCGCGCTGCCGGCCGGGTACCGGTGGACCGAGACGTTCGGCGAGCCGAGCCAGATCACGATGGTCGCCGACATCGCCTCACAGGCACAGCCGCAGATCCAGGCGGGGCAGAGCGCGAGCGACACGATCCTCGTCGGCGAGCCGCTGCCGGCGGGCGGCCTCGTCGTGTCGTCGGCTCTCTACCGCGCGGCCGACGGGGTCTCCGCGGTCGACACGTGCACCCCGGAACGCCGGGTGTACGAGAGCGAGGGCATCTCGATCGATGCCCCGGGTGAGTACGCGGTCACCTCGGGCCCACTCCCCGATGCCGGAACGTACTACTGGCAGGAGCGGGCCGTGGACGCCGAGGGGGCGCTCGTGCATCTCGGGGTGTGCGGGGTCGCCGAGGAGACCACACTCGTCACCGCCGCGGTGGCGCCGGAGACCGCTCCCGCGGCGCCGTCCACGCCCGAGCTCGCCGCCACCGGCGCGGACATCGCCGACCTGCGGACCGTCGCGGGCACCGCCGTGGGCCTCATCTTCGCCGGGGCGACGCTGATCGCCGTACCGGCCCGGCGCCGATTCGGTTCCGCGGCGCGCGTCGGGTAGACTCGGAGGGTTGCCACGGGGTGTGGCGCAGCTTGGTAGCGCGCTTCGTTCGGGACGAAGAGGCCGCAGGTTCAAATCCTGTCACCCCGACAGACACTGGAGGCGCACGGTACGCTGTGCCCACCAGCAGTGAGGCTCCGCCGATTCGGCGGAGCCTTTCGCATCTCCGAGACGAGGAGCCCGCCGCATGCCGACGCCCCGCCTGATCGCCTTCGACCTCGACGACACCCTCGCTCCCTCCAAGAGCGCGATCGACGCGCGGATCGGCGCTCAGCTGGTCGCACTGGCCGAGCGCATCGAGGTCGCCGTGATCTCGGGCGGGCAGCTCGCGCAGTTCGAGAAGCAGGTCGTCGATCGCCTGCCGGCGACCTCGGTCGAGGTGCTCACCCACTTTCACCTGCTGCCCACGTGCGGCACCCAGTACTACCGCCTCGAGAACGGCGTCGTCACGACGATCTATCGGCGCGCGCTGACCGACGACGAGAAGGCGCGGGCGCTGCAGGCGGTCGAGCAGGAGGCGCGGCGCCTGGGCCTGTGGGAAGAGCAGACCTGGGGCGACATCCTCGAAGACCGCGGGTCGCAGATCACGTTCTCGGCTCTGGGCCAGACCGCACCGCTGGACGCGAAGGTCGCCTGGGATCCGACCGGCGAGAAGAAGAACGCGCTGCGCGCCGCCGTCGCCCACCGCATCCCCGACCTCGAGGTCCGCTCCGGCGGCTCGACCTCGGTCGACATCACCCACCGCGGCATCGACAAGGCCTACGGCATGAACCAGCTGGCCTCGCAGACCGGCATCCCCCTCGAGGACATGCTGTTCGTCGGCGATCGGCTCGACCCCGACGGCAACGACTACCCGGTGCGGGCGATGGGCGTCGCGTGCCACGCCGTGGAGGGCTGGGAGGACACCGCCGACTACCTCGACAGCCTCCTCCCGTCCCTGCCGGCGCGGTCTTAGCCCTTCGCCTTTCCGGTCGTCGACCGCGGGGCACGGCGTGCCGGCTGCGCCACCGGGATCAGCCGCTGCAGCTGGGTGACGTGCGAGGGCTTCAGCTCGTCGAGGCTCGACACCCCGAGCAGCTTCATGGTGCGCTCGATCTCACCGCTGAGGATCGCGATCATGCGGTCGACGCCCTCGCGGCCCCCGGCCATGAGCCCGTAGAGGTACGCGCGACCCACGAGCGTGAACTTCGCCCCCAGCGCCACCGAGGCGACGATGTCGGCGCCGTTCATGATGCCGGTGTCGACCATGATCGTGGCGTCCTTGCCGACCTCGCGCACGACCTTCGGAAGCAGGTGGAACGGCACGGGTGCGCGGTCGAGCTGACGCCCGCCGTGGTTCGAGAGCACGATGCCGTCGACCCCGAGGTCGATGAGCTTCTTGGAGTCCTCGACGTTCTGGACACCCTTGATGACGATCTTGCCCGGCCACAGTTCACGGATGACCTCGAGGTCCTCGTACGAGATCGTCGGGTCCATGGCGGCATCCAGCAGCTCGCCGACCGTGCCGCCGGTCGATGACAGCGAGGCGAACTCGAGCTTGGGAGTGGTGAGGAAGTCGAACCACCACCACGGACGCGGAATCGCGTTGATGATCGTGCCCAGGGTCAGCTGCGGCGGGATCGAGAACCCGTTCCGCTTGTCGCGCAGTCGGGCGCCGGCGACCGGGGTGTCGACTGTGAACATCAGCGTGTCGAAGCCTGCTTCTGCGGCACGACGCGCCAGGCCGTACGAGATCTCCCGGTCGCGCATGACGTACAGCTGGAACCAGTTGCGCCCGTGCGGGTTGGCCGCCTTCACGTCCTCGATCGAGGTGGTGCCCAGCGTCGACAGCGTGAACGGGATGCCGGCGGCCCCTGCCGCCGAGGCGCCGGCGATCTCGCCCTCGGTCTGCATGAGACGCGTGAAGCCGGTCGGCGCGATGCCGAACGGCAGGGCGCTGGGGCCACCCAGGATCTCTGTCGACATGTCGACCGATTCGGCGGGCTTGAGGATGCCGGGGTGGAACTCGACGTCCTCGAACGCCTCCCGGGCGCGAGCGAGCGAGAACTCCCCCTCGGCGGCGCCGTCCGTGTAGTCGAACGCGGCCTTCGGTGTGCGGCGCTGGGCGATGGTGCGCAGATCGTGGACGGTGAGCGCGGCATCCAGGCGGCGCTTCCTGCCGTTGAGCTCGGGGGTCTTGAACTGCATGAGCTCGAGAAGCTCTGCGACGTTGGGCAGCTGACGGGTCACCATGGTGGGGCGGTCCTCTCGTGGGCGGAAAGTCGATTCAGCGGGCGTAGTAGCCGACGATGTGGTCACGGATGCGGGAGCGCGCGTCGTCCGCGTCGCCGGCGACGATCGCGGCGACCAGTCCCCGATGCTCGTCACGCAGACGGGCGGCCGCGGCGTCCCAGTCGTCGATGACGTCGGCGCGCTCCAGGACGTAGCGCTCGATGGACTCGCGCAGCCCTGCCATCATCGCGGCGACGACGGTGTTGCCGGACGCCTCGGCCAGGGCGAGGTGCAGCTGGGCGTCGAGGGCGAGGAACTCCGCGGGCGGAAGACCGGGGGCATCCATCGCATCGAGGATGTCGGTGACGGCGGTCAGCGCCTCGCCATCGTCGAATGCGCCGTGTGCGAGAGCTTCGGCGACCGATGACTCGAGGAGCAGCCGCGCCTGGACGATGTCGTCTATCGGGAACCCCTGCGCGGCGACCTGCAGGCGCAGGAGGGCCGCCATCCCGCCCTGCGGGCGCGCGATGATCACCGCGCCGGAGGTGGGTCCCGAGCCGGTGCCGGTCCGGATGAGACCCATCACCTCGAGGACGCGCAGCGCCTCTCGGACGCTGGAGCG
>JAUHYM010000052.1 GCA_030426515.1 Actinomycetes bacterium
GTGTCACCCTCGCAATCCGAGATTCGTGCCACCGGTCCCGAGCCCGGATCGACCCGAGAACACACGATCGAGAGTGAGAGCATGACCGAACAGAATCTGCGGTGCGCCATCGTCGGCACCGGCGCGATCGCCCACCACCACGCCGAGGCGGTCGCCGCCTACCCGCACGCCGAGGTCGTCGCGGCGATGGACCTCGACGCCGACCGTGCCGCCGCGTTCGCGCAGCGCCACGGCGTGCCCGCCACCTACGGCGATGTCGACACGCTCCTTGCCGAGGAGAAGCCCGACGTCGTCCTCATCTGCACGCCGCCGGTCGCCCACCGCGACCAGGCGATCGCCTCGCTGCTGGCCGGTGCCCACGTCGTCGTCGAGAAGCCCCCGGCGCCGAGCCTGGACGAACTCGACCAGATGCGCGCCGCCGCGGCATCCGCCGAGCGTCAGCTCGCCGTCGTCTTCCAGCAGCGCACGGGCACCGCCGCCGCGCACGTGAAGCGCCTGCTCGACGAGGGAGCCCTGGGCCGCCCGCTCATGGCGCAGTGCCAGACGCTGTGGTTCCGCGATCCCGCGTACTTCGCGGTGCCCTGGCGGGGCAAGTGGCAGACCGAGGGCGGCGGACCCACCCTTGGGCACGCGATCCACCAGATCGACCTCCTCGCCTTCCTGCTCGGCGATTGGGCGAGCGTGCAGGGCCGGCTGTGGCGCCTCGACCGCGAGACTCAGACCGAGGATGCCTCGACGGCGACCGTCACGTTCACCGGAGGCGCCGTGGCGCAGCTGTCGACCAGCGCGGTCTCGCCGCGCGAGACCAGCAGCATCCGCATCGACACCCAGAAGGCGACGATCACCGTCGACCACCTGTACGGCCACGGCCACGAGAACTGGAAGATCACCCCGGCGCCGCACATCTCCGACGACGAGGCGGCCACGTGGGCGCTGCCCGAGGTCGAGGAGCGCAGCGGGCACGACGTCCTGCTGCGCGACGTGTTCGACGCGCTGCGCGCCGGCGACCCGCTGCCGCAGACCGCGGATGCCCCCGCCCGCTCGTTCGAGATCGTCGCCGCGATCTACGCTTCGGCCGCCGCCGATGGGGCGGTCATCACCCCGACCGACCTCGACGCCCACCCGACCCACCGCATCGGCTTCGAGAGTCCGGTCACCGACCAGCGCGAGGTCGGCCGGTGACCGGCGCTGCTGCACTCGACCCCGACGCGCCCGCCCCCGGCGAGATCTACCGCGACCCGGTCTACGACGGCGCGACCGACCCGACCGTGGTCCGCGACCCCGATGACGGCTGGTGGATGTTCTACACCCAGCGCCGCGCCTCGCACCCCGACCCCGGTCCCGGCGTCGCCTGGGTGCACGGCTCGCGCGTCGGTGTCGCGCGCAGTGCCGACGGCCGGGTGTGGACGTACAGCGGAACCCTTGAGCCGGATGGTGCCGGTCTCGCCCTCGATTCCGCGGGGCCGCCCGCCGACGTCGACGTCACCCACTGGGCGCCCGATGTCATTCACGACGGCACCCGGTGGCGCATGTACCTCACCGAGATCGACGGAGTCCCGGATCGCTGGGAGGGGCACGCCCGCCACATCGTCGAGTACACCTCCGACGACCTGCGCCGCTGGGAGCGGGTTGGACAGGTCGCCCTCGAGAGCGACCGTGTCATCGATGCGGCCGTCGTGCGTTGCCCCGACGGCCTCTGGCGCCTCTGGTACAAGGACGAGGCCGCCGACTCGGTGACGAAGGTCGCGACATCCCCCAATCTTGCGACCTGGACCCACGGCGGCGTCGCGATCGGCGGACGCCCCCACGAAGGCCCCTACGTCTTCGCGCTCAGCGGGACGTGGTGGATGCTGACCGACGAGTGGCGGGGCATGGCCGTCTACCGCTCGCCCGACGCGGTTACGTGGCAGCGCCAGGGCGACGCCGACGCCGTCATCCTGGGCGAGAGCGACGGCGCCGGCGTCGAGATCGGCCGGCACGGCGCGGTGATCGTCGCCGGCGACGACGCCCTGCTGTTCTACTTCACGCACCCCTGGTGGGATGGCGGCGAGGTCGCAGAGCAGGATGCCGCGGCCCACCGCCGCAGCGCCGTGCACGTCGCGCGCCTGCGGGTCGAGAGCGGCGCGCTCGTCTGCGAGCGGTGACCGCCCGGGTCAGCTCCAGGAGGCGCGGTCGCGCCAGGTGTGCTGCGGGTCGTAGCCCAGCATCCGCCGGGCCTTGTCGATGCCGAGCAGCGTCTCGTGGTCGCTCACCTCGCGGGTCAGCGGCACGTCGGGAAACACCTCGGCGAGCAGTTCGGCGTTCGGGCGCGACATCACCGTGTCGGCGGCGGCAATGATGTACGGCTCGAATCCCGCGGGGGCCACCTCGAGGGCGCGCTCGATCGCGTGGGCCCCGTCGCGGGCGTCGATGTAGCCCCAGAGGTTCCACTTGCGCAGCATCGCGTCGGCGTCGAAGAAGGCGAACTCGGCGTAGTCCTCGGGCGCCATCACGTTCGAGAACCGGAAGCCGGTGACCGACAGATCGGGGTGCCAGCGCACGAGCTCACGGGCGAGCTGCTCCTCGAGCACCTTGACGATCGAGTACACCGACTCGGGGCGCGGGGTGTACTCCTCGTCGACGGGCACGTAGGGCGGGGGCGTGTCGAAGGGCAGGCCCAGCACCGTCTCGCTCGACGCGTACACGATGCGCCGGATGCCGGAACGCACCGCGGCCCAGAACACGTTGAAGGTGGCGGTCATGTTGTTGTGGAAGGTGGCCGCGTCCGTCCGCAGCCCCGGGGCCGGGAGGGCGGCGAGGTGGACGACGGCGTCGAACGGCGCCGTGCGGTCGACGCCGGCGAGGGCGTCGATGACCTGCCCGTAGTCGGTCAGGTCGATGCGGACGAACCCCGGTGCGCGGGCCCCCGTCACGTCGAAGCCGACCACGTCGTGTCCGGCGTCCCGCAGATGCTGCAGGACGAACCCGCCGAGCTTTCCCGTCGATCCCGTCAGTGCGATGCGCATGCGTCCAGCCTGTCACGGTGCGGGATGGGTCGGGTGACTTTCGGCTCCGGTGGGCGACGACGCTGTTACCAAATCGTTTCAATAAAACCTTTCGAGTAAGGGTTGCGAAACGTTTTTGAGCGTTGTAGGTTTACGGGCAAGCGTTTTCCTAGTTGCACCGGGAAGCGTCACCCTCAACACAATCAACGGACAAAGAGCGTTCGTCGCGGCAGTTTCGGACACGGACGTTCAGAGAGGACAACGATGTTCAGCAAGAAGCGGGCCATCACCGCCGTCGCGCTCGCGACTGGTGCCGCCATCGCTCTCGCCGGCTGCACCGGCGGCGGCGAGACGAGCGAGACGCTCGACCCGAACGAGGAGGTCACCCTCGACCTCGCGTTCTGGGGCAACGACGTTCGCGCCGAGCTCTACAACGAGGCCATCGCCGCGTTCGAGGAGGAGTACCCGAACATCACGGTCAACTCCACCTTCCTCGGCTTCCCCGAGTTCTGGGAGCAGCGTCAGACCGAGGCTGCCGGCGGCAACCTGCCCGACGTCATGCAGTTCGACTACTCCTACCTGCGCCAGTACTCCGAGAACGGCCTGCTGCTGGAACTCGACCCCTACCTGGGTGGGGTCATCGAGACCGATCCGCTTCCGCAGAACATCCTCGACATCGGGGTCGTCGGCGGTGTCACGTACGGCATCGCGACCTCGACCAACGCGTGGGGCATGTACACCAACCCCACCCTCCTCAGCGAGGTCGGCGTCGACGAGTTCGCCGGCGGCACCTGGGACGACTACAACACGTGGATGGCAGAGGTCACCGACGCGAGCGGCGGCGACATCTACGGCGGTTCGGACTGGACCGGTCGCATCCAGAACTTCGAGATCCAGCTGCGCGCGGAGGGATCGTACCTCTTCAGCGACGAGGGTGAGCCCGGCTTCGACGAGGCACGCCTCGCCGAGTTCTGGGAGGCCGGCGCGGGCATCCGCGACGGCGTCGTCGTTCCCCAGCAGACCGTCGAAGAGGTCAGCCCGCTGTCCGGCTTCGGTGCAGCGCTGACGACGAGCGAGCTGACGTGGGACAACTTCGGTGGTGGATACCTCGGCGAGCTCGGCGAGGCCTACCCCGAGCTGGGCCTGGTCGCCCCTCCGATCACCGTCGAGGGCTCGCAGGACCTTTACCTCAAGCCGTCGATGCTGCACTCGATCGGCGCGAACACCGAGCACCCGGAGGCCGCGGCGACGCTCGTGAACTTCCTGGTCAACAGCCCGCAGTCGGGCGAGATCTTCGGCACCAACCGAGGCCTGCCCGCGTCGGAGACCGCTCTCGCAGCGGCTGAGCTCGACCCGCTGAGCCAGCAGATCGCCGACTACGAGGCTTCGATCGCCGACCGTCTGGGCGACGCCCCGCCCGTGCCGATCGTCGGCTACGGCTCGCTCGAAGAGACCTTCCGCGTGATCGGCACCGAGCTCGGCTTCGGCACGATCACCGTCGATGAGGCGGTCGACCGCTTCTTCACCGAGATGGACGTCGTCCTCGGCTGACGTCTCCTGGGGGTCCGACTCCATGCGGGTCGGACCCCCAGCCCACCTCATCCCCACCCCAGCCAGATCGGGAGCAACCACGTGAGTACGACATCGACGAGAGCCGTCGTCACCGGAAAGGGCCGCAGAGGCAGGCTCATGCCGCACCGTCGGGGTGAGAACCCCGCCACGCGGCCCGGCCAGCGTCGCCGGCAGCGCAAGGAGACTCTCGCCGGCTACGGCTTCCTCTCCCCGTGGCTGATCGGGTTCTTCGGACTCACGATCATCCCGATGGTCTACTCGCTGTACCTCTCCTTCACTCGGTACAACATCTTCCAGCCGCCGCGATGGATCGGGTTCGACAACTACATCCGGCTGTTCACCAACGACCCGCAGTTCATCCAGTCCGCGCAGATCACGCTGATCTACGTTCTCGTGGGCACGCCCATCATGCTGGCCGCGGCGCTCGCCACCGCAATGCTCCTCAACTATCGCGACAAGGGTGCGGGCTTCTTCCGTTCCGCCTTCTACGCCCCGTCGCTGATCGCCGCGTCCGTGTCCGTCGCCATCGTCTGGCGCGCCCTGTTTTCGACGGACGGCCCCGTCGACAACGCGCTGCAGATCTTCGGAATCAATCTCGGCGGCTGGGTCGGCAACCCCGACCTGGTGCTCCCCGCGATGATCATCCTCGCCGTCTGGCAGTTCGGCGCGACCATGGTGATCTTCCTCGCCGGCCTGAAGCAGATTCCGAAGGAACTGTATGAGGCGGCGGAGATGGATGGAGCGGGAGCGATCCGCCGCTTCCGCGCGGTCACGATCCCGATGCTCTCCCCGGTGATCTTCTTCAACCTGCTGCTCGGGATCATCGGCGCCTTCCAGGTCTTCGCGTCGGCGTACATCATCTCGAACGGAACCGGTGGGCCTGCCGGCATGACCAACTTCATCACCGTCTACCTCTATAAGCGAGGCTTCTCCGACGGTCAGATGGGCTACGCGGCCGCCATCGCCTGGGTGCTGCTCGTCGTCGTCGCCATCATCGCCTTCATTCTGTTCCGCACCCAGCGAAGCTGGGTCCACTACTCGGGAGACAACCGATGAGCACGTCAAGCTTCGGCGAGCCCGCGATCGCGGAGCTCGAGCACCAGCTTCGGCCCGACACGACGGGCGCCAAGCCCTCAGGTCGCCGTCGGATCAAGCGCAAGACCTGGCAGACGATCATCTGGTTCGTCGTGCTCATCGCACTGACAGCCCTCGTGCTCTACCCGCTGATCTGGCTGGTCTTCGCGACGTTCAAGCCGAATGCCGAGTTCGGGCAGAACACCGGACTGTTCCCGGAGAACCCCACAGTCGAGAACTACCTCAAGGTTCTCGAGGGGATCGCCGGCGTCCCGATGTGGAAGTTCTACTGGAACTCTTTCGTGCTCGCGGCGGCGGCGGTTGTCGGCACGGTCATCTCGTCGGCCCTCGCGGCGTACGCCTTCGCGCGGATCCAGTTCAAGGGCCTCAGCATCCTCTTCGCCGCGATGATCGGCACGCTCCTGCTGCCGTTCCACGTCGTGATCATCCCCCAGTACCTGCTGTTCAACAACCTGAACATGATCGACACGTTCTGGCCGCTGATCCTGCCCAAGTTCCTCGCGACGGAGGCGTTCTTCGTCTTCCTGCTCGTGCAGTTCATGCGGCAGATGCCTCGCGACATGGACGAAGCCGCACGCATCGATGGCGCGGGTCATATCCGGATCTTCTGGGCGATCATCATCCCGCTCATCAAGCCGGCGCTCATCACCTGCGCGATCTTCAGCTTCATCTGGGCGTGGAACGACTTCCTCGGCCCGCTGCTCTACCTGACCAGCCCCGAGAACTATCCCCTGCCGATCGCGCTGCGCCTCTACAACGATCAGACCTCGTCGTCCGACTACGGTGCGACCGTCACGGCGTCGTTCGTCGCGCTGATCCCGATCCTGGTGTTCTTCATCGTCTTCCAGCGGTTCCTGGTCGACGGCGTCGCCACTCAGGGCCTCAAGGGATAGCGCCGTCCGCGCAGGCGCAGAGACTGGCGACACGGAGACGAGGTGACGATGATGGAGATCACGATGGACCGCAAGGACGCCCGGGCGGCACGCAAGGATCTCAAGGCGGCGCGCCGCGCCGACCTCGACGGGTCCGGGCCCACGATCGAAGAGCGTGCACCGGAGCGCTTACCCGGTGCGACAGCGAAATTCGCGCTGCTCGGTGAGGTGCTCCTCGTCGGCCTGCTGGTCTTCGCCGTCGGGGTCGTGGTCGTGACGCTGCCCGCCGCCCTGGCTGCGGGATCTCGCCACCTGCGCCGCTTTCTCCGCGCCGAAGGCTCGTCCCTCGCGCAGTTCTTCGGCGACGTCCGCGCGGCGCTGCCGGGAGGGCTGGCCGTCGGTGCCGTCGCGCTGCTGATCGGCGGCGCGCTCGCCGGAGACATCGTCGTCGCATCATCGGGTCTGCTCCCCGGCGGCGAGATCTTCACCGTCATCGGCTGGGTGGGACTCATCGTGCTCGGCGCGGTGCTGGTCGGGCTGTCGGCCACGTGGCAACCCGGGGGCGGATGGGGTGCTGCGCTGAGAACGTTCCCCGGCCAGGTCGGCCGCGACGTCCCCGGCGGCTGCTATCTGGCGGCGACCGCAGTGTTCGTCGGCGTCGTGACGTGGGCGCTCCCTCCCCTGATCGTCCCCGGTTTGGGGTGCGCGGTCCTCGCCGCGGTCGCCATCCCCGAACGCCCTCGCCGGCGCGCCTGACCCGACGTTCACCGCTCCCGTCGTCGACCGACGCGGGAGCCCACCACCGACCCGCAAAGGACCTGTTGTGCTGTACGGCGCCGATTACAACCCCGACCAGTGGTCGGAGGATGTGTGGGACGACGACATCCGTCTCATGCGCGAGGCGGGCGTGAACATCGTGAGCCTGGGGATCTTCTCCTGGTCGAAGATCCAGCCGACTGAGCACGAGTGGGACTTCGCCTGGCTCGACACCGTCATCGACAAGCTGCACGCGGGCGGCATCCACGTGAACCTCGCCACCGCGACGGCCTCTCCGCCGCCGTGGGCCAGCGCCACGTACCCCGACATCCTGCCCGCCGACGAGAACGGGGCCACATACTGGCCCGGCAGTCGGCAGCACTTCGCGCCGTCGTCGCCCACGTACCGGCGCCTGGCGGCCGAACTGGCGCGCCGCATCGCCGAACGATACGTCGGCCACCCGGCGGTCGTCATGTGGCACGTGAACAACGAGTACGGCTGTCACCTGCACGCCGACTACTCCGACAACGCGCGTGAGGCCTACCGGCGCTGGCTCCGAGAGAAGTACACATCGATCGACGCGCTCAACAGGGCATGGGGCACCGCCTTCTGGTCGCAGCGGTACGCCGCGTTCGAGGAGGTCTTCCCGCCGCGCCTCGCGCCCTACAGCCACAACCCGTCGTCGATGCTCGACTGGCGGCGCTTCACGAGCGACATGCTTCTGGAGTGCTACCTGATGGAGCGCGAGATCCTGCTCGCCGCGGGCGCGACCCAGCCGATCAGCACCAACTTCATGGGCCCCTTCAAGCCGGCCGACTATTCGCGCTGGGCGCCCCACATGGACGTCATCGCCGACGACTGCTACCCGGATCAGACCAGCCCCACCCGCGTGCGCGACTCCGCGTTCCAGCGCGACCTCATCCGGTCGCTGAAGCCCGGGGTGCCGTGGCTGCTGTGGGAGCAGGCGACGGATGCGGTGAACTGGCGCCACGCGAACCCCGGCAAGGCACCGGGGGTTCTGGCCGCCGAGTCCGCGCAGTCCGTGGCCCGCGGCGCGGACGGGATCATGTTCTTCCAGTGGCGGCAGTCGCGCGCGGGGAGCGAGAAGTTCCACTCGGCGATGCTCCCGCACGCGGGCACCGACACGAAGATCTGGCGCGAGGTCGTCGACCTCGGCGCCACACTGGGAGGACTCGGCGAGCTTCCCGCCCCGGGTCGTGATGCGCGCGTCGCGCTCGTCTTCGACTGGGAGAACTGGTGGGCCGTCGAAGAGCGCGACCACCCCGTGACCGTCGACTACCTCGCGGTCGTGCGCGACTGGTACGGGGCCTTCCACGCCCGCGGGATCATGGTCGACATCGTCCCGCCGGAGAAGGTCGACGACGGCTACGACCTCGCCGTCGCCCCGCTGCTCTACCTGCTGCGCGACGACGGCGCCGAGGCGCTCACGCGCTTCGTGGATGCCGGTGGCACACTCCTCGCCGGCCCGTTCACGGATGTCGTGGACGAGCACGACCAGTTCCGCGACGGCGGATTCCTTACCCAGCTGGGCCCTGTGCTCGGTGTGCGCGTCGAGGACTTCGGCGCACTGGGTGACGGCACACGTGTCGACGGAAGCGGGGTCGGAGCGATGGCGCACGCCGCCGATGGCGCTGCCGAGACCGTGCGCTTCGGGTTCGCCGGCGGCCAGACCGGCACGCTCATGGCTGAGGCGCTCACGGTCGCAGACGCCGAGGTTCTTGCGAGATTCACCGACGGCCGCGCCGTGGGCCGCGCCGCGCTGACGCGCCGCATGCACGGCGCTGGCCAATCCTGGTACGTCGCCACACTCCCGGATGCTGCGGGGATCGCCGCCGTGGCCGATGCGCTCATCGCGGCCTCCGGCGTCCGCCCCGTCGTCGAGGGACTCCCGGAGGGTGTCGAAGTCGCCAGTCGGGGTGACCTGGTGACCGTGATCAACCACACCGCCCGCGACGTCGAGGTTCGCATCGACGGTGCGGATGCCGCGACCGGCGCAGCCGTTGAGCACCGCATCCTCGAACCACAGGGAGTGATGTTCGCTCTCGCGCCCCGCGCCGCGGCGGAACGCGCTCCGGTCGCAGCCTCCGCCACGAGCTGAAACCGGCACGCCCGGTCGAGGACTTATCACCACCAAATGGAAAGCGTTTTCTCACAGGACGCGCTCAACGAAAGGGAACAGACATGTTCGCACGACGTGGACTTGGCGCCGCAGCGCTGGTGGGAGCCGGCGCTCTCATCCTCGCCGGATGCTCGGGGGCAGACAGCGGCTCGGCCGAGTACGACCCCGATGCGGAGGTCGAACTCAGCTTCGCCTTCTGGGGCAACGACGACCGCGCCGACCGCTACAACCAGCTCATCGAGGCATTCAACGAGGAGTACCCGAACATCACCATCAACGTGACGTTCACCGACTTCCCCAGCTACTGGGAGAAGCGGGCGACCGAAGCGGCCGGCGGAGGGCTTCCGGACGTGTTCCAGTTCTCCGACAGCTACCTGCGCCAGTACGCAGAGCCCGGACACGTGCTGGATCTCGGCACCGTGTCTGACTACGTCGACTTCTCCACGTTCTCCGACGCTCTGCTGGGCACGGGACGACTCAACGACACCCAGTGGTCGCTGCCGACCGGCTACAGCATGTGGGCGAACTTCATCAACGACGACCTTCTCGCCGAGTACGACCTCGCCGCCCCGGAAGGCGGCACGTCGTTCGACGACTTCGACGCGTGGATGGCGGATGTCACCGACGCCTCGGGCGGTGAGGTCTACGGCGGCACCGACTACACGCAGCGCATTCAGACGTTCGAGCTCGTGCTGCGGGCGAACGGCCAGAACCTCTACACCGAGGACGGGCAGCTCGGCTTCACCGAGGATGAGCTGCGGGACTACTGGGCCAGCGGAGACGACCTCCGCGAGGGAATCGCTGTCCCCCAGCTGGAGCTGGAGGAGATCAGCCCCGTGTCCGGCTTCGGCGCGCAGCTGACGGCGAGCGAGATGAGCTGGAGCAACTTCCTGGGCGGCTACCTCGCGGACTCCGGTGCGGAGTCGATCTCGATCGTCGCGCCGCCGACCGCCGTCGAAGGGTCGCAGGACCTCTACCAGCAGGGCGGCCTGCAGATCGCGATCGCCGCGAACACCGACCAGCCCGAGGCATCCGCGATCTTCCTCGACTACATCGTGAACAGTCCCGAGGCCGGCGAGATCTTCGGCACGACCCTCGGGTTCCCCGCGTCGTCGAGCAAGCTCGAGGGAACGACTCTCGAGGGCGTCGACAAGCAGGTGGCGGACTACATCGCGTCCGTCGAGGACCGCGTCGGCGCTGCCCCGCCGGTGCCGGTCATCGGGTACGGCTCGCTCGAGCAGACGTTCTGGGAGCTCGGCAAGTCGCTCGGGCTCGGAGCGATCACCGTGGATGAGGCCGTCGAGGCGTTCTTCGCCGAGGCGGACGTCATCCTGGAGTAACCCCCGTCACGCACATTCCGCGGGGCGCGGCTGCCGTCAGCAGTCGCGCCCCGTTCCCACACCACGGAGCACCGACATGACCGACGCCACCGCCCGCCTCGACTCGCACGCCGACATCGCCGACATCGACCCGCGCATCTTCGGCGGGTTCGTCGAGCACCTCGGCCGCCACATCTACGACGGGATCTTCGAGCCCACCCACCCCACCGCCGACGCCCACGGGTTCCGTCAGGACGTCATCGAGCTCGTGAAGGAGCTCGGCGTCTCGACGATCCGCTACCCGGGCGGCAACTTCGTCTCGGGCTACCGGTGGGAAGACGGCATCGGCCCCGTCGAACAGCGCCCCCGCCGCCTCGACCTGGCCTGGCACTCGACCGAGACGAACGAGGTCGGGCTGCACGAGTTCCAGACCTGGCTCGACACCGTCGGCAGCGATCTCATGCTCGCCGTGAACCTCGGCACCCGCGGCACGCAGGAAGCCCTCGACATCCTCGAGTACGCCAACAGCGCCGAGCAGACCGCGTGGACCGACCAGCGCGCCGCCAACGGGCATCCCGAGCCGTTCGGGGTGACCATGTGGTGCCTCGGCAACGAGATGGACGGCCCGTGGCAGATCGGCCACAAGAACGCCGACGACTACGGCACGCTCGCCTCGCAGACCGCGAAGGCCATGCGGATGCTGGACCCCGGCGTGGAGCTGGTGGTCTGCGGGTCGTCGGGTCGCAGCATGCCGACCTTCGGGTCGTGGGAGCGCACGGTGCTCGAGCACACCTTCGACGACGTCGACTTCATCTCGTGCCACTCCTACTACCAGGAGATGGGTGGGAATGCCCAGGAGTTCCTCGCCTCGGGGGTCGACATGGCGCGGTTCATCGAGTCGGTCGTCGCGATCGCCGACGCCGTGGCGGCCACGAAGAAAAGCGAGAAGCGCATCATGATCTCGTTCGACGAGTGGAACGTCTGGTACCTCCACAACGAGGAGGGCGGGCAGAACGACAAGCCCGAGGAGAAGGGGTGGCCCGTCGCCCCGCGCCTGCTCGAGGACCAGTACCACGTGCTGGATGCCGTGGTCTTCGGCGACCTCATGATCACCCTGCTCCAGCACGCCGACCGGGTGCGCTCGGCGTCGCTCGCGCAGCTGGTCAACGTGATCGCCCCGATCATGACCGAGCCCGGCGGCCCCGCCTGGAAGCAGACCACCTTCTTCCCGTTCTCGCTCACCTCGCGGCTGGGACGGGGGCGCGCGATCCGCGTGCCGGTGGATGCCGGCACCTTCGCCAGCGAGAAGCTCGGCGCGGTCGCGACCGTCAACGCCGTCGCCACGGTCGACGACGAGGGCGTCACCCTCTTCGTGGTCAACCGCTCGACGACCGACGCCGCCGACCTGCGGGTGGACCTGGCGCCGCTGGTCGCCGCGCTGGGGCGCGAGGTCGCCGTCGCCGAGACGCACCTGATGCACGACGACGACATGTACGCGGCGAACACGCTCGAGAACCCTGAGCGGGTGGGCGTGCGCACGCTCGACGCCACACTCGAGGGGCAGACGCTCGCCGCATCCCTTCCCGCGGTCTCGTGGGCGGCGGTGCGCCTGGCATGAGCGACGCGATGCCCGGTGCGTCTTCGCAGCATCGCGCCGTCTTCGCACGATTCCGCGGAAATCCTGCGACTCTCGTGCGATCCTGCGAACATGCGCGGCGGCACAGCGCATGAGTGACGTCCTTCAGGTGCGCACCCGGATGCTGCGCGCGAGCGCCTCCCCGCAGGTGCGCCCGCTGCGGCATCCCGCCATGGCCAACGACGACGACCGCAGGCCAGGGCTGTCGCTCACGAGCCGTGCCGTGCACCGAGACGGCCGCCCCTGGATCCCGATCTCAGGGGAGATCCACTACAGCCGGGTGCCCCGCGCACGCTGGGTGGACCGGCTGCGCCTCATGCGCGCCGGCGGCATCACGGTGGTCTCGACCTACGTGTTCTGGAACCACCACGAACAAGAGCGCGGCCGCGCCCGGTTCGACGGTGACCTGGACCTGGCGGCCTTCATCGACACGGTGCACGCCGAGGGCCTCGAGCTGGTGCTGCGCATCGGGCCGTGGGCGCACGGCGAGGCCCGCAACGGCGGGTTCCCCGATTGGGTGCAGGCTGCCCCCGTCGCCCACCGCACCGACGACCCGGGTTACCTCGCGCTCGTGCAGGACTGGTTCCGGACGCTCGCCGAGCACCTCGACGGGCGCGCGACGCCCGACGGCGTGCTGGGCATCCAACTCGACAATGAGCTGTACGACCAGCCGCAGCATCTCGTCACCCTCAAGACGCTGGCGCGGGATGCCGGCATGTCGGCGCCGCTGTGGACGTCGACCGCGTGGGGCGGCGCCGAGCTCCCCGACCCCGAGGTCCTGCCGCTGTGGGGCGGGTACGGCGACGGGTTCTGGGTCGACCCCGACCAGCCGTGGGACCCGACGTTCCGCGCGCACTACTTCTTCTCGCACGAGTGGGACGACCCGGGCATCGGGGTGGACGTGCGCGGCGAGGACGCGACCCGGCACGCCGACCTGTCGCCGTGGTTCCCGCCCGCCACGTGCGAGCTGGCCGGGGGCATGGCCACCGCATATCACCGGCGTCCGCGGCCGAGCGCCCGGGATGTCGCGGCCATCGCCCACGCGAAGATCGGCAGCGGCTCCGCCTGGCAGGGGTACTACATGTACGTCGGCGGCACGAACCCCGACCCCGCACTCGCCGAGTCGCAGGCGACCGGCTACCCCAACGACATCACACCGCGCGGCTACGACTTCCACGCCCCGATCGGCGAGGCCGGTCGCGCCCAGGGG
>JAUHYM010000053.1 GCA_030426515.1 Actinomycetes bacterium
AGCCTTCCGACTTCGCGACGATCCTGTCGAGCTCGGGGTCGGCGATGTCGACCCCGACGCGTTCGAACAGGGCGCGGGCGTCGGCGGCGGAGAGGCTCAGATCGGATGCCGCGACCTCGGCCGCGACGCCGGCGGTGCGCATGCGTGCGATCAGCGGCGTCTCGCGGCGGCTGGCGAGCACGACCTGCGATCCTGCCGGTACACCCCCGATCGCGACCTCCAGCACGTCCTGGCATCCGGGAGAGTCCGCGAAGTGAAGATCATCGACGAACAGCACGAACGGCTCGGGGCTGGCCGCGAAGACGGCCGCGAGCAGCGGGGCCGCCCGCGAAAGCGGTGCCACTCCCACGCCGCGCATCTGGTCGATCGCGCTCCCCGCGAGCGGCGAGAACGCCGAGCACGCCGTCGCGAGCAGCGCGAGCAGCGCCGTGGGGTCGTCGTCGCCGGCATCCAGCGACACCCAGCCGATCGCGCGGTCGTCGGTCGCCGCCCACTCCGAGAGCATCGTGGTCTTGCCGAAGCCCGCAGGCGCCGAGACGGCGACCACGCGTGCGTCGGAACGCACCGCGCGCTCGATGACCGCCCGCCGGCTGACACTGCCGCGTGACGGGGGCGGAACGGCGACCTTGCTCTCGAGGAGCACCGTCCCCAGGTCTGCTCCCGCCGCGACTTCCCCACTCGTCGTGGTCGACACGGTCGGCAGTCTAGCGACGTGGCGCGCCGCGGGCACCTGCCGACTCGATCGGCAGCAGCGCGGCCCCGACCAGGAAGCACAGCGCTCCCGCGAACGTGCCGAGGTTCACGAGCGCGATGTTGGCGGGCTCGCCGGTGATCGGCAGGTACCGCGCCCCGATCGCCGCGAGGCCGAACGCGACGGATCCGAGCAGGTTCAGCGCCGCGATCTGCCACCCGATGTCGCCGCGGGGCCGCCGCCACAGATGCGGGCTCACCTCGGCGTACGCGAGTGCGCTCGCGATGAGGAAGCACGCCGAGCCCCAGAAGTCGGGGACCCAGATCAGGTGCTTCTGCTGATCGAGGTCGAGATCGGCCCGTGTGGCCGCGAGGGTGCTGACGTTGAAGAAGACGGTGCCGACCAGCTGGATGGCCGTCGCGTACCAGCCGATGCTGCGCGCGCGAAGGCCGATGAGCCCGTGCACGCCGTGTCGCCTCGGCGCCGTGGGGTCGACGGTGTCGGGCGCGGCGACGCACTCGCGGAACTGCAGGTACGCGGCCGACGTGAAGAAGAGCGATCCGACGAAGAAGATCCACGCGACGAGGTCGGCGGAGACGTTGTCGAAGAACAGCGGCAGCGAACCGAGCGCGAAGCAGAAGGATCCGACCACGAACAGGCCGCCCATCCACCAGCTCGACGCGCTCGCGCCCCGTGCGCGGTCGCGGAACCGCCGCAGCGGACGGTGCGCGAGCGGAGCGGGAGCGAGGCCCTTGCGGTGCCGACGTGCACTCCAGTCGATCTCGCTGCCGTCGGGGCGGGTCACCGTGGCGCGCGTCGCGAAGAGCGACCGCCCTTGCACGTGGCTCACCCGCCAGCCCTCCGGGACGCGCAGTCCCGGCAGCCGACCGCCGAGCCGGGTGTCAGTCACGACGCTGGCCGGTGCGCGCCTTCTGGTGCGCGGCCAGCAGCGCGGGCGCCGTCCACAGATCGGGGGTCGGACCGACACGATCGCCGGGTTGTTCCTTCGCGAGGTGCGTGCACGCATCCAGCATGTCGCGCACGAGCACATCGACCAACTGGCGACTGAGGTCGAGCCGGACCACCACGCGCAGCAGGTGCACATCCTCGGCGTCGGGGGGAAGACTGTACGCCGGGACGATCCACCCGTGCTCGCGCAGCCGCGACGACAGGTGGTACACCGTGAAGCCCGGGTCGCCCTTCAGCCGGAACGTCACGACCGGCTCGGACAGTCCTGGATTCAGGATCTCGAACCATCCGCTCTCCTCGAGGCGTTCGTTCAAGTGGCGCGCGTTCAGCATCATCGTCTCGACGATCGACGCGTACCCGGAGCGCCCCAGCCGCAGGAAGTTGTACAGCTGCGCCTGGATCATCGCCGAGCCGCGCGAGAAGTTGAACGTGTAGGTGGGCTGCGCGCCGCCCAGGTAGTTCACGCTGAAGACGAGATCCTCGGGCAGCTTCGAGCGGTCGCGCATCACGAGCCATCCGACTCCGGGATACACGAGACCGTACTTGTGCCCCGACGCGTTGATCGAGGCCACCTGCTCGAGACGGAAGTCGAACGCGAAGTCGGGGTGTGCGAAGGGAGCGATGAACCCTCCGCTCGCGCCGTCGACGTGGATCGGGATGTCCCAGCCCTTCTCCGCCTTGATCTTCAGCAGCCGCTCGTTGATCTCAGGGATCGGGTCGGACTCGCCGATGTGCGTCGTCCCCAGCACCACACCTACCGCGATCGTGTTCTCGTCGACGTGGGCTTCGACGTCGTCGGCGCTGATGACGAAGCGGTCGGGCCGCATCGGGATCTTGCGCATCTCGACGTCGAAGTAGTTGGCGAACTTGTCCCAGACGACGTGCGTCTCGGCGCCGTAGACGACGTTCGGGCGGTCCTCCGCCAGTCCGGCGGCACGCCGACGGTCACGCCAGCTGCGCTTGTGCGCGAGCAGGCCCAGCATGATCGCCTCGGACGAGCCGATCGTCGCGACACCGACGACCTCGGCCGGATCCGGGGCGTGGAAGAGGTCGCCGAGCATGTGGACGCACGCCTCCTCCATGAGCGACGCGGCCGGATACTCCTCGTGGTCGATGTGGTTCTTGCGCAGCGAGTCGTGGATGAGCTTCTCGGCCTGCGGCTCCATCCACGTCGTCACGAAGGAGGCGAGGTTGAGGGTCTCACGCCCGTCGAGCATGAGCCCAGTGTGGATGAGTTCGTAGGCGTCGTCCGCAGGCATCGACTCTTCCGGGAAGGTGAACGGATCGATGTGGGTGCGGTAGGCCCGCCCGGCGTGGATCGGCCCGATGGGATCGTACGTCGACATGTCGTCCTCCTCGGTCGCGGCGGTGTCGACGGCCCGCGTGCGGGGCCGCGCCCGCCTCGCGACGTGTCAAGGATCGCGCGCGGGACATCCAGAGAGCATCATGCAGATCGCGTGATGATCCGTCGACGGCACGCCCCTACGGTTTCCCTTGGAGACACGCGACCGAGGAGATGCCATGAGCGCCGACCGCCACGCCCGCACGATGCTGCCGATTCCGGACCGGCCAGGTCACGGGCTGACGACGTTCGATGCGAGGGATCCCGACACGTCCTACCCGCCGATCGAGCCGCTGCTGCCGCCGGAGTCCGCGCCGAACGTGCTGATCGTCCTTCTCGACGACGTCGGCTTCGGCGCGTCGAGCGCGTTCGGCGGGCCGTGCGCCACCCCCAACGCCGAGAAACTCGCGGCGGGCGGGTTGCGGTACACGCGCTTCCACACCACCGCGCTGTGCGCCCCGACGCGGGCCGCACTGCTGAGCGGACGCAACCACCATTCCGTCGGCATGGGCAGCATCACCGAGACGGCGACGTCGGCCCCGGGTAACAGCTCGCTGCGACCGAACACGAAGGCGCCGCTCGCGATGACGCTCAAGCTCAACGGCTACTCGACGGCGCAGTTCGGCAAGTGCCACGAGGTCCCCGTCTGGCAGTCGTCGCCGATGGGGCCGTTCGACTCGTGGCCGTCCGCCGGCGGCGGGTTCGAGACGTTCTACGGCTTCATCGGCGGAGAGAACAACCAATGGGATCCGGCCCTGTATGACGGCACGACACCCGTCGAGCCGCCCGCGACGCCCGAAGAGGGATACCACCTCACCGAGGACCTCGCCGACCGCGCGATCACGTGGATCCGCACCCAGAAGTCGCTCATGCCCGACCGACCCTTCTTCGCGTACTTCGCGCCCGGCGCGACCCACGCGCCGCACCACGTGCCCCAGGAGTGGGCGGACAAGTACAAGGGGCGCTTCCGCGACGGCTGGGATGTGCAGCGCGAGCGCACCTTCGCCCGCCAGAAGGAGATGGGGATCATCCCCGCGGACGCCGAGTTGACTCCGCGCAGCGAAGAGATGCCGGCCTGGGACGACATGCCGGAGGATCTCAAGCCCGTCCTCGAGCGCCAGATGGAGGTCTACGCGGGCTTCCTCGAGCACACCGACCACCACGTCGGTCGGATCATCGATGCGATCGACGACCTGGAGGTGCTCGACAACACGCTCGTGTACTACATCGTCGGCGACAACGGCGCGTCGGCCGAGGGCACGTTCAACGGCGCCTTCAACGAAATGGCCAACTTCAACGGCATGGCCGCTCTCGAGACCGTCGACTTCATGCGCTCGAAGATGGACGAGTTCGGCTCTCCGACGTCGTACAACCACTACGCGGTCGGCTGGGCGTGGGCGATGAACTCGCCGCTGCAGTGGACGAAGCAGGTGGCCTCCCACTGGGGAGGCACCCGCAACGGCACCATCGTGCACTGGCCCGCGGGCATCGACGACAAGGGCGGCACCCGTACGCAGTTCACGCACTGCATCGACGTGGCCCCCACGATCCTCGAGGCGGCGGGACTTCCCGAGCCGACCATGGTCAACGGGGTCCTGCAGTCGCCCATGGAGGGCACGAGCATGCTGTACAGCTTCAATGACGCGGATGCCCCCGAACGCCACGACCTCCAGTACTTCGAGATGTTCGGCAACCGGGGGATCTACCACAAGGGCTGGAGCGCGGTCACCAAGCACCGCGCGCCGTGGCAGCTGGTCGGTGCGGGTACCGTGGCGCTGGACGACGACGTGTGGGAGCTCTACGACGGCTCGGTCGACTGGAGTCAGGCGAACGACCTGTCGGCGGAGCATCCCGACAAGCTCCGCGAACTGCAGCGGCTCTGGCTGATCGAAGCGGTGAAGTACAACGTGCTGCCGGTCGACGACCGCACCGGCGACCGGGTCAATCCCGATCTCGCCGGAAGACCGCAGCTGATCCGCGGGAACAGCCAACTGCTCTTCCCGGGCATGGGGCGCCTATCCGAGAACAGCGTGGTCAACATCAAGAACAAGTCGTTCTCGGTGACCGCCGAGGTCGTCGTGCCTGAGAGCGGTGCGAGCGGCGTCATCATCGCGCAGGGCGGCCGGTTCGGCGGATGGAGCCTGTACGTATCCGAGGGCCGCGCCGCGTTCGCCTACAACGTGCTGGGGATCCAGTCGTTCACGACGAGCGCCGAGAGCGCGATTCCATCCGGGGTGCACCAGGTGCGCATGGAGTTCGCATACGACGGCGGGGGTCTCGGCAAGGGCGGAGACGTCACGCTGTACTACGACGGTGAGTCGGTCGGCAGCGGGCGGGTCGGTGCCACGCAGGCGATGATCTTCTCGGCGGATGAGACGACCGACGTCGGGTACGAGTCGGGCACGCCGGTGACGGATGCCTACACCGTGCAGAGCAGCCGGTTCCGCGGCAAGATCCACTGGGTGCAGATCGACCTCGGCGACGACGATCACGATCACTTCATCGACCCCGACGAGCGGATGCGCATCGCGATCGCCCGCCAGTGAGCGGCCCCCGCTACGCGTGGGCGGCGGCGCTGATCTCGCGGAAAAGCTCGGCGTGCACCCGGTTCCACTCCTCGGTCACGGCCTCGGGCCACGCCGAGAACTTCGTGATCACGACACCGGCGGCGAGGTCGACCCAGATGTACTGGCCGTGGATGCCGATGGCGTAGACCTCGCCGCTTCCGGTGACCCACCACTGGTTCGAGTACGCGCCCTGCGGATGCACGTTCTGCAGGATCGACCCACGGGCGAGTTCGGGGTCGGCGCCTTCGATGGTCCGGCGCACCCACTCGGCCGACACGATGCGGTCACCGTCGATCTCGCCGCCGTCGAGCATCAGCATGCCCACCCGCGAAAGGTCGCGTGCCGTGCACGCCATGCCACCGTTCGCGAACGCGAAGCCTCCGCGATCCACGGTGATCAGCGCATCGTGCGCAGCGCCCAGGCGTGACCACAGGAGACTCGACACCGCGTCTGCGTATCGGCATCCGGTGACGTTCTCGACGACCCAGGCGAGGACGTCCGTGCCCGCAGAGCAGTAGCGGAAGACCTCGCCGTGGCTGCCCCCGCCGCTCAAGGACGCGAGGAACGCGTACGTGTCCTCCGGGTCGGTGTCGGCCCGCGGCCGCCAGCCGGCGACACGGTCCTGTTTCTGCACGTGCGATGCCGGATTGCGGTAGTCCTCGTCGTAGTCGACGTCGACGGTCATGTCGAGCACATGCTGGATGCGGGCATCGCCGTATGCGCTGTCGTGCAGGTCGGGAACATACGTGCTCACGCGTTCGGCCGGATCGACGAGGCCCCGGTCGACGAGCACCCCGATCACCAGACCGCAGATCGATTTCGACACGCTCATCAACAGGTGGCGGCTGTCGACGGTCACCCCGTCGCGGTAGTACTCCCCGACGATGCCATCGCGCGTACGCACCACGAGGGCGTCGGTGTACGAGTCGACGAGGCGCTGCTCGATGCCGCTGAGGTCGCGCAGAAGGCCGCCGACCTCGCGCGTCGGGTGGGTGTCGCGGCGCCGCGGGATCGGCACGGTCGGAACGATCTGCTCAACGTGCGAGAACGCCCAGCGGTTGTGCGGCGCGTCCTGCCACGTGTCGAGGGTGAGCGGCGCGTCCGGCGCCCCCGGGTAGCGGAGCACACGGGTGGATGCGAGGTCGCGGGGATGCAGCAGGTCGGTCACGGCAGCGGACTCATCTCATTCGTGTCGAGGGAAGCGGGTGGGTGCACGGCGCCGGGGGTCGGCGGCATCGCCGCGAGCAGCTGGGCGGTGTACTCGTGCGCGGGGGAGGTGAGGACCTGTGCTGCCGGACCGACTTCGACGAGTGCACCGCGGCACATCACACCGGCGACATCGCTCATGTAGCGGACCACGTCGAGATCATGCGAGATCAGCATGAAGGTCAGGCCGTGCTCAGCACGAAGTCGCCGCAGCAGATTGAGCACCTGCGCCTGCACCGATACGTCCAGCGCGCTGGTGGGCTCGTCGAGCACGAGCAGTTCAGGGCGGGTCGCGAGTGCCCGCGCGATGCCGACGCGCTGGCACTGACCACCCGAGAGCTGATGAGGCAGGCGTGCCGCATGGGTCGTGGCGAGGCCGACCTCGTCGAGCAGCGCCGCCACCCGCGCGTCGATCTGCGACCTGCTCAGTCGCTCGTGCGTGCGCAGGGGCTCGGCGATGCTGTCGCGTACCGGGATGCGCGGGTTGAGCGCAGCGACGGGGTTCTGGAACACCATGCCGACGCGGGCGCGCAGCTCACGCAGCGCGCGGCCGCGCGCGCGATGGATGTCGACCCCGTCGATGAGCGCCTCGCCGGAGGTCGGGTCGACGAGCCGCAGTGCGCAACGCGCAACCGTGCTCTTGCCGGACCCCGACTCGCCGACGAGCCCGAAGGTGGTGCCCGGGGCGATGTCGAACGAGACGTCGTCGACCGCTCGCACCGTCTGGCCGTGCGCGCGGTAGTCCTTCACGATGTGACGGACCGAGAGCAGAGCGGATGCCGTCATGCCGGCACCCCCGCTCGGATGCAGGCCACCTCGTGGCCGGAGCCGCCCTCGAGAGCCGGATCCGTCACGCGGCACGCGTCCACCGCGATCGGGCACCGGTCGGCGAAGGCGCACCCGGTGACCGCGAGGAGATTCGGCGGCACGCTCCCCCGAATCGCCTCCAACGGCATGTCGGGAGTGTGGCGGCCCGGCAGTGCACCGAGCAGACCCCGGGTGTAGGGATGCGACGGGCTGGCCAGCACGTCGGACGTCTCGCCCAGCTCGACCACGCGCCCGGCGTAGAGCACCGCGATGCGATCGCACGCCTCGCTGACGACGCCGAGGTTGTGGGTGACGAGCAGCACGCCGATGCCGAGCTCATCGCGCAGCTGCAGCACGAGGTCAAGGATCTGCTTGGCGACGGTGACGTCGAGCGCGGTCGTCGGCTCGTCGAGGATGAGCACTTTCGGCTCGCACAGCAGCGCCATCGCGATCATGGCTCGCTGCAGCATCCCGCCCGAGAGCTGGTGCGGATAGCTGTCCGCCACGCGGTCCGGGTCGGGCAGCCGCACGAGCCGCAGGTAGGTGAGCACCCGTTCGCGCGCGGCCGCACGACGCAGCCCCAGGTGGCGGGCGACGACGTCGTTCATCTGCTGGCCGATGGTGAAGACGGGGTTGAAGGCGGTGCCGGGATTCTGGAAGACGATCGAGACGACGTCGCCGCGCACCGACCGGGCACCGCGCGCGGACGGGAGTCGCCCGTCGATGGCGATGCTCCCGCGCGAGACGGCGCCGCGCGGCAGCATCCCGAGCACAGCCAGACCCATGAGGGTCTTGCCGCACCCGGTCTCTCCGACCACGCCCAGCACCTCACCGGCCCCCAAGGTCAGGGTGACCCCGCGGATCGGTCGGTTCGTGACCGTGCCCCGTGAGACGAAGTCGACTTCGAGATCGCGGATCTCGACGAGAGCGCTCATCGGGCCACCTGCCTCGGGTCGAGCATGTCGCGCAGCGAGTCGCCGAGCAGATTGAATCCGAGAACCGTGAGGAAGATCGCCAGCCCCGGGAAGGTCGAGATCCACCACTGGGTGAAGATCACGCCGCGTCCCTCGGCCACCATCAGACCCCAGTCGGGGTCGGGTGGCTGTGCGCCCAGCCCGATGAAGGCGAGAGTGCCGGCGGCGAGGATGACCGTGCCGATGTCGATCGTGGCCTGCACGAGGATCGGCGTCATGCAATTGCGCAGGATGTGCCGCGGAAGAATCCGCCACATCGGCACACCGATGGCGCGTGCCGCCTCGACGAACGGGCGCTCGCGCAACGATCGCGCCTCGGCTCGGACGAGCCGCGCGTACCACGGCCACCAGCTGATGGCGAGCGCGAGACCGGCGTTGGTCAGACTCGGGCCCAGCAGGGCGACGGTGATCATCGCCAGCAGGAGTGGCGGAAACGCCTGGAACACCTCGGTGATCCGCATGAGCACCTCGTCGAGCCACCCGCCGCGGTAGCCGGCGATGGCACCCAGCGGCACCCCGATGCCCGCTGCGAGCACGACGACGAAGAGCGATACCGTGAGCGCCGGCTGTGCGCCGATGATGACGCGCGAGAGCACGTCGCGCCCGAGTTGGTCGGTGCCCATCCAGTGCAGGAAACTCGGCGGCAGGTTGCGCTGATCGACCGCCGTCGCCCCGAAGCCCTGCTCGGGGTACGGTGCCAGCCACGGTCCGAACAGGGCCGCGATGACGACGAGCACGATGAGGGCGATCCCGACGAGCGCGAGGCGGTCGGAGCGCACCGCACGGGCGGCGCGGCGAAGGAATCCGGCATCCGTGAGCGTCGGAGCGGGAACATCGATGACGGTCGGGACGCTCATGAGAGCCTCACTCTCGGATCGAGCCGCGCATGCACGATGTCGACGATGAAGTTGGCGATGAGATACCCCGTCGCGCCGAGCAGGGCGATCGCCATGATCGCGGGGTAGTCGACGGCGAGCATGGCCGAGGTGGCGAACTGCCCGATGCCGGGCCAGTTGAACACGATCTCGACGAAGAACGTGCCGGTGAGGGCATACGCCGCGGCGAGGCCGATGACGGTCATGGTCGGCGGCATGGCGTTCTTGAGCGCGAGCCGCCAGCGGATCATCGCGTCACGCAGCCCGTACGCGTCGGCGGTGAACACGAAGTCCTGCCCCATCACGTCGAGCATCGCCGCGCGCGTCATGCGGGCGATGAGCCCCAGCGGGTAGGCGGCGAGGGTCACGGCGGGAAGGATGAGGTGCACCAGGCCGTCGCCGAGCGCGACCCAGTTGCCGGTGATGGTCGCGTCGAACAGGGCGAACCCGGTGACGTGTGTGACCGGCGAGGTGTAGGCGAGCTCGGTGGTGAACTGGCCGGTCGCCGGCAGCAGTCCGAGCTGGCCGACGAAGACCACCTGCAGCAGCAGCCCGAGCCAGAAGGCGGGTACCGAGATCGCCCCGATCGAGAAGAAGCGCAGCGAGGCGTCGGCCATGCTGCCGGGGCGACGGGCGGCGAGGACACCGAGCGGGATGCCGACCAGAACCGCCAGCAGCATCGCGGCGGTCAGCAGCTCGAGCGTCGCGGGGAGGCGCGTCGCGAGCTCTTCGAGCACGGGCCGTTTGGTGGCGAGGGAGTTGCCCCAATCACCGGTCACCAACCCCGCGAGGTACTGGAAGTACTGCACGATGAGCGACTGGTCGAAACCCAGCTGCTCGCGGATGCGGGCGAGCTCCTCAGGCGGCGCCTTGGGACCGACGTAGACCACGGCCGGGTCGGCGGGGATGACACGGGCCAGGATGAACACCACGACCGTCAGCACCAGCAGCACGAGTGCAGCCGTGCCGAGGCGTCGCGCGATGAAGGACCACATGATGTCTTTCCTGGTGGGAGTGGAGCCGGGAAGATGGCGGGGCGGGCGCTGGGGGCGGCGCCCGCCCCACCGCGTCACGTCGCCGGCTGGATCGGCGCGAAGAACACTGTGAACGGGTAGTTCTCGTTGAACGGCGCGATCGTCAGTTCGGGGGGCAGCACCGTGACGGTCTGTGCGTCGTAGAGGAAGACGCCGGGTGCCTCGTCGACGAGCAGTTCCATCGCCTGTTCGTAGGTGGCCTGCGCCGCGTCGCGGTCGGTGCCCGTCAAGGTGGCGGCCTCCTCGATGAGTGCGTCGTACTCGCCGTTGTTCCAGTAGCTCAGGTTGAAGAACGGAACGTCGCTCGAGTGGAACAGCGAGTAGAGGTTGTCAGACCCGGCGTCGCTGTAGGTGGGCCAGTAGTAGAGCACGAAGATGTCCTGCGCGGTGGCGGGGTCGGCCTTCGCGTTCTCCCACTGCTGGTTGAACAGCTCGGCGCGCACCTCGACGTCCACGCCGATCTGGCCGAGCGCGTCCTTGATGAGCGGTACGAAGCGGGCTTCCGAGGCGTTCTCCGACGCGTAGGTCAGCGTGAGCTCGAACCCATCGGCGTAGCCTGCCTCGGCGAGCAGGTCGGCGGCCTTGTCGAGGTCTTGGGTGTACTGGGGCACACCCTCGGAGTAGGGGAAGATGCCCTTCGGCACCGGCCCGTGCGCCTGGGTGGCGTAGCCCTGTGCGCCCACCTCGATGATGTCGTCGTACGGGATGGCCCAGCTGAGCGCGCGGCGCACCTCGGGGTCGTCCAGCGGTGGCCGCGTCGTGTTGAACAGCGCAACGAAGTTGAACGGCGAGTTGCCGCGGCGCACTTCGGTGCCCAGGTCGGATGCCACCGTGTCGACGTTCTCGAGCGGGATGCTCGTGGCGAAGTCGACTTCCCCCGAGGTGAGCATCTGCTGCGCCGTGACGGCGTCGGGAGTGATCGCGACGTCGACGATGTCGTAATACGCCGTGTTCTCGGTGTCCCAGTGGTCATCGAACGCCTCGAGCACGACCTTGGTGCCCGGCTCGTAGTCCTTGAGCATGTAGGGACCGGTGCCGGCGTCGATGCCGGCCTCGAAGTACTGGTCGTCGGCGGCGGATGCCTCGAGCGCCTCGGGCGAGACGATCCAGGCGCCGTAGGTGGATGCCGCGACGAGGTCCATCGGCGCAGGGTAGGAGAGGTTCATGACGACCGTGGCGTCGTCGGTCGCCTCGACACTCTCGAGCGGAGCCCAGATGAAGGATGCACCACCGCGGTTGGCGGCGGCCTCGATGCTCGCCTTCACCGCCTCGGCGTCGACCTCGGCACCGTCGTGGAACATCGCGCCCTCGCGAATGTGGAAGGTCCAGGTCAGGCCGTCCTCGCTGGTCTCCCACGACTCGGCGATACCTGGCGAGAACGCGGGCTCGACGCCCTCCGCGTTCTTCCACAGCAGCGGCTCGTAGATGTTGGCCATGTACAGCGCCTCTGTCGAGAACGAGCGCACCGGATCCCAGGTGGTCACCGCCGCCGATGCGGCGATGGTCAGCACGCTCGTCTCCGGTTCGGCCGGATCGGCGGAGTCGGTCGCGGAGCATCCCGCAACCCCCAGTCCGAGGGCGGCGAGGACCGCCACCCCTGTCAGGCGCGATCGTCGCGCTGTTGTGGCTGTCATGTCGTCCTCCTGGTGACGGTGTGCGCAAGGTGCCGTCAGTCTATGAATCTCGACTCATAATCGACCAATGCCTATAGTGGCCAATACCGATACCCGGGAGGCATATCATCGACCTTCGTCCGCTCGGCTACTTCGTCGCGATCCATGAGGCCGGCAGCCTCAACGCCGCATCTCATGTGCTGCACGTGGCCCAGCCGTCCCTCACCCGCCAACTGCGGCGGCTGGAGGACGAGCTCGGCTTCGCGCTCTTCGTGAGAATGCCCCGTGGCCTGGACTTGACTCCCGCCGGAGCCGCGTTCCTCCCCGTTGCGCGGCGGCTGCTCGACCAGGCCGCGCGAGCGGAGGGTACGGCTCGCGCACTCGCCCGCGGTGATGCCGCCGACCTCACCGCCGTGGCCGCCCCCACGACCGTCGCCGACATCATCGCGCCCTTCATGGTGCGCGGCGGAGCAGACGGCGTCATCGGAAACGTGATCGAAGCGATACCGGAGGATGTGTACTCAGTCGTCACGTCGGGCGATGCCGACCTCGCGATCGGCACCCGCATCCCTCCCGCCGAACTCCGATCCGAGGTGATCGGCCAGGCGTTCCTCTGGGCGCAGGTCGCGGCATCCCACCCTCTCGCCTCGCGTGGCGAGGTGTCGATCGACGACCTCATGAGCGAGGACCTCATCGTCATGACTCCGGCACACGGAGTGCGCCGCCTGTTCGACGCCGCCGCGGCGGGTGAGGGGCTCTCGTACACGCCGAGCGTCGAGACCGGAACCGCGATCGTCGCGCAGGCGCTCGCTGCGGCCAGACGCGGTGTCTGCATCGTCTCGGATGACGCCCGCTTCGGGCTGCGCTCGCTGCCCATCCGCACCGACGAGGGCGCCCTCACCGTCACCCTGTTCGGCGTGTGGGATCCGATCCATCACGCATCCGACCGCATCCGCGACGAAGTGCGCGCGCTGGCCGACTACGTGGTGGAGCTGTACGGCTGAGCCGTGGCGCGCCGCCGCCGTCAGACCTCGACGGCTTCGCGCTCGCGGTACTGTTCACGCGACAGCGCCCACTCGTAGCGGTCGAGGCGGAAGCGCACGTAGAAGATCAGGAAGAAGATCACCACGCCCATCGCGACCCACGGGCCGATCGCGCGCGTGACGACGAACTCCGACGCGGTCGACACCGTGAGGTGCCAGCCCTCCCACGCCGAGATCGACAGCTCGGCCAGTGCCCACACCATCGTGATGTGCGCCGCGACCCGCCGATAGACGGGGTGGTCGGCGGTCAGGCGCCGGTACGGCGTCACGAGCGGCATGAGGTGCACGGCGAGCGGTCGGCGTGTGAACGCGGTCGCCCCGACGGCGATCGCGATGAGCGCGCTGAGCGCCACCCCGACCCCGAAGTAGACGACGTGCGACTGCGTGAGCACGCCGGCGATCGCCTTGACGACGGCGTACCCGAGCGACA
>JAUHYM010000054.1 GCA_030426515.1 Actinomycetes bacterium
ATTGGCCGCGAGCCAGTCCCGCGGCTTCGCGTAGCGCGGCCAGGTGCGCATCTCGGCCTGGTACAGCGCGATATCGCTCATCGGCCGGTACGCCCCCGCGTACTCGAACACGAGGCGGTCGCGCTCTGCCGCGGCTGCGAGCATCCCCTCGTCGTACGGCTGGCCGATCCGCGACCACAGCAGGTGGTGTTCGCAGGCCATGATCGCCCGCGTCGGATCGATGTTGAGCAGACCCAGCTGCTCGACGACCTCCACGACATCGCCCGGGCGTTCGGCATCCAGCAGCTGGGCGCGCACGGCGATCCGCCGCGCCTGCGCACCCGTCAGCTCCCGCACGCCGCGATGCTACTCCGGCAGCGGCGACCTAGCATCGGATCGTGCCCACACCCGCGTTCCAGCCGCTGGAGGTGCCCGCGCCGCTGCGCGGGGTGGTGACCGAGGCCTGGGTCCTCGACATGCCGGCGGCCCACCCATCGGAGCAGGTGCTGCCGATGCCGGGCACCGAGATCATCGTCAACCTGTCGGACCCGTATCTGCTCCCCGCCGGCCCCGATGGCGCGCCCGCACCGACCCCGCCGGTGTTCTGCACGGGCCTGCGACCCCGCGTGATCCGATTCGAGAACCCCGCGCATCTCCGGCATGTCGCGGTGCGTCTGCCCTGCGGCGGGCTGTCGCGGCTGGGTCTGCCCCCGATGCTCGGTGTGGGCGCGGTGCAGGGTGAGCTGGGCGCCGCCCTCTCGGCGCTGACCAACACGGGCGCACCGGCCGCGGATGTCGCCGACGGCGTCCTGGCGGCTCTGGTCG
Source organism: Actinomycetes bacterium (assembly GCA_030426515.1). Lineage (GTDB taxonomy): Bacteria > Actinomycetota > Actinomycetes > Actinomycetales > Microbacteriaceae > Microbacterium. Next base: position 805 of record JAUHYM010000054.1, read on the forward strand.
ATCACGTGCGCGAGGAGACCGATGCGCAACGCTGCGTGCGGCACGCGGCGGCGGCCCTGCAGGCCGATCCCGGCCGGCCCGTCACCCCGCTGGCGCGCGCGGCGGGGATCACCCACAAGACGCTCATCGCCCGCTTCCGCAGGGTCACGGGCGTGACGCCGTCGCGATTCGCGCAGCTGTCGATGGTCGACGCGGTCGTGCGCGCGATCCCCACCTCCGGCCCGCTGCCGACGTGGACGGACCTGGTGTCGTCGAGCCCGTACGTCGACCAGTCCCACTTCATCCGGTCGTTCCGACGGCTGGTCGGCCTCTCACCGCGCGAGTACCGCGACGCGCTCGCGCGCAGCCGCTACACCGATCCGCGCTTCGTCGCCGCTGACGACGCCACGAGCACGGAGGGGTGAATTCGGTCCAATCGCTGCGCGCCGCGGTGCGGCACGCTGGGGGCATGGACGTCGACAGGGCACGCGCCACACAGCTGGCCAACATCGAGCAGGCGACGGGAACACCCCTCGCCGTCTGGACCGAGCGCATCGAGGCCGAGCGGGCGCGAGGTCTCAGCCATGCGAAGCTCGTCGCGTGGCTGAAGAACGCGCACGGGCTGACGCACGGCAACGCCAACGCCCTGGTGCACGCCGCCGCCGCGCGAGATGCGGGCGAGGTCGACCTGGTCGCTGCCCAGTACGCCGGGGCGAAGGCGGACCTGCGTCCGCTCTACGACCTGCTGGTGACGACCGTGACCGGGTTCGGCGACGACGTCGAGATCGCGCCGAAGAAGACGAGCGTGTCGCTGCGCCGGTCGAAGCAGTTCGCGGTGCTGACCGCGGCGTCACGCACCCGGATCGACATCGGCCTCAACCTGGGCGATCAGGAACCCGGTGGCGTCCTCGAGGCGGCGAGCGGGATGTGCACCCACCGCATCCGGGTGAGCACCGCCGGCGACGTCGACGAGACGGTCATCCGCTGGCTGCGCTCCGCGTACGACCGCGCGTGAGGCCGCGGGTCAGAGCGCGCCGGCGAGCACGAGCAGGACGCCGCCCGCGGCGCCGACGAGCACGACGACCCACGGGGGCGTGCGCCACGCGACCAGCAGGACGAAGCACACCAGTGCCAGACCGAAGGATGCCGGCCCGATCACCGCGGTGACGAAGATCGGGTCGTAGAGCGCGGCGGCGAGGATGCCCACGACGGCCGCGTTCGCGCCGTGCATCGCCGCACGCACGCCGCGGCGCTCCCGGATCGCGTTCCAGAACGGCAGCACGCCCACCAGCAGCAGGAACCCGGGCAGGAAGACGGCGACGAGGGCGACGACAGCGCCGAGGATGCCGGGACCGCCCGGCTGCGCCAGCGCGCCGAGGTAGCCGGCGAAGGTGAACAGGGGCCCGGGCATGGCCTGGGCGGCGCCGTACCCGGCGAGGAACTGATCCGCGCTCACCCAGCCCGGCACGAGCTCTGCCTCCAGCAGCGGCAGGACGACGTGGCCACCGCCGAACACGAGGGCGCCCGCGCGGTAGAACGCGTCGAACAGGGCCGACGGCCACCCCCCGACCGCGGAGATCAGGGGCAGGGCGATGAGCAGCCCGACGAACAGGACGAGGCAGATCACCGCGGCCGCCGGGCGCACCGGAAAGCGGCCGAGCCCGCCGCCGGTGTCGGGCACGGCGCGGCAGAGCACGAGACCGGCGATCGCGCCGACGGCGATCGCGCCGACCTGCGTGAGCACTCCGCCGGCGACCAGGACGATGAGCGCTGCGACGACGGCGATGCCGGCGCGACGGGCGTCGGGGGTCAGCGAACGCGCCATGCCCCAGACCGCCTGGGCGACGATGGCGACGGCGACGATCTTCAGTCCGCCGATCACCCCGTCCGCGACCGGGCCGCCCCACAGCGCCGCCCCATAGGCGAACGCGACCATGAGGACGGCGGAGGTCAGCGTGAAGGCGACGAACGCCGCGAGCGCGCCGAGGGGTCCCGCGCGCAGCATGCCGAGGGCGAAACCCACCTGGCTCGAGGCGGGACCGGGCAGGAACTGCGCCACCACGACGAGGTCGGCATAGCCACGATCATCCACCCATCGCCGACGGGTCACGAGCTCGTCGCGGAAGTACCCGAGATGGGCGATCGGCCCGCCGAACGAGGTCGCACCGAGGCGCAGGAACGCGAGGAACACCTCGCGCACGGTCCCGCGCGCGACGGGGGCGGCGGTGTCGGTCACCCGCGACACCCTAGTGGGCGCGGGTGACGCGGCGCTGGCCTGAACACGCCGACGGGCGGCTCCCCCGAGGAGAGACCGCCCGTCGTCGTGGGTCGTTAGGACACCGGCTCGGCCGGCGCCTCCTTCACGCTCACCTCGATGAGCGGATCGCCGTGCGAGACGACGCCTTCCAGCACCGGGGTGACGCCCCCGAAGCTGTCGGCATTGAGCACGATCACCGGGGTGATCAGCGGGTAGCCCGCCTTCTCGATGACCGCGCGGTCGAAGGTCACCAGCGGCGTGCCGGCTTCGACCCGGTCGCCCTGGGCGACCTTCACATCGAAGCCCTCGCCCTTCAGGTTCACCGTGTCGATCCCGACGTGGATGAGCAGTTCGATCCCGCCGTCCAGTACGATGCCGAACGCGTGGCCGGTGGGCTGCGCGGCCACGACCGCGCCGGCTCCCGGCGCGTACACCGTGTCGCCGGTCGGCTCGATGGCCGCGCCCGGGCCCATCGTGCCGCCCGCGAAGACGGGGTCGGGCACCTCGGAGAGCGGCACGACGGTGCCATCCAGCGGAGCCTCCACCTGCAGCGGGGCTCCCGCGGCCCCGGCGGCGGCCGTGGCGGCGACCGCCGCGGCGTCGTCGGCGGATGCCTCACCTTCCTCGACGGCGACCGGCACGCCCTTGGCGGCGGCGCGCTGCTCGGGCGTGCGGTAGTCCGAGACGTACACGAGGATCATCGCGGTCGCGAACGCCGCGCCGATCGCCAGGGTGTACAGCCAGATGGGGTCGAACGCGGGGATCGTCAGCAGCGAGGTGAACACGAACGCCTGCGTGGTCACGCCGTTGGGCAGGCCCGCCAGCCAGCTTCCGCCGCCGATGATCAGACCGCCGACGAAGCAGCCGACGAGCATGCGCGGGTAGATCCTCTTGAACCGCAGATGGATGCCGTACAGCGACGGCTCCGAGATTCCACCCAGGAGGCCCGCCGCCAACGCGCCGGTCGCGGTCTGGCGCATCTGCCGGTCGCGCTCGCGCCAGGCGATGAGCAGGACGCCGGCGGTCGCACCGAAGCAGGCGAAGTTCCAGGCGCCCATGGGTCCCTGGATGAAGTCGTAGCCGAGGCTCTGGATGTTCAGCAGCATGACCGCGTTGATCGGCCAGTGCAGCCCCAGGGGCACCATGAACGGGTACGCGAGCGGGATGACGATAGCGAAGATGAACGGCGAGAAGTCGTTGATGGCCGCGAGGATCTGCGAGAGGCCGGCACCGGCGTAGTAGCCGATCGGACCGAGCAGGAACGCCGTCAGCGGGATCATGATCAGCATGCTGAGGAACGGCACGAAGATCAGCTGGACATTCTCGGGGATGATCTTCTTCAGCCCCTTGTACAGCGGCCCGAGGACGGCAGCCATCAGCAGCGGCGGGAACACCTGCGAGCTGTAGTCGAAGATCGTCAGCGGGATGCCGAAGACGGGGACCGTAGTGATCTCCTGGCCGAAGATGACACTCTGCCCGGCACTGGGGTCGGATGCCATGGCGGCGAACCCGGGGAGCATGACGACGGCCATGACCGAGAAGCCGACCCACGGGTCGGCGCCGACCTTCTGCGACGCGTTGTAGGCGACGAACAGCGGCAGGAAGACGAACACGCACTGCCACATCAGGTTGATGAACTGCCAGCCCGGCTCGAGGGTGACGCCCGGCTCGTTCCACGCCGGAATCACCCCGAGGGTCGCCATGAGCGCCATGAAGGTGATGAACAGCGACGCACCCAGCAGCGCACCCAGGATCGGGCGGAACGAGTCCGACAGGAACTCGAACAGCGAGTCGATCCACGCGTTCGTGCCGCGCGGGCCCTTCGCGCGCTCCCGCGCCTTGATCGCGGCGGTGTCGAGGTCGGCATCGCCGCCGCCCGCCATCCCCGGAAGCGCCTGGATGTCGTTGTAGACGGTCTGCACGCCGCCGCCGATGACGATCTGGAAGCGATCACCGGCCTGCGGCACCGCACCCAGGACGCCGGGGATCGCCTCGACGGCGTCCTTGTCGATGCCGGATGCGTCGACCAGCTGGAATCGGAGTCGCGTCGCGCAATGCGTGAGACTCTCGACGTTTCCGGCGCCTCCGACGGATTTCAGTATGTCCTCTGCGGGACCTGCCATGGCTCTCCTCCTCGGCCTCACCGGCGGTGAGCCCGCCGACAACGGGAAGCGAGCGCTCGCGTCCCGTCTGTAACCTACCGACGACCTCATCCGTCGCACCAGGGGCCTTTGGTCACATCCGTGCCATCCTGGGGCTTCCCTCCGTTACCGTTCCGTTATATGGTGTCTGCACGGTAGTTGTTTTGCTGTGGCAGCTGCCGGCATGTGATTGCAGGACACTCTTGGTGCAAAGGGACAAGGCCCGGTCGGACTCCTCTCCGACCGGGCCTTCACCGTGTGGCGCATCGTTCGACGCGCAAAGAAATCACAGAAAGATCACGACGAAACCCTTCCCCTCGTTACCGTTCCGTTATATGGTGTGAGCACGGTAGTTGTTTTGCTGTGGCAGCTGCCGGCATGTGATTGCAGGACACTCTTGGTGCAAAGGGACAAGGGCCGGTCGGATCTGATCCGACCGGCCCTTACTGCTGCGCGGGGGCGGCGTGTCATGGTGACGCGGACGGTCGCCGCACGCCGCCGCTGGTACCTTCGGCGCATGTCGACGACTCCTCCCGCCTCACCCCGCGCACGCCGCGCGACCACGTGGTTCATCGTCGGTCTGCTCTGCGCCCTCGGGCCCCTCTGGCTCTTCTCCATCGCCGCGTTCGTGGGTTTGGGTCCCGCCTCGGCGACGTGGGTGTTCGCCGCGCCGGTGCTGCTGTCGACCGTCGTCGCGATCTGGGCAGTGGTCCGGCTGCGCCGCCTGGACGCGGCGCGAGCGGCGATCACGGTCGGTGTCGTGCTCGTGCTCGCGGGGGTGCTCGGCTACTTTCTGTGGGTCAATCTCGCCATTCTCGGGATGACGATGGGCGACGGCCCGCTCTGATTCCGTGGCGCGGATCGGCACAGGGGGCTCAGACGCCTCCCCCGCCTCCACCACCGCCGCCCCCACCGGCCGAGCCGCCGCCACTCGAGCCGCCCGACGTCGACGACGAGGCGGCCGCGGCCGTCGACAGGGTCCCGATCCCGGCGCTGAACGACGAGGCGTCGAAGCCGTGCGTCCCGTAGTACCAGTACGGCGTGGCACCGGCCCCGTAGAGCACGGTCAGCTCGCGCGCCCACTGCTTCTCCTGCCGGAACACGACCGCATAGGGCAGGAGCGCCTCGTAGAGATGCAGCATCTGGGTGCGGTCGGCGGTGTCGATCGCGCGGCGCTCGGCACCGGCGGGCGACTGCAGCATCCGGATCCGGTCGGCCTCCGCCCAGCGGATGAACATCTCGAGCCCGCGCAGATGGTCCCGCACCTCGGCGCCGGCAGCCGACAGCGGTCGGCGTGAGACGAGGAGCACGACCAGAACGACCCCCAGCGCCGCGCCGAGAAGCACGAGAATCGGCGCAGGGGATGCGACGTAGCCGGCCAGCGCCAGCACGCCGAAGAGGACGGCGAAGGCGGCCGCGCCGACGGTGACCGCGATCGGCAGGGCCCGGGCGCCCCACGGCACGGTGCGGCGCAGTCCGCGCGCGGTGATCTCGCGGTCGGCCGCCTTGAGGATCCGCTGCGCCGCCGTCGAGAACCGCCGGTCGCTGCTGCCGAACTCGTACTCGGCGCCCGGAACCCCTGTTCGTCCGAACAGCCCGTCCAGCAGCATCCGCCCGTCGCCGTCGGCACGCGAACGATCCAGCAGCTGCGCCTTCAGCCGGACGCCGCCGAAGAACTTGCGCCCGCCCTCAACGATGCGGATGCTGCCGACGATGGCCTGCTCGAGCACCTCCGCGGGGATGCCGCGTGCGCGCTGCCCCAGCAGCACCGCCGACTCGAGGGCGTCCACGGGGCCGGGCGGCGCGTACTCGGCGATGATCACCGGGCGGCCGGGCGCATCCTGCAGATGCCGGCGGCGCTGCACGATCGCGAGGACGAGCCCTCCGAGCACGCCGAGCGCGGCCAGCAGCTGGAGCCAGCCCCACACGGACGCCAGGTAGCCGGTGTCGAAGAGCTCGAACGTGCCGTCGCGGAAGCCGACCGCGATCGTCACGGTCTCATACGGGTCGACGGGGCCGGCGAACGCGGTCACGACAGCACCCTCGCCCTCGGATGCCGCCGCGATGTCGCACGTGGCCGTTGCCCCGAAGGCGCCGACGTAGCACGCCTGCGCACCGGTGGCAGCGTTCGCGACCGCGGGATCGAGGTGCAGCGTGACGCTGACCTCGTCGAAGCGCTGACGCCAGTCGTTGCCGTTGACATCCCAGTAGAACTCGTCACCGGTGTCGTCGAACCGCCACGTCACGTTCTCGAGCGTGTAGGTGAAGACGAACGTCTGCTCCCCGTGAAGGAAGTCGGGCGCGCGGGAGGTCACGCTGTACGTGCCGTCGTCGTCCTCGACCTCGGCGGGGCGTGCCGCGCCCGTCTCATCCGTGATCGACACGAGCTGCGGGTCGAGAGGCTGACCGTTGTACGCGTCGGGGATCGTGCGTCGCATCCCCCGGTTCTGATCGATATCGGGGAAGACGGCGACGAACGTCTCGATGACGGTCAAGGTGCTGTGCCCGTCGGCGTCGAGGCCGAGCGTGTAGTCGGCGTGCATGCTGGCGAAGTGGAAGTCGTCGACGTCGGCCGCGACCGGCGGCGCGGCGATGAGCGTCAGCGCCCCCGCCAGCGTCGCCATCAGCAGCGTCAGCATCGACCTCAGGCGGACTGCCGATCTGCGCGTCCCTGCCCCCGTGTCATCCCCGTGCCGCATCCCCACGCCCGCGAGACTACCCTTGCGGTATGACCGATCGTCGACTGGCCGTGCAGGCGTGGGAGAGCCTGTTCCGCGCCCAGCACGAGGTGTTCACCGAGATCAGTCGCGATTTCGACGACGATGCGGGGTTGAGCCAGTCCGAGTACGACGTGCTGCTCACCGTGACCCGAGCACCGCAGATGACGGCGCGGCTGCGTGACATCACCCGCTACATGCTCGTGAGCCAGCCTTCAGTGTCGCGCCTGATCGACCGCATGGTTGCGCGCGGATTGGTCACCAAGTGCGGCGACCCCCAGGACGGCCGTGGGGCGCTCGTCTCGGCGACCGAGAGGGGCGCCACGGACTTCCGTCGGGTCGCCACCGCCCATGCGCGCTCGATCGCGGCGCGGATGTCGAAGCTCAGCGACGCCGAGCTCGCCCAGCTGCGCGACCTCACGGCGCGGCTGCGCGCGGACGAGTCGGAAGACTGAGCCCACACGCCGACGCCTCCCGCACCGGGGAGAGTGCGGGAGGCGTCGCGGAGCGAGGTCAGGTTACTGCTCGACCTCGTGCGGCTCGGACTCGTGCGCGGCGATCGTGGCGCCGGCCCCCTCGACGGACACGTCGATCTTGCGGGGCTTGGCCTTCTCGCTCACGGGGATCGTCACCGAGAGCACGCCGTTGCTGTAGCTGGCCGAGATCCGCTCGGTGTCGATGCCCTGGCCGAGGTTGAGCTGGCGCAGGAAGCTCGCCGCCTCGCGCTCGCGGGTGATCCACTTCACGCCCTCACCGGCGGCGAGGGTGCGCTCGGCACGGATCGTGAGCAGCTGTCCATCCACGTCGATGTCGACCGAGCCGGGGTCGATGCCGGGCAGGTCCGCGGTCAGGACGTAGTGGTCGCCGTCGCGGTAGAGGTCCATCGGCATCCGGCGCGGGCCGCGTCGCGTGTCGAAGAAGCTCGATGCCAGGCGGTCGAGGTCGCGGAACGGGTCATAGGTGGCCATGTCGTTCTCCTTCTGATGTTCAAAGTTGAGTCGCTCTGACTCAAGTAGGTCCAGATTAGCACTCTCGTGGTGAGAGTGCTAAGACGGGCGTTCGCTCTCAGCGAACATCAAGGGTGCGAAGGAGGGACGGGATCGCCGGCGGGGAGTCAGCCCAGCGGCGTCGTGGTGTCGACGGCCTCGCGCAGCGGTCGGCGCATCACCGACCAGTAGCGGGTCGGCGCGAGCCGGGTGAGGACGTCGACGAGCCGGGCCTCCCGACCGATCAGCGTGCGGGCACGGCGGCGCACGGTCGCCTCCACGATCTGCGCCGCGGCCTCCTCGGGCTCGGTGCGGTACATCTTCGCCTGGGCGGCTGCGGCTCGCTGGGCGATCGCCGGGTCGACGGCGGCCGCGTAGCGGCCGTGCAGGATGATGCCGGTCTTCACACCGGCGGGGTAGACGGCCCCGACCGTCACCGATGTGCCCTCGAGCTCGTGGCGCAGCGACTCGGTGAAGCCGCGCACGGCGTACTTGCTCATCGCGTACGGAATCCGCCCCGCGGGCGCGGCGAGCCCGTAGACGCTCACCAGGTGCGTGATGTGCGCGGCGGGCTCGCGGCGCAGGTGCGGCAGCAGCGCGTGGGTGATGTTGACGGTGCCCCACAGATTGACGTCCATCAGCCAGCGCATCTCTGCCATCGTCAGCTGGTCGATGGAGCCCAGCATGGACGACCCGGCGCACGCGATGAGCGCCTGGACATGCGGATGGGACGCCGCGATCTCTTCGACGACGGCAGCGACCGCGACATCGTCGGTGAGGTCGACCTGATGGACGGTGTGCCCCGTGCCCGGGAGGGCACCGGCGACGTCGGCCAGGCCCTCCGCATTGCGGTCCACGAGCGCGATGTGCGCGCCGCGCGCCGCGAGGATCCGGGCTGTCTGCGCCCCCATTCCCGCGGCGGCGCCGGTGATCACGGTGGTGCGGCCGGGGAGATCGAGTCGGGTCATCGTCGTCCTTTCGTCGTAACGGGCAATCCTCTCATGCCGGGGGCACGGCGCCCGACCGGTAACCTCGATGCCAGGGAGGTCGCGATGAGCAGAGCGGCGGACGCGATCCAGGAAGGGCTGCACATCGCAGCCGCAGCGGCGCGCCTGGCGATCAAGAACCGCATCCTCGTCGAGACGATCGGCGGGCAGAGCGAGTTCGACATGGACCACTTCATCGACGTCGCCCGCGACACGCTGCTCGCCCTCGCCGTCGAACAGGACGAGGCGGCCGCGGCCATGCAGCGCCTGCGCAAGATCGCGGGCGGGCGGCACAGCGACCCGCACGGCACACACGACTACCGCGACCGCGACACCCGCAACCTGCGACGCCGTCACCGTCAGTACGTCGGCGTCGCCAAAGAGCTGCGCAACCGCGCCGACGACGAGATGCACCTTATCGCCCTGGTCAGCGACGCGCGCGAGTCCGCGTGGGCCGACGTGCAGTCCAACCTGAACAGGCGACTGATCGTGGAGGGGATGCGGGCAGATTCGGACCCCGATTACTCCTCCAAGCGGGACTCGCGGATGTCGGCGGTCATGATGATCGACCTGCAGAACCTCGAGGCCCGCCAGCGCTCCTCGGGCCTGCTTCCGGGCGCCGACGACACCCCGGACCAGGGGTAGCGTCCCCGATTCGCGCATCGGGCCCGTCGTGGGGTATTCTGGTCGCTGTTGCCCGCGCAGGACAGGCGGGTGGCGGATGCGCCTCTAGCTCAATGGATAGAGCATCTGACTACGGATCAGAAGGTTGGGGGTTCGAGTCCCTCGAGGCGCGCAACAACACCACTACGCCCTCGTCCCGCCGGGACGGGGGCGTAGTCGCTTCCCGGCAATAGCTCGGTCACGTCGACCTTGAGGAACCGCGCGGCGGCGAGCAGCTCGTCCAGTGTCCAGGTGCGCTCGCCTCGCAGCTTCTTGCCTGCCGCCGCCTGACTGATGCCCAGCACTTCGCCTAGGTGCTCCTGGCTGATCTTGTCGCGCCACATGAGCACACGGATGTGCTCGCCGGTGATCTGATCTGCGTTCATGGCGACCACTATAGACCAAATTGAACGCGACACGCCGAATCCGACTTGCGCTGTGTTAGTTCAATTCGGTTACTCTGTCGTCCGTGAGCAATCCAGATCGAACTATCCCGAGCGTTTCGGAGTATCTGACTCCGCGTGAGGTGTACTCCGAGTTCGGTATCTCACGCACGACGCTACGTCGCCTCGAGGCGCAGGGCTACGTCACGCCCGCGAAGCTTCCCAGCGGACACCGCCGATGGAAGCGCGCCGACCTCGAGCAGATGCTCAACGGCGGTGATGCCGCATGAGCCGGCCACCACCAGCACCACGACCGGGATAACTGAACACGTGACGCGACGGGACGATCGCCCGAGACCCGCGGGACGCTACCGCGAAACAAGATGTGACCCCGAGAGCAGCGGGGGCCGTGGTCAAGGCATGACCGGGCACGGCCACCCCACACACGACCCCGCTCGCTCATATCCCGTCCGTGACGACCTCACCCGTCGTGCCACGTATCGACCGACGCCCAGGCTCCGTCGAGCAGGCCCCCTCCCGTTGTGGGGGGGGCCACTACTCCCTCAACCACCCACCATCGAGCAGGACCAATGAGAGCCCGCGACTGCCGCCACCCGCGCGGCCACCAGTTCCACCCCATCAGCGGATGGTGCACCCGCATGTGCGGTGTCCGCGAGGACGGACGAGTCATCACCCGCGACGGTCAGGTCATCCTCAACGGCCCCGACCACACCGAAGAACAGCTCAACATCTTCAGGCAACGAGCAACGGAGAACGCATGAACGACCACCCCTCAACCCAGATCCCCGACATGCAGCCCGAGCCCACCGTGCTCGAGCGGTACGGCGAACTGTCCATGATGATCCTCGGCGCGCTCGTATGCGGGCTCGCCCTCGGGATGCTCATCGTCCTCCCGGTGATCCCGTGATCACTGACCTCGACCACGCCCGAGCCCTCAAGCAGCTGCACGAGCGCTACCGTCGAGCCGCCGTGTGACGGCGGCGACGCTTCATCTTTGCGCTCATGCCGCGAGTCCGTAGCAGTCACGTCCGACATGCTCGTCGGCTCCCGTCCAGAAGGTTGGGGGTTCGAGTCCCTCGAGGCGCGCACTGTGTTGAGACAGTATCTCGGAAGAGGGCCCCGGCGAGGGCCCTCTTTCCGTTTCCGGGTTCTTCGGCCGGCGACCGCTCGCGCGTGACACACTGGGCGTGGAGGACGCGATGAGACTTGCTCAGGTCGCCGTCCGCGCGCTCGATCTCGACCGCGCGACGGACTTCTACACGGTGCTGCTCGAGGCCGAGCCGACCGCGCGGTTCGATCCGCCGGGTCTGGTCTTCTTCGACCTCGACGGCTTGCGCCTGATGCTCGACGGCAACGCCCCGCCATCACTGGTCTATCTGCACGTCGAGAACGTCCACGACGCGCTCGATCGCCTCGACGGGCTTGCCGAGGTGGCATCCCGCCCGCACGTGATCTTCTCGCACGAGGACGAGCGGCTGGGGCCTGCCGGATACGAGGAGTGGCAGGCCTTCATCCACGACACCGAGGGCAATACCGTCGGGCTCGTCGCGTACCAGCGCCCGTGACGCCGGGGCGCTGGCGACGGGTCAGGCGGGCGTCGAGTACCGATCGTCGCCGAACCCGATGACGAGGTAGCCGACGAAGGGCAGCAGCCACAGCAGGAAGATCGAGAACACGGCGCCGTGACCGAAGCCCCGACCCATACGGAGGGCGACGATGATCGCGAAGACGATGTTGACGAGCGGGATGAGGTACAGCAGCGCGAGCCACATCGACATGCCGGCGATCTTCACCAGGAACACGACGTTCACGATCGGGATGATCCCGAGGATGCCGGGGAGCCCGGCCTTCTGGAACACCTTCCACAGCGCGACGGCGACGAGGATGTAGAGGACGAGCCCCACCCACCAGCTCCAGCCGAAGGAGTTGGAGACCTCGGCGGAGATCGGGACGGGGGTGGCGGGCAGGAGTGCAGGCAGCGTTGCGTTCACGCTCGCGATGCTAGCGGTGGTTCTCGCCACGCCGCGCCGCCGCGCCGCTGCCCGAGGCGTTCATCCCGCGGCGCCGAGGGCGAGAGGTCTGCCGCGTTCGCGTTCGGCGCCGCGGTCGGGACCGCTCGCCCCCCCCGGTAGATCACAAGAGTTCGTAGAACCGCCAGAAGCCGAACTCCGGCACGATCACGCGCACGTCGTTCCATCCCGCCTCCCGCGCGTACCTGCGGAGCGTGTCGGGGCGCATCACCGTGC
>JAUHYM010000055.1 GCA_030426515.1 Actinomycetes bacterium
CTGGACATCAACCGTGTCGAGCGAGCAGGGCGATGGCCTGGCGGCACCCGGGGTGCATCAGTGCTCCATCCGAGAACACCGACACGAGGAAGGTAAACCAGTGAGCGCCGTCGGAGACATCGTCGCCCAGCGCACCGTCCACCTCACCCGTGAGTCGCTGGTCCGGTACGCGGGGGCCTCGGGCGACTTCAACCCGATCCACTATCGGGATGACGTCGCGGCCGAGGTCGGACTCCCCGGTGTGCTCGCGCACGGGATGCTGACCATGGGCCTCGCGGTCGAGACGATCGTCCCCTGGCTGGGGGACGCCGGGCGGATCCTCGAGTACGGCGTGCGTTTCACGCGCCCCGTCGTCGTCGACCCCGCAAGCGGTGCGGATCTGACGATCGTCGGCACCCTGAAGGCGCTCGACGAGGAGGCCGGCACCGGACGCGTGGACCTCACGGTCACCCACGGCGAGACGACCGTACTGGGCAAGGCCCAGGTCCACGTGCGACTGGGCTGACCATGCCCCACGTCTCACCTCGCCCGCTCGCCGAGCTCACCACGCTGCGCACCGGCGGCGCACCCACCGCACTGATCGAGGCGCGCACCCGCGACGAGCTCATCGATGCGCTCACCGACGCCTGGGACGCCTACGAGCCCTGGCTGGTTCTCGGGGGCGGCTCGAACCTGTTCGTCGCCGACGAGCCGTTCGACGGCACCGTCATCCGCGTGCTGACCGAGGGCATCGAGCACGTGCCCGCCACACGACCGGGCTTCGCCAGACTCCGCGTCGCCGCGGGGCATTCCTGGGACGACTTCGTCGAGGCGTGCGTGCAGGAGGGCCTTGCGGGCGTCGCGGCGATGTCGGGAATCCCCGGCACGGTCGGCGCCGCACCCGTGCAGAATGTGGGCGCGTACGGACAGGAGATCGTGCAGACCCTGGCTGAGGTGGAGCTCCTCGATGAGCGTGCTCACACGCCCGTGGCCGTTCCGGCGAGCGAGCTCGGCCTCGGGTTCCGCACGTCGGTGCTCAAGCAGCACTACGGCTCGGTGCCGGTGCGCTCCGCCGTCATCCTGTCGGTCACCTTCGAGCTGCCGATCGTCGGCACCGGCCCCGTTCCCGTTCACGGCGAGCAGCTGCGGCGGGCCCTCGGACTCGACGAGGGCGCAGAGGTGTCGCTGGCCGAGATCCGCGAGCGGGTCCTCGGAATCCGGGCGGGCAAGGGGATGCTGCTCGACGACGCCGATCCTGACACCTACAGCGCCGGCTCCTTCTTCCAGAACGCGATCGTGTCGGCGAGTTTCGCGCGCACCCTTCCCGACGCGTGCCCTCGCTGGCCCGTGCACCCCGACATCGACCCGATGACCGTGATCCCCCTCGCACGGTTCGACGGGCGCGTGCCGCCCCCGCGCACCACCGAGTCCGACGTCAAGGTCAGCGCGGCCTGGCTCATCGAGCACGCCGGGCTGCGCAAGGGCTTCGCGCTCCCGCGCTCGCGCGCGTCGCTGTCGACCAAGCACGCCCTGGCCCTCACCAACCGCGGTCGCGCGACCGCGGCGGAACTCGCCGAGCTCGCACGGTTCGTGCAGGGGCGCGTGCAGTCCGAGTTCGGGCTCATCCTTCAGCCCGAGCCGGTCCTCGTCGGCGTCGAGCTGTAGGCAGCCTCCGTCGGTGGCGCCGATCAGGCGAAGAGGGCCTGCAATCGCTGCACGCCCTCCCGGAGCGCCTCGTCGCCCAGCGCGTACGACAGACGAAGGTAGCCGCTGGGGCCGAAGGCCTCACCGGGCACGACCGCGACCTCGGCCTCATCGAGGATGAGGTCCGCGAGCTCGAGGCTCGTCGTGGGGGTCTTGCCGCGCCAGGTGCGGCCCAGCAGCCCCGTCACGTCCGGGTAGACGTAGAAGGCGCCCTGCGGGTTCGGAACGGTGACACCGTCGATCTTCGCCAGCTCCGAGACGATGACGCGTCGACGGCGATCGAAGGCCTCACGGAACTGCTCGACGGCGTCCTGAGGGCCGGTGAGGGCGGCGAGTGACGCGCGCTGCGCGATGTTGTTGACATTGCTCGACAGGTGGGACTGAAGGTTCGCGGCGAGCTTCATCGCGTCGGCGGGCCCCACCATCCAGCCCAGCCGCCAGCCGGTCATCGCGTACGACTTGGCGACGCCGTTGACCAGGATCGTCTGCTGCGCAAGCTCGGGCACCGCTTCGACGATCGAGACGGCGCGCACGCCTTCATACACGAGGCTCTGATAGATCTCGTCCGTGATCACCCAGATGCCGTGCTCGAGAGCCCACCGTCCGATCGCGCGGGTCTCATCGGCGGTGTAGACCGCGCCGGTCGGGTTCGAGGGCGACACGAACACGAGCGAGGTCGTGCGGTCGGTGCGCGCCGCCTCGAGCTGCTCGACCGTCACCTTGTACTCCTGGTCGGCTCCGGCGAAGACCTCGACCGGGATGCCGTCGGCCAGCCGGATCGCCTCGGGGTAGGTCGTCCAGAACGGGGCCGGCAGCAGCACCTCGTCGCCCGGGTTCACCACGGTCTGGAAGGCCTGATAGACGGCCTGCTTGCCGCCGTTGGTCACCACGACCTGCGACGGGGCGACCTCGAGACCGGAGTCGCTGAGCGTCTTGGCGGCGATCGCCTCGCGGAGCACGGGCAGGCCCGCCGCGGGGGTGTACCGGAAGTTCGCCGGGTCCTGCAGTGCGGCCGCGGCGGCATCCACGATGTGCTGCGGCGTCGAGAAGTCCGGCTCGCCGGCCGCGTAGCTGATCACGGGCCGTCCCGCAGCCTGCAGGGCTTTCGCCTTGGCGTCGACCTTCAAGGTCGCCGACTCGGCGATGGCGGAGAGCTTGCGGGACAGGGGGGCGCGTTCGGTCACGCCTCCAGCGTAGCTTTTGCGGCGTCGCCGCGCGGGCCGTCGGCGGATCCGCAGCATCCACCGAACGGGGGATGCCGGTGGGCCGAATGACCGCTGCCACCGGGGCCTGCGAGCGAGGATCGTGGAGGCCATGAACGAGAACGTGGTGCAGGTGCGGAACCTGCGGAAGATCTACGGCGACCGCACAGTGGTCGACGACGTGTCGTTCGACATCGCGCGCGGCGAGACGTTCGCGCTGCTCGGACCCAACGGGGCTGGCAAGTCGACGACGGTGGAGATGCTGGAGGGGTTCCGGCGTCGCAGTGGCGGCGACCTGCGCGTGCTCGGGGCCGACCCCGCGAAGGCGGGCCTGGACTGGAAGGCGCGGATCGGCGTGGTTCTGCAGGGCACCGGCGAGCTCGGCGCGCTGACCGTGCGGGAGCAGATCCGGCAGTTCGCCGGCTTCTACCCGCGCCCCCGTGACGTCGACGACGTGATCCGAGCCGTGGGTCTGCACGAGCAGGCGGGCATGCGGGTGTCGAAGCTGTCTGGCGGGCAGAAGCGGCGTGTCGACGTCGCGCTCGGCATCGTCGGGACTCCCGATCTGCTGTTCCTGGACGAGCCGACCACCGGGTTCGACCCGGAAGCGCGGCGCGAGTTCTGGACGATGATCCGGGGGCTCGCCGCCGACGGCACGACGATCGTGCTCACCACGCACTACCTGGAGGAGGCCGCGTACCTGGCGGATCGGGTCGGCATCATCGTCGGCGGGACGCTGCGGGCGATCGGTCCCGTCGGCTCCATCGGCGGAGAGGATGCGCGCACCCCTCGGGTCCGCTGGCGGCACGACGGCGTGCAGCACGAGGCCCGCACCGACGAGCCGGGCCGGTTCGTCGCAGACCTGGTCGCCCGGGAGGGGGAACCGCAGGACGTCGAGATCGTGCGCCCCACTCTCGAAGACATCTACCTGGGCCTGGTGGCCCGGGGCGCCGATGACACCACGGACGTCGCCGCTCCGCACGAGATCGCACAGGAGGGATCACGATGAACATCGTCGCTGAGAGGACCATGGCACCTGCCTTCCCCCCGCGCCACAGCGTCGCGGGTCTGGGACTATGGCGGGCACGGTTCGAGCTGAAGCAGTACTTCCGGTCGGCCGACACCGTCGTCTTCACCTTCCTGTTCCCGATCGTCATGCTCGGCCTGTTCAGCGTCGCCTTCGGCGGCGACGGCGACATGGTGCCCGCGCCGGGCCTGCCGCCGGTGCCGGTGTCGCAGATGTACCTGCCCGCGATGCTGGCCGCGGGGCTGCTTCTGTCGGGGTTCCAGAACCTCGCCATCGACATCGCCGTCGAGCGATCCGAGGACGTGCTGCGACGCCTGGGAGCGACACCGCTGTCGCCGCTGAGCTACTTCGCCGGGAAGGTCGTCCAGGTGGCGGTGACAGGCGTCGTCCAGGCGTTCCTCATCATCCTGTTCGCCTCGGTCGTCCTCGGCGCACCGCTGCCCACAGACCCGGCCGCCTGGGGCACGTTCGCCTGGGTGTTCCTTCTGGGCATCACCACCTCGGCGCTCCTGGGCGTCGCGATCTCCTCGCTGCCGCGGTCGGCGCGCAGCGCGACCGCGGTGATCATCCCGATCGTGCTGGTCGTGCAGTTCGTCTCGGGTGTCTACCTCTTCTTCTACATGCTCCCGGACTGGCTGCAGAACGCGGCCAGCCTGCTGCCGGTCAAATGGATGGCGCAGGGGATGCGTGCCGTGTTCCTTCCCGAGCAGTACGCCGCGCTCGAGCAGAACGGCGAGTGGAACCTGGCGGGTGTCGCGATCGCGCTGGGCATCTGGCTCGTCGTGGGCCTGGTCCTGTCCCGGGTCACCTTCCGCTGGATCCGACGTGACGCGTAGCCTGAGGCAGAACGACGGGACGAGATGAACAGCCGACGCTGGTGGGACTTCGCCGTCGCCGCGGCCGCCGTGATGGTGGTCGTGGCGATGGTCGTCGGGCTGAGTCCGGCGACGCCGGCCGACATGGTGCTCGCGTCGGCCGCGCTGGCGGTCTTCGTGCTCGTCGGCTACCTCGGGGTGGCGCGGCCGGGGCTGCGGGCACCTGCCGCATGGCACACCCCGGCGTTCGCCACGATCAGCGCCGTGACACTCGCCGTCGGCTGCGCGACCGAGCCGTTCTACGCCGTCATCCAGGCGGTCGCCTACCCGCTCACATGGGTGCTGACCGAGCAGAAGCGCACCGCGATCATCGGGTCGGGCATCGTCGCGGTCGGCGTCTGCGTGGGCTTCGCCTTCTTCGCCGACGTCACGGACCCGGCATCGAGCGGGCTCGCGCTGATCAGCGCGGTCGCCACCGCCGGCTTCTCGTTCGCGTTCGCGGTCGCTCTGGGGCTGTGGATCTCGAGCATCATCGACTGGGGGCAGGAGCGCGCGCGTCTGCTCGCCGAGCTGACCGCGGCGCAGGGAGAGGTCGAAGCGCTCAGCCGCGAACGCGGCGCGTCGGCGGAGCGAGAGCGCCTGGCCCGCGACATCCACGACACTCTTGCCCAGACGCTCGCCGGGCTCACGATCCTCGCCGAGCGCGGCGGGCGGCAGCTGGCCGAGGGGCGCGCGGATGCCGCCGCCTCGACGATCGGCACCGTCGAGCGGCTCTCGCGTGACGCGCTGGAGGAGGCGCGTGCGCTCGTGGCTCGCACCGCCGCGCCGCCGGCGGAGACCGCGCTTGCCGATGCGGTCGACAGGCTCGTCGACCGCTTCCGCGCCGAGACCGGCTTGACGATCGACCTGGAGCTCGAGGCGTCCGAGACCATCTCGCGCGACGGCCAGCTGGTCGTGCTGCGCTGCCTGCAGGAGGCACTCGCCAACGTCCGCAAGCACGCGGCCGCCACCCTCGTGCGCGTCCGGGTGGCGACGACTCCGGGTGGTGCGGCGCGCCTGGAGGTCGCCGACGACGGCCGCGGATTCGACACGTCGGTGCGCTACGACGGATTCGGGCTCGAGGGGATGACTGAGCGGGTGGCGCTGGCAGGCGGCGCCTTCGATGTCGCGTCGTCGCCGGGCGGGACGACCGTCACCGTGCAGCTGCCCGCCGGGGCGCCCGTGCGAGGCGGATCGGAGGTGGAAGTGCCATGATCCGACTGCTCATCGCCGATGACCATCCCGTCGTCCGCGCGGGCTTGGTGGGGCTGCTCACCGACGAACCGGGGTTCGAGGTGGTCGGCGAGGCGTCTGATGGTGATCAGGCGGTGCGCATCGCCCAGGCGACCCGCCCGGATGTCGTGCTGATGGATCTTCGGATGCCGGGGGTCGACGGGGTCGCGGCGACGGAGCGCATCGTCGCCTCGGGTTCCGACGCGCCGCGCGTGCTGATCCTCACGACCTACGAGTCCGACGATCAGATCCTTGCCGCGATCGAGGCGGGAGCGTCGGGGTACCTGCTCAAGGCGGCGCCGCAGGACGAGATCCTGGCCGGCATCCGATCGGTCGCCGAGGGGCAGACCGCGCTCTCACCCGCGGTCGCCGCGAGACTTGTGCAGCGGATGCGGCAGCCCGCACCCCCGGCTGTGACGCTGAGCGGGCGCGAGATCGATGTGCTGCGCCTCGTGGCGGTCGGCAACAGCAACAAGCAGATCGCGGTGTCGCTGGGGGTGGCTGAGTCCACCGTGAAGACCCACCTGCTCAAGGCGTTCGACAAGCTCGGGGTGGCCGATCGCACGCGTGCGGTCACGCTCGCTATGGAGCGCGGACTGATCTGAGTCCTAGGACTCCTCCCACGCCGCAATCGTGAAGGCGATCTGGCCGGCGTCGCAGATGCCGTCGGCCACGGCCTGAATGGTGGGGCCGGGCCCGGGGTCGGGCAGATAGATCGGCGCGTACATGAAGGGCGCGGGGAGGAACGTGACGATGTTGTCGCACAGGATCATCACATCGCTGAGCGCCTTGTCGCTCTGCGCGAAGTCGTCGATGAAAAGGCCCGCGCACACGATGGCGGTGAGGCAGTCCGTCGCAGCCGTCGCCTTCTGTGCAGCGAAGGGCCCACGCGTCTCGTTGAGTTTCGTGTACGCCACCCACACGTTCATGATGCTCATCAGGACCTGCCCGGTCTGCAGTGCCCAGAAGTGCTGCGTCGCCCGTTGCGCGGCACTGCTGCGGTCGACCAGCATGCCCACCTCGACGAGGTTCGCCGCCGTGACGAGGATCGGCATCGCCTTCGCGTCGTTCGGGTCCTTCTCGCTGTTGGTGAGGTCGAGCCCGACGCTGCCGAGACCGTAGACCAGCGCGGCGAAGATGTAGGCGAAGTTCGAGACGTGCCACGCGTACTCGAGTTCGTCCAGGTCGTCATCCGAGGCCGCCATCACGATGTGTGTCGGCACCGCGATGACCAGACACATCACGTTGAGGAAGTTCAGCTTCTCGTGCGCGAAGTGCTCGAACAGATCGCTGATGATCGGGATGTCGAGGTCCTTCTCGAGCACGCCGAGCAGCTTGGTGATGAGGTCCGGCAGGCTGTCGACGACGATCTCGACGATGTCGATCGTGGCGTCGATGAGGAACTCGACGAACGCCAGGAGCAGTTGGAGGATCGCATCGAGACCCGCCGCGGCGTACTTCGACGGGTCCTTGACCAGCTTGTGGAGCGTGGTGAACGTGCTCTTGGCGGCGGTGTCGATCTGCGTGAGGTCGGAGGCGAGGGCCGCTTCGATCTTGTCGAAGATGATCGCGAACTCCGCGAGGAAGTCCTCGTCGGCGCCTCCCAGCTCGAGGGTCGCGCCGCTCCCGCTCCCCACGCCGTCGGCGACCTTGCCCGATACCCATGTCGACGAGCAGTAGCTCTTCGCGCCGTTGCGACCGTACGTGGTGGACGGGTCGCCGTACCCTTTCTGACTTCCGGGGCTCCGCCCGGTCACCGCGGAGGTCGCGGTGCCGGTGGATGCTGCGATGTCGGCCTTGATCTGCGTGAGCAGAGAGGTCAGCGCGGTGGTGTCGAGGTTCTTGGCGACCGCCGAGATGTTCTGCTTGGTCGCATCCCGGATCGTCGTCGCGGCGTCGACGATCTCACTCCAGTCGAACAGCTGGCACAGGGCTTCAACCGCGGCCTTCACATCGGCCATGACGGTGTGGAGCAGCGCGCTGACGATCGCCGCGGCCTTCTCTATCGTGTCGACGGCGAACTTGTAGAGGTTGCCGGCCTCGTCGTAGATCTCTTTGGCCGCCTTCTTGGCGGCATGCCACACGATGTGCGTGACCTTCTTCGCCTTGCGGACAACTTCGCGGAGGAAGTCCTCGAAGGTCTTCGTCTTCTTGCCGCCCAGCGACCCTTTCGTCGAGGTCAGCGGGGCAAGGCCCGTCCCCTCCTCGTGCTGGACGATGCCGTTCTCGATCATCACCGACCAGTCGGTGGTCGTGGTCGGGACGTACTCCCGGCCCACCGGGCTCGCCAGCGCTTGATACACCAGGTTGTTCGTCGTGTCGGGAAACGCGGTGTAGACGCTCGCGCTGGTCTGCGCGACGGCGCGGCGTCCGGTTCCCGAGGCGCGCAGCGCCTGCGTGGCCGCCACCGAGCTGCCGACGTCGCCGAGCGTCTTGTTCACGGTCGTTGCCAGCGTGCTCGCTTGGTCGGCGGTGTACGAGGAGGGAAGTGCGGAGGTTCCGGCGAAGGTCGTGAGTCCCCGCAGGTCCGTGCCCGTCGCGGTCGCCATCGTGTGCAGTGTGTCCTGGTCGGGGTAGACGACCATGACGTCGCCCCGGTCCATGAAGGGTGACCAGAGGTAGAGCGCCGGCGACGAGATCTCCGTCGCCTCGGTGGTGAGCGTGAGCTCGCCGGACCCCGAGGTGGTCATCCAGTGGTGGCGGTTCTTGCCGACCGAGATCCTGGAATCGCCGACCAGGAGGTCGATGTCTTCGGACGCCCACACCTTCACCGCGCAGTTGGCCCGCGGCGACTTGTTCGGGTGTGTCATCAGCACCTGGGTGTGGAAGGTCGGCGCCGACGGCGTCGGGCCGTCGGCGGTGGTGGTGTAGTCGCCCGCCATGAGCTGACTCTCGGTGTAGAACTGGGAGAACAGCCCCGCCAGGTCGACCCCGTTGATCCGCACGCGCGACGACCGATCGGCTTTCGAGAAGTAGCAGACGCTGGATCCGACGCCGATCAGTGCCGCGCCGGTGAACCCCGCGTCCGCGGTGACGTGGTCATGTGCGCCGGAGGAGGTCGCCTCGAGCTGGACGGCGTAGATCTTCGCGCCGCCGGATGCCTGGCCGATCGTGTACGCGACGCCCTCGTCGACGACGACCCTGCCCTGAGACAGGTCGCCACCCAGCGTCGTGTTCCACGCGAGGGCGCCATCGTCGAGGGCGAAGAATTCCCCGGAGGAGGTGCCCACGTACAGCAGGCCGCTCGAGAACAGCGGCTCGCCGAAGCTCTCGCCCTTCGCCGACGTGGGAACGGTCCACGCCGGCTCCCATGTCGCCGTGTCGATGGCGATCAGGCGCTCGGGCGTCGTATCGTCCTCCAGCGCACGATAGACGACCACGCCGACGCCGACGGTCAGGTGCGGATCGACCGCACCGACCTGGCGGGTGTGGATCACCAGCCCGAACTCGTCGAGGACGAACAGGTATCCCGCGGCGATGACGACCACCCCGTCCGCGGTCACCGCCGGGGTGCCGGCGGGAAGAGCGCTGGGATCGGGGAAGCCCTCGAGGACGCGCAGCCACCGCTGGGTGCCGTCCGCGTCGAGGCAGACGACGGCGTCGCCGTCGGTGCGGAACAGGATCCCGCCGTTGAGGGTGCTGAACGGGCAGTCGTCAGAGCTCGCCACGGTGTACTCGCGGCGCCATCGCTCCGCCCCCGTGTCCAGATCGAGACAGTAGACGTGGGCTGCCCCGGCGAGATACACCGCATCGCGGGTGACGAGCGGCGTTGCGAACCCTCCCGACTCGGTGAGCGGGTCGGTGGTCGAGTCGAGGTCGGTGCTCGGGAACGTCCACACGACATCGGCATCGGGGGACGAGAGCCGATACGCGGCGGAACCGGCGCGCTGACCCTTGCCGAATGCGTCGACGGCGACCACTGAGCCGGGTGCGAGCGCTGGAACGGCCGAGGCGGTGTGCCCGGCGGCGCCCTTGAAACTGAACGCGAGGTTGTTCGCGGTCGGGGTGACCGCGAACGCCGGTGGCGTCGCCAGCATCATGCCGGCGACCCCGAGGCCGGCCCCCTGCAGCAGGGCCCGTCGGCTGAGCATGGGCGTGGCGTCGAACATTGCTTGTGGCATGGAGATCCTCCCGGCGGCCAATCGTCCGCACGCCTTCGCTGGCGTCGGTACGTGGCGGTGCGGTCACCCAGAAGACCGCACCATCACCGGTCTATCGGTGGCGTCGATACCACGTCAAGAGGTGTGCCCGCTCATGCTGCCGTGTCGAGACCGGCGTCGTCGCGCAGGCGCATGACCATCGCCTCCGGGGGCGGCAGTCGCTTCATCTCGTACTCGAGGTGCGTCGCGGCGTCGCGCGGGCCGTTCTCGTGCAGGACGCGCCGCACGGTGCGGGCCAGCAGGTCCCAGGGCGGCGGGTCGGCGATGAGCGCATGCCCGGCGCCGACCGCCTCGACGCGCGCGGCCGTGAGCCACTGGTCACTGGCGAACAGCGGAATCACCACCTGCGGCGCGCCACTGGCCAGCGCCGCCATCGTCGTGCCGAAGCCGCCATGTGTGACGACCGCGGAGGCGGCGCTCATCGCCGATCGCGGTGGGACACGCCGCACGATCGTGTTGTGCGGCCAGGGCCGCAGGGCATCGGGGTCTGCGTCGGGGCCGACCGCGATCAGCACCCGGGCGGGAACGATGCTCAGCGCGTCGCGGGCTCGGCGATGCGCGTCGATCTCGCGGGGTGCCGGGCGGGTGCCGAACGTGACGTACACCAGGGGCAGGCGCGGGTCCCCCCAGGCGGGAAGGTCATCGTCGCCGGGATCGATCGGCTCCCGAAAGCGGTGGATGGACCGCTGCGTGGGCAGACCCGAGATCTCGCGATCGAACCCCGCCGGAACGATCGTGTACAGCGGCGCCTGCGCCGCCGCGTGCAGCAGCGTGCCCGGCACGAGCTCCTCGTCACGCTCGAAGTCGCCGAACGACTGGCTGATCATGCCCAGGAGCAGCCGGAGCGTATCCAGCACCCCGATCCCGGTCTGCACGTGGGGGATTCCGAGGCACTCCGCAGCGACCAGCGACGCGACCTCCGCAGGCTCACGCACGATCAGATCCGGTCGGAAGTCGGAGATCGCGGCGCGCATGCCCTCCCGCGCGGCGCCGCCGCGCAGTCGGCCGAACACGTCGCGGATCATCACGAGGTTCGCTGCCTCCCGTCCGCCGTGGGCAGGTATCGCCCCCATCGCCGCCTCGATCTCGGACGGAGCGGGCTCGCCGAACGGAGCGACATCGAACCCCGCGGCGCGCACCTGCGGGGCGAACGAGGCGGGCGTGGCAACGCGCACATCGACCCCCTCCCGCTGGCAGGCACGCGCCAGCGGGATCATCGGCCCGACGTGGCCGACGTTGGCGGTCGTTGCGAACAGCACCCGCATGTCGCTAGTCTTTCGCGCCCTCACGCGCCGGTCAACGCCCTGCCGATCGCGCCAGACCTCACCTGGAGCACGAGACCACGCCCAGATACACGATGTCTCGGCACGCACTCCGCGGCTCGAGGTGCGGGGGGCACAGCGAGCAGGCACGCGGATGCCCCGGACAGCCGTTGTCCGGGGCATCCGCGGTCCGTGCGCTACGCCGCCAGGTGGCGGCTGTATGCACCGAGGGTGAGGAAGGCGGGGAAGTCGTCCCCGGTCGCGACATCCCGGAAGATGTCGGCGGCCTCGTCGAACCGGTCGCCCTCACTCCGTGAGACCTCGCCCAGCACCTGCGCGATCAGACCCTCGATGTACTCACGGGTGATCGGGGTGCCGTCGTCGGTCGAACGGTCCTGGTGGATCCATTGCCAGATCTGGCTGCGGCTGATCTCGGCGGTCGCCGCATCCTCCATGAGATTGTCGATCGCGACGGCGCCCAGGCCCCGCAGCCATGCCTCGATGTAGCGGATGCCGACCGACACGTTGTCGTGCACACCACGCGCGGTGATCGGGCGGCCGATCTGCAGGTTCAGCAGGTCGTCGGCGGTCACGTGCACGTCGGGACGCTGGCGGTCGACCTGGTTGGGTCGGTCGCCGAGCACGGCGTCGAACTCGGCCATCGCGGTGGGGATCAGGTCGGGGTGGGCGACCCAGGTCCCGTCGAAGCCGTCGCCGGCCTCACGCTTCTTGTCGGCCGAGACCTTCTCGATCGCCATGGCGGTGACCTCGGGATCGCGACGGTTCGGGATGAACGCGCTCATGCCGCCGATCGCGAAGGCGCCCCGCTTGTGGCAGGTCTGCACCAGCAGCTCGGTGTACGCGCGCATGAACGGCACCGTCATCGTCACCTCGCTGCGGTCGGGCAGCACGAACCGCGCACCGCGGCCGCGGTAGTTCTTGATGATCGAGAAGATGTAGTCCCAGCGTCCCGCGTTCAGCCCCGCGCAGTGGTCGCGCAGCTCGAACAGGATCTCGTCCATCTCGAAGGCGGCCGGCAGAGTCTCGATCAGCACAGTGGCGCGGATCGTGCCGTGCGGGATGCCCAGACGCTGCTCGCTGAAGGTGAAGATGTCGTCCCACAGCTTCGCCTCTTCGCTGGACTCCAGCTTGGCGATGTAGAAGTACGGGCCGCGCCCGGCGTCGATGAGCGCCTGCGCGTTGTGGAAGAAGTACAGGCCGAAGTCCACCAGCGAACCCGAGGCGGCCATCTGGCGCCCGGACCGATCGGTGAAGCGGATGTGCTCCTCGACCAGGTGCCAGCCGCGCGGGCGCATCACGATGGTGGGCGTGCGCTCGGCGGTGACGCGGTATTCCTTGCCCGCCTCGTTCGTGAACGTCAGCTGACCGCGGATGCCGTCGAACAGCGACAGCTGGCCCTCGATGACGTTCTTCCACGTGGGGCTGGTGGCGTCCTCCTGATCGGCCAGCCACACGCGGGCGCCCGAGTTGAGGGCGTTGATGGTCATCTTCGGGTCGGTGGGCCCGGTGATCTCGACCCGACGGTCTTCGAGACCAGGTCCGGCGCCCGCGACGCGCCAGTCGGCGTCCTCCCGGATGTGGGCGGTGTCGGATCGGAACGACGGATCGTGTCCGTTGCCGATCTCGAAGCGACGACGCAGGCGGTCGGCCAGGCGGTCGTGGCGGCGTCCCATGAACCGCTGGTGCAGCTCGGTGAGGA
>JAUHYM010000056.1 GCA_030426515.1 Actinomycetes bacterium
CCCCGACCGACCGCTCACCAAGAAGCCCGCCGAGACCCGCATGGGTTCGGGTAAGGGCTCGCCGGAGTGGTGGGTCGCCAACGTCAAGCCGGGTCGCGTCCTCTTCGAGGTCGCCGGCGTCAACGAGGAACTCGCTCGTGAGGCCCTGACCCGTGCCATTCACAAGCTGCCTCTCAAGGCACGCATCATCAAGCGCGAGGAGGGCGACGCGTAATGGCGATCGGCACCAAGACGCTCGCCCCGAGCGAGCTCGACACGTTCGAAGACCAGCGCCTGGTCGAAGAGCTGCGCAAGGCCAAGGAAGAGCTGTTCAACCTGCGCTTCCAGTCGGCCACCGGCCAGCTCGAGAGCCACGGCCGCATCCGTGCGGTCAAGCGCGACATCGCGCGGCTGTACACCGTCATCCGCGAGCGCGAGCTCGGCATCCGTGCCACGCCCGCTCCCGTGGAGAAGAAGGCGAAGAAGAGCAAGGCCAAGAAGGCGGACGACGCCGAGGCCGTGAAGGAAGAGGCTGAATGATGGCCACCACAGACAAGCAGGCTCCGGGGCACGAGAGCTCCGCGCACGATGTCCGTGACGCCGACGCCCGCGGTTACCGCAAGGCGCGTCGCGGCTACGTCGTCAGCGACAAGATGGACAAGACCATCGTCGTCGAGGTCGAGGACCGCGTGAAGCACCCCCTCTACGGCAAGGTCATCCGCCGCACCTCCAAGGTGAAGGCGCACGACGAGACCAACAGCGCCGGCATCGGCGACATGGTGCTCATCAACGAGACCCGCCCCTACAGCGCCACCAAGCGCTGGCGGCTGGTCGAGATCCTCGAGAAGGCCAAGTAAGCCTCGCGGCTTTCTTGGAACCCAAGGAGTAGAAAGTGATTCAGAACGAATCCCGCCTCAAGGTCGCCGACAACACCGGCGCGAAGGAGCTGCTCACCATCCGCGTGCTCGGTGGTTCGAACCGCCGCTACGCGGGCGTGGGCGACACCATCGTCGCGACGGTGAAGGACGCGATCCCGGGCGGCAACGTCAAGAAGGGCGACGTGGTCAAGGCTGTCGTCGTCCGCACCGTGAAGCAGACGCGCCGTCCCGACGGCTCGTACATCAAGTTCGACGAGAACGCCGCCGTCATCCTGAAGAACGACGGGGAGCCCCGCGGCACCCGCATCTTCGGACCGGTCGGCCGTGAGCTGCGCGACCGCAAGTTCATGAAGATCGTCTCGCTCGCCCCGGAGGTCATCTGATCATGGCGAACATCAAGAAGGGCGACCTGGTTCAGGTCATCTCGGGCCCGACCCCTGAGCGCGGCGGAGACCGCGGCAAGCAGGGCAAGGTCCTCGAGGTGCTCGTCGAGCAGGATCGCGTCATCGTCGAGGGTGTGAACTTCCACACCCGTCACAACCGCGTGGGCCAGACCCAGCGCGGCACCAAGACCGGCGGCATCGAGACCTACGAAGCCCCGATCCACATCTCCAACGTCCAGATCGTCGACCCCGAGACGAAGACGCCGACCCGTGTCGGCCACCGTGTCGAGGAGCAGGTCAAGGACGGCGTGAAGCGCACCGTCCGCGTGCGCTACGCGAAGAAGTCAGGCAAGGACCTCTGAATATGAGCACTGCGACTGCCGTGGAGGCTGGCAAGATCCAGCCCCGCCTGAAGCAGAAGTACAAGAGCGAGATCCAGCAGAAGCTGCAGGAGGAGTTCGGCTACGCGAACGTCATGCAGATTCCCGGTCTCGTGAAGGTCGTCGTGAACACCGGCGTCGGCGAGGCTGCTCGCGACAGCAAGGTGATCGAGGGCGCGGTCAACGACCTCACCCTGATCACCGGCCAGAAGCCGATCGTCACCCGCGCCCGCAAGTCGATCGCGCAGTTCAAGCTGCGCGAGGGCCAGGCCATCGGCGCGCACGTCACCCTCCGCGGTGACCGCGCGTGGGAGTTCCTGGACCGCCTGATCTCGCTGGCGCTGCCCCGCATCCGCGACTTCCGCGGCCTGTCGGGCAAGCAGTTCGACGGCCACGGCAACTACACGTTCGGTCTGCAGGAGCAGTCGGTCTTCCACGAGATCGACCAGGACAAGATCGACCGCGTGCGCGGCTTCGACATCACCATCGTCACGTCTGCGGACACCGACGACGAGGGACGCGCGTTCCTGCGCCACCTCGGCTTCCCGTTCCGCACCGAGGGCCAGCAGGCCTGATCCCAAGTCCCCGGGGCCGCGAGCCCCGGGGCGCCTCATCGCAGGTCGCCTGTCGTGTAACGGCAGTCGAAACCTCCATGAACGAAGGACATACCTCATGACAATGACAGACCCGGTCGCAGACATGCTGACCCGTCTGCGCAACGCGAACTCGGCGCACCACGACCAGGTGACGCTGCCGAGCTCGAAGCTGAAGACGCACATCGCCGAGATCCTCAAGCAGGAGGGCTACATCTCGGACTGGGCCGTCGAAGAGGCCCGCGTCGGCCAGTCGCTGACCCTGACCCTCAAGTACGGCCCGAACCGCGAGCGGTCGATCGCCGGCATCAAGCGCGTGTCGAAGCCCGGCCTGCGCGTGTACGCCAAGTCGAACGAGCTCCCCACGGTGCTCGGCGGCCTCGGCGTCGCCATCCTGTCCACCAGCTCTGGCCTCCTCACGGACCGCCAGGCCGACGAGAAGGGCGTGGGCGGGGAAGTCCTCGCCTACGTGTGGTGATCTGACAATGTCTCGAATCGGACGTCTTCCCATCGACATCCCTGCCGGCGTCACCGTCTCGGTCGACGGCCCGCAGGTCGCAGTGAAGGGCCCCAAGGGCGAGCTCAGCCTCACCGTTGCCAAGCCCATCGAGGTCAAGGTCGAAGAGGGCCAGGTGGTCGTCACCCGTCCCGACGACGAGCGCGAGTCGCGTTCGCTCCACGGCCTGACCCGCACCCTGATCAACAACAACATCATCGGCGTGACCCAGGGCTACACCAAGGGCCTCGAGGTCGTCGGCACCGGTTACCGCGTGCAGCAGAAGGGCTCGAACGTCGAGTTCGCGCTCGGCTTCTCGCACCCGGTTCTGGTCGAGCCGCCGGCAGGCATCACGTTCACGGTCGAGGGCACCAACAAGCTCACCGTGAGCGGCATCGACAAGCAGGCCGTGGGCGAGACCGCCGCCAACATCCGCAAGATCCGCAAGCCCGAGCCGTACAAGGGCAAGGGCGTGCGCTACGCGGGCGAGGTCGTCCGCCGCAAGGCCGGAAAGGCTGGTAAGTAAGCATGGCTGTCAAGACGAAGTCCGGCGCCCGTGCGCGCCGCCACGCCCGTCTTCGCAAGAAGATCGTCGGCACCGAGGCGCGTCCGCGCCTGGTCGTGACCCGCTCGGCGCGTCACGTGTTCGTCCAGCTGGTCGACGACAGCGTGGGCCGCACCGTGGCCTCCGCCTCGACCCTCGAGACGGACCTGCGTGCCTTCGACGGCGACAAGACCGCCAAGGCGCACAAGGTCGGCGAGCTCGTCGCCGAGCGCGCGAAGGCTGCCGGTGTCACCGAGGTCGTGTTCGACCGCGGCGGCAACCGCTACGCCGGTCGCGTGGCCGCGATCGCCGACGGCGCCCGTGAGGGAGGGCTGAACCTGTGAGTGACAACAAGGAGACCGAAGTGACCGCCACCGAGCAGGCCGCTCCCGAGCAGGCAGCGACCGAGCAGGCGCAGACCGAGCGCGAGCCCCGCGAAGACCGTCAGGGTCGCCGTGGCGGCCGTGACCGCAACCAGGGTGGCCGTGACCGCGGTGGCCGTGGCGACAGCAAGGACCAGTTCCTGGAGCGCGTCGTCACCATCAACCGCGTGTCGAAGGTCGTCAAGGGCGGTCGCCGCTTCAGCTTCACGGCGCTGGTCGTCGTGGGAGACGGCAACGGCCTGGTCGGCGTCGGCTACGGCAAGGCTCGCGAGGTTCCCCTCGCGATCTCGAAGGGTGTCGAAGAGGCCAAGCGGAACTTCTTCCGCGTGCCCCGCGCCGAGCAGACGATCCCGCACCCCGTCCAGGGTGAGGCTGCCGCCGGTGTGGTGCTCCTGCGCCCCGCCGCCGCCGGTACCGGTGTTATCGCCGGTGGTCCGGTCCGCGCCGTCCTCGAGTGCGCCGGCATCCACGACGTGCTCTCGAAGAGCCTCGGCTCGTCGAACACGCTGAACATCGTCCACGCGACGGTCGAGGCGCTCAAGCAGCTCGAAGAGCCCCGCTCCGTGGCCGCGCGCCGCGGGCTGGACTTCGACCACGTGGCACCGGCTCGCCTGGTGCGCGCCGAGGCCGCTGCCGCCGCCAAGGCCGCCGAGCAGAAGGTAGGTGCCTGATGGCCTCGCGTCTGAAGGTGACCCAGGTAAAGTCCAAGGTCAGCGAGAAGCAGAACCAGCGTGACACGCTGCGCTCTCTCGGGCTCAAGCGGATCGGCGACTCCGTCGTCCGTCCCGACGACGCCCAGACGCGCGGTTACGTCAACACCGTCTCGCACCTCGTGAAGGTTGAGGAGATCGACTGATGGCCGACAAGGCAGAGAAGAAGGAAGCCGCCCGCGCGGGCGTGCTGAAGGTCCACCACCTGCGTCCGGTCCCCGGCGCCAACACCGCGAAGACCCGCAAGGGTCGCGGTGAGGGCTCGAAGGGCAAGACCGCCGGTCGCGGCACGAAGGGCACGAAGGCCCGCAACACCGTGCGCCCCGGGTTCGAGGGTGGCCAGATGCCGCTGCACATGCGCACTCCGAAGCTGCGCGGGTTCAAGAACCCGTTCCGCGTCGAGTACCAGGTGGTCAACCTCGACAAGCTCGCCGAGCTGTACCCGACCGGGGGCGACGTGACCGTCGCCGACCTGGTCGCCAAGGGTGCGGTCCGCAAGAACGAGAAGGTCAAGGTTCTCGGCAACGGAAACATCGACGTGGCACTGAACGTGACCGTCGACAAGGTCTCCGGCTCGGCCGAGGAGAAGATCACCGCCGCCGGCGGAACCGTCAACTAAACACCACAACGGGGGTCGGAGCGCATGCTCCGGCCCCCGTTTGGGTTACCCTGGTGATTCGGCGCGCCACGTGCGCGTGAGCGTGCGCCGGGAACCCCTCAGGAGGCAAGTCCTTGTTCAGCGCCATCGCGCGGATCATCCGCACGCCCGATCTTCGGCGCAAGATCGGGTTCACCCTGGCGATCGTCGCCCTGTACCGTCTCGGTGCGCACGTGCCGACGCCCTTCGTCGACTTCCCGAACGTGCAGTCCTGCATCGCGCAGAGCTCGACCACCGAAGGTCTGCTCTCGCTCGTGAACCTGTTCTCGGGTGGCGCTCTGCTGCAGCTCTCGATCTTCGCGCTCGGCGTCATGCCGTACATCACCGCGACGATCATCGTGCAGCTGCTGCGCGTGGTCATCCCGCACTTCGAGACCCTCTACAAGGAGGGCCAGACCGGCCAGGCCAAGCTCACCCAGTACACGCGGTACATCACCATCGCGCTGGCGCTGCTGCAGTCGACCACCCTGGTCACCGTCGCCCGCAGCGGTCAGCTGTTCGGCGCCACCGGCATCCCCGAGTGCCAGCAGCTGCTCACCAACGACGTGTGGTGGGCGCAGCTGCTCATGATCATCACCATGACCGCCGGCACGGGCCTCATCATGTGGTTCGCCGAGCTGGTCACCGAGCGCGGCATCGGCAACGGCATGTCGCTGCTCATCTTCACCTCGATCGCCGCGACCTTCCCCGGCGCCATGTGGGCGATCTGGCAGTCGCGCGGCTTCGAGATGTTCCTGCTCGTGCTGGCGCTGGGCATCGTCGTCATCGGCCTGGTCGTGTTCGTCGAGCAGTCGCAGCGCCGGATCCCGGTGCAGTACGCCAAGCGCATGGTCGGCCGTCGCACCTACGGCGGCACCAACACGTACATCCCGATCAAGGTGAACATGGCCGGTGTCGTGCCCGTCATCTTCGCCTCGTCGCTGCTGTACATCCCCGCGCTCATCGCCCAGTTCAACCAGCCGCAGGTCGGCGAGGAGCCGGCGCTGTGGGTCGTGTGGATCAACAACTACCTCACGCGCGGCGACCACCCGCTGTACATGCTCCTGTACTTCCTGCTCATCGTCGGCTTCACGTACTTCTACGTGGCGATCACGTTCAACCCGGTCGATGTCGCAGACAACATGAAGAAGTACGGCGGGTTCATCCCCGGCATCCGCGCCGGGCGCCCCACCGCCGAGTACCTCGACTACGTGCTCACCCGCATCACCCTGCCGGGCTCGATCTACCTGGGTCTGGTGGCCCTGCTGCCGCTCATCGCACTGGCCACGGTCGGCGCGAACCAGAACTTCCCGTTCGGCGGCGCCAGCATCCTCATCATGGTGGGTGTGGGTCTTGAGACCGTCAAGCAGATCGACGCCCAGCTCCAGCAGCGACACTACGAAGGACTTCTCCGATGACCTCTGCCGCACACACTGCCCGTCTGCTCATCGTCGGCCCCCAGGGGTCCGGCAAGGGAACCCAGGGTGTGCGGATCGCCGAATCCTTCGGCGTTCCGGTCGTCTCGACCGGAGATGTGTTCCGCGCGAACGTCAAGGACCAGACGCCGCTGGGCGTCAAGGTGAAGGCGATCATCGACGCCGGCGATCTCGTCCCGGACGAGCTGACCAGCGAGGTCGTGCGCGACCGCCTCGCGCAGGATGACGCCGCGGAGGGCTTCCTCCTCGACGGCTACCCGCGCAACACCGGTCAGGTGGCGCACCTCGACGAGTTCCTCACCGGCCGGGGCGAGAGCCTCGACGCGGTCATCCTGCTCGACGTGCCCCGCGAGGAGTCCATCTCGCGCCTGTCGCAGCGGGCCCAGGAGCAGGGACGCACCGACGACACCGACGAGGTCATCGCCAAGCGTCTGGAGATCTACGAGCGGGAGACCGCGCCGATCATCGACGTGTACGCCGAGCGCGGCATCGTCGACACGATCGACGGCGTGGGCTCGCTCGACGAGGTGAACGCGCGCATCGTCGCCGCCCTCGAGGCGCGCGGTCTCGTGCGCCAGGTCACCGCCTGACCGTGGTCTTCCGTCGCGGCATCTACAAGTCGCCCGCCCAGATGCGGGCGATGGTCGAGCCTGGTCTCATCACCGCCGACGCTCTCGCCGCCGTGCGCGCGCTGATCGCGCCGGGTGTCACGACCGGCGAACTGGATGCCGCAGCATCCGCCGTGATCACCGGTCGCGGTGCGGTCTCGAACTTCCAGATGGTGCGCGGCTACCGCCACACGGTGTGCGCGTCGGTGAACGAGCAGGTCGTCCACGGCATCCCCGGGGATCGGGTGCTCGAGCCCGGTGACCTCGTCTCGATCGACTGCGGCGCGGAGCTGCGCGGCTGGAACGGCGACTCGGCGATCAGCGTGATCGTCCCCGACCCCGACCGACCCGAGCTGGTCGCGCAGCGGCAGGCGCTGTCGGACGTCACGCGCGGGTCGCTGTGGGCGGGCATCGCCGCCATGGCCTCGGCGCACAGCCTCAACGAGCTCGGCATCGCGATCCAGGGCTACATCGAAGACCACGGCCCCTCGCCGGTGACCGGCAAGCCGTACGGGATCCTGCGGGACTACGTCGGCCACGGCATCGGGCGGAAGATGCACGAGGCGCCGTCGGTGTTCAACTACCGGGTGAGCGACCCGGGCCCGGACGTGAAGCCCGGTCTCGTGCTCGCGATCGAGCCGATGGTGGTCGCGGGATCCGAGGACACGCTGGTGGAGGACGACGGCTGGACGGTCTCGACCGTCGACGGCCTCGACGGCTGCCACTGGGAGCACAGCGTCGCGCTCCACGAAGACGGCATCTGGGTGCTGACCGCGCCCGATGGAGGAGCAGAGGGTCTCGCGCCGTTCGGCGTGACCCCCGTGGAGATCGCATAGCCGCGGGCCGGGAGGCCGCGGAGATCGGATGACGACGTGATGATGATGGCTGCACAGCAGGGCAAGAGGAACTGGTTCGCCGTGTGGGTCAGCGTGGCCGTGGTGGTCGTGCTGGTCGCCGTGACCGGGCTCGTGATCTGGATGAACGCGCTCGCCGGCGGGGAGGGCGAGGCGCCCGAGGCGGCGAACATCAACGCCGAGACCGGTGCGATCGCCGTCGGCGACGGTCCCGACACGGTGGCCACCTACATCGACTTCATGTGCCCGATCTGCAACCAGTTCGAGCAGCTGTACGGCCCGACCATCGAGGAACTCGTCGACGACGGCTCGATCACCCTCGACATCCACCCGATCTCGATCCTCGACCGCGCCTCGCAGGGCACCGAGTACTCGACCCGGTCGGCCAACGCGATGTACTGCGTGGCGGTGGCGGATGCCGAGGCGTCGATGCCGTTCATGCAGGCGATGTTCGAGAACCAGCCTTCCGAGGGCACCACGGGTCTCACCGACGATCAGATCCTCGAGATCGCGTCCGCCGCGGGCGTCACGGGGATCGACGCGTGCGTCACCGACCAGACCTACGCGAAGTACGTGACGGCGCGCACGCAGGACACCCCGATCGCGCCGGGCAACAGCGGCATCGGCACGCCGACGGTCGCCATCAACGGCGAGGTCATCAGCCTCACCGGCGACCCCGAGGTCGACCTGGTGCAGGCGATCAGCGGCTGAGCCCCGCGTACAGACCTTTGCAGAGCCCGGGCTCCGGCCCGGGTTCTCGCGTCTGTTCCCGGTTCGCCCCGCGCGCCCCGCGCCCGCGCTGGCCGCGAATCAACACGTCCCGCACGAATCAACACCGGATTGCGCGCAAACTCGTGTTGACTCGTTCCACATGTGTTGATTCGGCGTCTGGGAGGTCCCTGGCTCCCTCCGTCGGGTGTTGATTCGCGCTTAGGGGTGTTGATTCGGGGCACGGTATGACCGTGGCCTGCGGGATCGACGTGAGCCACCCCGCCGGGGGCAAGGAGTTGCGCAGCGATCCTGCGGCAGCCGAGCCGAAGAGCAGGCGACGCCGCGGCGTCCGTTCGTCCACAGCCTGACAGGCCGGGCGACTCGTCCACAGCCTCGGCCCGCCCGCTCCACGAGCGCCCCCGGTCCTGTCGGATGTCGGCATGACGCCGTCGAATCCCGAACCACTGTCCACGCCGCCCGTTCTCACGCGCGAGGAGCTTCTTCGTTCGATGACGCCGGCGGCGCTGCGGTCAGACGTAGACCGTGGCGCGCTGCGGCGTCTGCGCCCGGGCAGCTTCGCGCGGGCTGAGGACTGGTCGCGTCTTCACGCCGAACAGCGGCACCTGCTCGAGGTCGGTGCCGCGGCCCGTGACATGCGCGGGGGAGGGGCGGTGTTCTCGCACACTGCGGCGGCGGTCCTCCACCGACTCCCGCTCTTCCGTGTTCGCCCGCGTCGCGTGCATGTGACGGGCGCACGAACCAGCGGCCACCTCGCCGCGAACGCCGCGATCGCCCATCACAGGGCAGCCCTGCCCGACGAGGATGTGGCCCTCGTCGACGGCATCCGCTGCACCAGTGTGCCGCGCACGGTCTACGACTTGCTGCGCACGGCGCCGCGGGAGGCA
This sequence comes from Actinomycetes bacterium, assembly GCA_030426515.1. GTDB lineage: Bacteria > Actinomycetota > Actinomycetes > Actinomycetales > Microbacteriaceae > Microbacterium. Next base: position 9,498 of record JAUHYM010000056.1, read on the forward strand.
GCGCTCGCGATCGCGGATGCCGCGGTGCGCCTGATCGCCTGGCATCCCACCGACCGAACATATGACGAGGATGCCGCCGCGCGGTGGCTCGCCGCGCTCGTCGACCGGATCGACCGCGCGCAGGGCATGCGCGGCAACCGTCAGGCGCGCGAGCTCGCGGGCCTCGCCGACGGTCGCGCGGAATCGCCGGGCGAGAGCGTGAGTCGCCTCTACCTCGTGGACGCCGGGTTCGCGCGTCCCCGCATCCAGGTGCCGTTCCCCGGGCCGAACGGCGAGCCCTGGCAGATCGACTTCGGCCTCGATGACGCGAACGCGTGGGGAGAGTTCGACGGCGTGGGCAAGTACACAGACCCGATCCTGCTGCAGGGGCGCACCGCTGCACAGGAGCTTCTCCGCGAGAAGCGGCGCGAGGACTGGATCCGCGGGCGAAGCGGGCGGCCGGTCGTACGATGGGGGATGCCGGAGATCCGCTCGGCGGCGACCCTCGCTGCCGCGCTCGAGAGGCTGCACATCGTGCCGCGGTGAGCGCCACGCGCCCGGAGTTGCCACAGGCGAGGAACTCGCATAACATAGATCTTTGGTGCGTTGCGCCCATTCGAGCGTGTCCACCCACCTCACCACCACCCATCCACCGCAGACCGGCCGGTCTGCAGAAGCGATAGCGAGGCTATGGCCAAAAAAGACGGTGTCATCGAGATCGAGGGCGTTGTGTCCGAGGCGCTGCCCAACGCGATGTTCCGCGTTGAGCTGACCAACGGTCACAAGGTTCTTGCCACGATCTCCGGCAAGATGCGGCAGAACTACATCCGCATCATCCCGGAGGACCGCGTGGTCGTGGAGCTTTCCCCCTACGACCTCACCCGCGGGCGCATCGTCTACCGCTACCGCTAGTCCGGCCGAGAAGTAACGGCCCGGGATCGGATGCCGCGGCGCCACCGTGCGCCAGAGCACATCGGTCGCGAGCACGAAGACAGCGACAAGGAAACATCATGAAGGTCAACCCCTCCGTCAAGCCCATCTGCGACCACTGCAAGGTCATCCGCCGCCACGGCCGCGTGATGGTCATCTGCAAGTCGAACCCGCGTCACAAGCAGCGCCAGGGCTGAGCGGACGCCGCGCTCGACGCGGCCCGCAGACTCACAACTCAATACACACACAAACGGCAGGATCAGAACCCGCACACGCGGGGGACACCTCGGGGCGGAGGCCCGGGCACCGATCCTGCTCCACACCTCCACGACACTCCTAGGAGAGCCGCATGGCACGTCTCGCCGGCGTCGACATCCCGCGCGACAAGCGCGTGGTCATCGCCCTGACCTACATCTACGGCATCGGCCGTACCCGCTCCGTCGAGATTCTCAGCTCGACCGAGATCGACGAGAACATCCGCGTCAAGGACCTCACCGATGACCAGCTCATCGCGCTCCGCGACGCGATCGAGAACAACTACAAGGTCGAGGGTGACCTCCGCCGTGAGGTGGCCGCCGACATCCGCCGCAAGGTCGAGATCGGCTCCTACGAGGGCCTCCGTCACCGCCGCGGCCTGCCCGTGCGCGGCCAGCGCACCAAGACGAACGCGCGTACCCGCAAGGGACCGAAGCGCACCGTCGCCGGTAAGAAGAAGGCCCGCTAAGGCGCGCGCGAAGGACTGAGGAGAACACATCATGGCACAGGCCAAGACCGCTGCGCGCAAGCCGCGTCGCAAGGAGAAGAAGAACGTCGCGCTCGCGCACGCGCACATCAAGTCGACGTTCAACAACACGATCGTCTCGATCACCGACCCCTCGGGTGCCGTTCTGGCATGGGCGTCGTCGGGTGGCGTGGGCTTCAAGGGCTCGCGCAAGTCGACCCCCTACGCCGCCGGCATGGCCGCCGAGTCCGCTGCGCGTCAGGCGCAGGACCACGGCGTCAAGAAGGTGGACGTGTTCGTGAAGGGCCCGGGTTCGGGTCGCGAGACCGCGATCCGCTCGCTGCAGGCCGCCGGCCTCGAGGTCGGTTCGATCCAGGACGTCACGCCGCAGGCTCACAACGGCTGCCGTCCCCCGAAGCGCCGCCGCGTCTGATCTTCCGTCGCGGGGCTCGCGTTCAGCGCGATGCCCCGCGACGCACGCGTCCCCGCTTCCGCTCGGACGCCGCACGACCCTCAGACGGATGCACCGCATCCGTCTCGATCAGAACTCAATACCTCACCCATAAGTGTCATATAGCGGGCACTTAGCCGAAAGGAACACCACGTGCTCATTGCACAGCGTCCCACTCTGAACGAGGAGAAGATCTCGGACTACCGGAGCCGGTTCACCATCGAACCGCTCGAGCCCGGGTTCGGATACACCATCGGCAACGCGCTGCGCCGCAGCCTCCTGTCGTCGATCCCCGGTGCGGCTGTCACCAGCATCCGGATCGACGGTGTGCTGCACGAGTTCAGCACCATTCCGGGTGTCAAGGAGGATGTCACCGAGATCATCCTCAACATCAAGCAGCTCGTCGTCTCGAGCGAGCGCGACGAGCCCATCACCGCGTACCTGCGCAAGACCGGCGAGGGTGAGGTCACCGCGGCCGACATCTCCGCCCCCGCAGGCGTCGAGGTGCACAACCCCGACCTGGTGATCGCGACCCTCAACGACACCGCCAAGTTCGAGCTCGAGCTCACCATCGAGCGCGGCCGCGGCTACGTGTCGGCGGGCCAGAACCGCAACGAGTACGCCGAGGCCGGGCAGGTTCCCGTCGACTCGATCTACTCGCCGGTGCTCAAGGTCAGCTACCGCGTCGACGCCACCCGTGCCGGTGAGCGCACCGACTTCGACAAGCTGGTCCTGGATGTCGAGACCAAGCCGTCGATCGACCCCCGCGACGCCGTTGCGTCGGCCGGCCACACGCTGACCGAGCTGTTCGGCCTGGCGCGCGAGCTGAACGTCGAGGCCGAGGGCATCGAGATCGGCCCGGCGCCGGTCGAGACCGTCCTGTCGAACGAGCTGTCGATGCCGATCGAGGACCTCGACCTGTCGGTCCGCTCGTACAACTGCCTCAAGCGCGAGGGCATCAACACCGTCAGCGAGCTGGTCGCTCTCAGCGAGACCCAGCTCATGAACATCCGCAACTTCGGGCAGAAGTCGGTCGACGAGGTGCGCGACAAGCTCGTCTCGATGGGCCTGTCGCTGAAGGACTCGGTTCCCGGTTTCGACGGGGCCCACTTCTACAGCGGCTACGACGAAGAGAACCTCTGAACACCTACCCGAAGCTCATCCTGGAGTAACTGAGAATGCCCAAGCCCACGAAGGGACCCCGCCTCGGAGGCGGCCCCGCACACGAGCGTCTGCTGCTGGCGAACCTGGCCGCTGCCCTCTACACCCACAAGGCGATCACGACGACCGAGACCAAGGCCAAGCGCCTGCGTCCGCTCGCCGAGCGTCTCATCACCTTCGCCAAGCGCGGCGACCTGCACGCCCGTCGTCGGGTGCAGGCCGTCATCGGTGACAAGGAAGTCGTGCACGTCCTGTTCACCGAGATCGCGCCGCTGGTCGCCGACCGCGACGGTGGCTACACGCGCATCACCAAGATCGGCAACCGCAAGGGCGACA